>DQXI01000018.1 GCA_011042305.1 Desulfobacteraceae bacterium
ATGATACATTAGCATATGTAACATCCTCCAGCATGAAATCCTGAAATCTTGAAGAAAGGAGGATGTGATCATGAACGGAACAGTCAAATGGTTCAATGCCAGCAAAGGCTTCGGCTTCATCGAGCGTGAAGACGGACCGGATGTGTTTGTCCACCACTCGGGGATCAACGCCACCGGCTACAAGACACTCAATGACGGCGACAACGTTTCTTTCGACATCGTTGAGGGTCCCAAAGGACCCTCGGCGGCCAATGTCACCGTAATCTAATCGGCTTACCGCCGAACATTTAAAGGGCGCCGCCTCGTTTCGATGAGGCGGCGCCCTTTTTTTATTCTTCTCAGCGCGCAGATTTAATTCTTGACCATGGCACAGGGGGGATCCGGGGCTACGTCAATTTGAGCATTCATATCCCCAGGTAGGCTTCCCGGATGGAGGCGTTGGCGGCCAACTCTTTTCCCGTCCCTTTTTGAACAATCCGCCCATTTTCAATAACGTAACAAAAATCGGCGATTCTCAAGGTCTGATGGACATTTTGCTCCACAAGGAAAATCGTGAGCCCACGCCGATGCAACTCCTCGATCACCCGGAACATCTCCTGCACCAAAAGCGGCGCCAGCCCGAGACTTGGTTCGTCGAACATGATCAGGTCTGGGTTTTGCATCAGTCCACGCCCGATGGCCACCATTTGTTGTTCGCCACCGGACAGGGTTTCGGCGCTTTGATTTTTCCGGTTCGCCAGGGCGGGGAAAAGCTCGTAGACCCAAGCCAGATTCTTGGCTCGCTTTGCCTTCGCCCTTTTCAAAAAAGAGCCAATGATGAGGTTTTCCTCAACGGTCATTTTCCCAAAGAGCTGCCGTCCCTCGGGAATCAGCGCAAGGCCTAGATTGACCATCTCGTGCACCGGCAGTCCCGTAATCTCATTACCGTTGTAGTACAGCCGCCCTTGGGTTGCCGGCAGTAGGCCGCAGATAGTTTTGAGCGTCGTCGTCTTGCCGGCACCATTGGCGCCCAGCAAGGCGACGATGCGCCCTTTTTCCACTTCCAGATCGACGTCCCACAACACCCGGGTGTCGCCATACCCGGCGGAAACGGAAGCCAGTTGCAAAACCGTCATGCCGCCTCCTCTCCCAGGTAAGCCTCGATGACCACCGGATCCCGCGCCACCTCTACGGGTTTTCCCAGTGCAATCTGCTGGCCGAAGTTGAGCACCACCACTTGATCGCTGATGTTCATGATCACTCGCATGATGTGTTCGACGACAAGAATGCTGATCCCCTGGTCCCGCAGCTTCAGGATCAATTCAATGGTCCGGTCGGCTTCCGTGGGGTTCAGCCCCGCCACCACCTCGTCAAGGAGCAGCAGTTCCGGTTCCAGGGCCAGGGCCTTGCTGATTTCGAGCCGCTTTCGTCCCGGCAAGGTGAGGCTTGCCGCCGCATCGTCGGCGCGCGAAGCGAGGCCGGTAAATTCGAGAATTTCCCAGGCGTGCTGACGGGCGTCATGTTTTCGAGGGTGTTTGCAGAGCGCCGCCACCATCACATTCTCCAGAACGCTCAATCCGGGAAACGGCTTGACCACCTGGAACGTACGCCCGATGCCCATTTTCGCCAGCTTGTAAGGAGGCAGCCCGCTGATATCACTCCCCTTGAAAAAGACCTTCCCCCGCGTAGGAGCGTAATAGCCGCTAATGACATTGAAGATGGTCGTTTTGCCTGCGCCGTTGGGGCCGATCAGCCCCACAATCATCCCTTTGCCGACATCAAAGGAAACATCGTTGACCGCGTGCAGGCCGCCAAAAGTCTTGACGATGCCATCGACTCTCAAAATCGGTTCAGTCATTTACATCGGCTCCTTGCACCGGACTTCGGCCCGGGGGCATGTTGAGAGACATCCCCTTGTGCAGCGCGTTTCGGCCTTGAATGTGGCCAATAATGGTTCCCCAAATGCCGTTTGGCAAAAAGACGACGGTCAGGGCGATACCCCCGCCGAGAATGATCAGGTACAGCACCTGGTAATCGGATAAGTAAGCCCAAAAAATCGTTTTGAAAGAAAAAACGATAATGGCTCCGATAACCGGGCCGAGAAGTGTTCCAAGCCCCCCGAAGACAGCCATTACCATGGCTTGGTCGGTGATGATGTCAGCCAGCACCGAGGCCGGATCGATAAACGTAATCCAGAAGGCGTAGATGCCACCGAGCACACCGGCGGGAACCGCAGACAGGATGAAAGCCTGGACCTTGATGCGCGCAGGATTCAACCCGAGCGCCATGGCGCCGGATTCATCCTCCCGGATCGATTTGAGTTTCAACCCGAAGGGAGCCCACTCCAGCAAGACCCAGAGCAACAAAAAAGTGGCCACTGCCACGGCCAGGATGAGGTAAAAAAAGAAAACGGGGTCCAGAAACGGCGGCAAGCGCATGCCGTCTGGACCGCCGGTGATATCCAGCACCAGGGCCAGCTGCTGGACGGCCAGGGCCAGGGCCCAGGTAGCGATGGCAAAGTAGGCTCCCTTCAAACGCAGGGTCGGGATACCGGCCAGAAAGGCCGCCACGCCTGCGAAAAGCCCTGCCACCGGCAGCGTAACGAAAAAAGGCCAGCCGTAGCGCATCATCAAGATGGCCGTGACATAGGCACCGGCACCGAAAAAGGCGCCGTGGCCGAAGTTGAGGTAACCGGCATAACCGGCCATCACATCCCAAGTGATCGCCAGGACGATCCACATGAACAATTCGGTCACGATCCTCAAAACGAAGGCGTTCTGAACGAAAGCCGGGACGAGGGCCATAACGCCAACGAACAGCCCGAATGCCAATATGCCGCGGCGCATGGATCAGACTCCTTTCCCGAACAATCCCTTGGGAGAGATCAGCAGGACTGTATAGAGGATGATGAACACGGCCAGGAGCGTGTATCCCGGATCAAAATAGATCAGGAAAAAGGACTGCACCATGCCAAGAAGGAAGGCCGCCCAAGGCACGCCGGCCAGAAACCCCATGCCGGCCAGGACAACCACGAAAAAAGATAACACGGTGTACTTGCTACCCATTTGGGCGCTAATGGAGAACATGCAGCCGATCAGCACCCCGCTCATGGCGCTGATGCCGACGTAAATACCATAGACCCAGGAGTTGGTCTTTTTGGCGCTGATGCCCATCAGGCCGGCGGCCTCCTTGTTCTGCGCCAGGGCCTGGATCGCCAGGCCAAAATCCGTCCGCTTCAAGATCCACGACAAGACCAGGGTCACCCCGATGGCATAGACCAGTCCGATGAGCCGGATCACCGGTATGGTGACAAAAAAATCCCCCTTGACGAAGGTGAAGGAATTGGCGGCCATGGCGGATGGAATCGACCGGCTGAAAAAGCCGAACACCGTCAGTCCCAGCCCTTTGAAAGCAATCGCCAGACCGAAGGTGAAAACGAGGGCCATCAGTAGCGGATTGCCCTTTTTGCCACTCAAGACGCGATAGATGACGGGCTGAAAAAGGTATCCCAGAACCCCGAAGACGATGAACACCACCGGCAGCAACAGCAAGGGCTCCATTTGAGTCCACTGGCTGAGGTAAAGCCCGAGAAAAGCCCCGAGCATGATCCATTCACCGACAGCGAAATCGATGATGTGCATCACCCCGTACGCCAGGGAAAAACCTATGGCGATGGTGATGTAGATGCCACCGATGAGAAGTCCGTCCACCAGTGCCTGCGGCAGCAGTAACATGACTTTGCGTGCTCCATGGGAATCTTTGGTCAGGGAAAAGCATGGGGATACGAAACCCGACGTATCCCCTTTCCTCTCCGTTTGCCGACGTTACCGTTTATCCCATGGGGTCATGGGGTATTGCGGGGCACTCTGGGCCTCGGCCTCGGGGCCCACGATCACCGGCTTTCCCCCCTGGATCTGTACGGTAAGCGGAGAAAGACCGATATTGGCATGGTAGTACTGCCCCTCCTCGGCGAATTTCACGCGGCCGTAAAAGGTTTGAATGTCGAGTTTTTCAAGGGCCTTGACCAGGGCTTCGCGCTCCGCCTCATCCAGCGGGGGGACCGCCTTGATCTGTCTCAAGGCCGCCTGGAAGGCGATGCCGGCGGCGGTTGAACCGGCCTGGGTATAGTCGGCTGGCACCTTGAAAGCCGCTTCGGCATCCTTGGCATAGGCGGCGGCATCGGCCCAAAGGTCTTCCCCCTTGGCATGCACGGTTTCGGTCCAGACCGAAGCACCGTATACCTGTTCGGCATTCTTTCCGAGCGCTTCAACGAAAGCCGGTTCGGTAACCCCGTAGTGCATCAGCAGCGCCTTGGGCGTGTAGTTGATCTGCAACAGGGCCTTGACGAGGTTGATGAGTTCTTCGTCATGCCCGCCGAACGCCACCAGGTCCGGCTTCAGCGCCTTGGCCAAGGACATAAAGGACATCAAGTCCTGTCCCGCCGGGACAATGTTGAATTTCTTGATTTCAATGCCTGCTTTTTCAGCCGCTTCCTTGAATGCCTCGGCCGTGGCCTTGGAAAAGGTATCGTTGGAGCCGAGAATCATGGCGCTTTTGGGCGGCGGGTCAAGGGCCATCAAGGTTTCGATGGGGCTGGCACCGGTGTAGTTCACGGGTGGGATGGTCCCGAAGGTGTAGTAGAATTTTTGCAGCCAGATCATGGGGGATTCCGCCGATCCGGTGATCATGGGGATCTTGTATTTTTCCAAGACCGGCGCCGCCGCCAGAGTCACTCCGGAAGAGTAGGGGCCGAGAACGAAATCCACCTTTTCCTGGGTGGCCAGCCGCTCGGCGGCCGACGCCCCCTGGTCCGGCTTGGACTGGGCGTCGCCGTAAACCAGTTCCACCTTGTACTTCTGGCCGTTGATCTCGATGCCGCCGGCCGCATTGAGGGTTTGGGCCCACAGATCATACCCGCGCTTGGTGACGTTACCTCCCGTAGCCAGGTCTCCCGACAGGGAGGTAATGACACCGACCTTGTAGAAGTCCCGTTCGGCCAGGGCGGCCTGCGGCAACACCAGTAGCAATGCAATGATCAAAACCGTGATGGGATGAAACCTTCGCATGATGCCTCCTCCTTTCGCGTTCGGACGCCTATGTGAATACCATTTATACACAATCTGTGATTCGACAAGTGGGCGGCATACAATTTGTTTGGCGCGTGCGATTTTATAAGCAAGGTTCGTGCCGCAAGTTTCCGATGCTTCCGTAATGTCTGGACCACCCCCTGGATTCTTTCTCAGAAAGACTGGAAAAGGGTTATTTTCCGCCTATCGAAGGAGATCAAGTGTGACAAGCTCGTAAAAAGTCCGAAAAATGCCATTTTCCCGATTTCGAGCTGAATGATTTCAATGGGTTACAGTAGTGAAAATTTCAAAATCCGACTTTTTACGAATGAGTCAAGTGTAAGCAAGAAGGAAAATGGCGGATAACAATTATGCATTTCTGCATCGATTCTGTTAGCCCAATCCGTGCCGCTTTATTTTTCGGGCGATGGTGGACTGGTTCACCCCAAGAACCTCGGCAATTTTCTCCTGGGTGCGAAAGCGCTGCCGGGCTTCGATCAAGACCCTGCGTTCCGTGTCGTTTAATATATCGGCAAGGGTCTTTTGGCCTATGGCCTGCTCGCAGAGCACCGGCGGAGACGCATTCCTGTCATCACGGACATTCTTGGGCAGATCCTCGATCTGGATCTCAGGTCCATCGATCATCACGGCGATTTGCTCGCAGATGTTGATCAATTCGCGCACATTGCCCGGATAGGAATAGCCGAGCAGCGCCTCGATGGCCGCCCTGGAAAACCGCAGTCGCACTTCGCGACGATGTTTCTTGACGAAATGGTCGACGTAGTATCGTAGAAGCGGCAGGATGCAGTCCCGCCGCTCGCGAAGCGGCGGAATGTGCAGGGGGATCACGTTGAGGCGGTAAAAGAGGTCGCCGCGGAACTGGCCCGAGGCCACCATGTCATTCAAATCCCGGTTGGTGGCACACAGAACACGCACATCCACTTTCTTCGCGCGTGTCGCACCGATGCGGCGGACCTGCCCATCTTCGAGGAACCGCAGCAACTTGACCTGGGCAGACAGGGGCAATTCACCGATTTCATCCAAAAACAAAATCCCCTGGTGCGCCAATTCGAGATGCCCTGGTTTTCCTGCCTGGGAAGCCCCAGTGAATGCTCCTTTTTCATAGCCAAACAATTCGCTTTCGACCAAAGATTCCGGGATAGCGCCGCAATTAAGCTCAAACATAGGCCTGTCTGCTCTATCTGAGTACTTGTGCACTAGGTCGGCAATGACTCCTTTGCCCGTCCCTGATTCTCCCAGTATTAAAACTGTCGAATCGACTCGGCTTACTCGCAGCGCCTGCTTTAACACTTTGATAAAATTAGGGCTTTGAGCTACGATTTGGTGCGCGTCAAAAGCGGCCAACTGCATTTCCAGCATCTGGTGGCGGAAATGATCCCGCATCGCGGCCTGTTCTTCCAGTTGCTGGCGAAGCTGGTCGATCTCGGTGATGTCCTGCTCGTTGACAACTACCCGGACGATCTGCCCCTGGTCATCAAACACGGGCGTGCCGGAAATCATGAGCTTTCTGTTCTCACGGGTCCGCTGGAGAAGGCTGACCTTGGCGCCGGATTGGATCACCTGGAGAGTGACCGAACGATCTATGAACCCTTCCGACTCCAGCGCCCTCATGTTGCGGCCGACCACCTTCTCAGCCCGGACGTTGTTGATCCGCTCGGAGGCGGGATTGAGCCGTAGCACATTGGCCTCTCCGTCGCAGATCCACAACCCGTTTGTAGAAGCGTCGATGATGGCATCCAACTCCCGACTAAGCTCTTGGTATGTTTTGAGCTTTTGCTCCACCTGCTCCAATTCGGTCACATCGTCCAGGATGCACAGCGCCCCGATCATCTCGTCTTGCCAAAAAATGGGGCCCACCCTGGCAAGAAAACTGGCCCCGGCGTGGGCCAGTGGAATGCCGGAGCGGTACTGGTGGTCTTTCAGCGCACCGGCCACCGTCGGCCAGAATTCCGGCAATAAAGCGCCAAGACGCCTTCCAGCGTTCACCCCGAAAGTCTTACTAGCCGTCTGGTTGGAAACAATGACGGAACCAAACCGATCGACGACGAAAATGACATTGTGGGTCGCGTTGAGTAGCGCATGGCTGAAAGCCTGCCAGTCGAGGACCTGCGGCGGGGACACCGGGCACGGGGACGTCTCGGAGCGCTTCGGCATCATATGAAACCTTTTTTTGCTTGGAAAATATTTTCGGATTTTAAAGATTATGCATGAATGCATTGATTATGCAAGCAGGAATAAAAAACGGGGATGCCTTGAGCCGAAAAAAGGCTTCAACTTTTACGCGGGCGGCAGCGGACGCTACCTATCGTTTTTGCCCAAGGGAAACCGCAGACCCTGCCATTGAGCGATAAAATCTGAACGGGCATGATAATTGCTTTTTAATTTAGTTATAGCGTCCGTTGGCCTTTCCGCCAGCCTTCGCGCCCTCCAAGCTGAACCCGAAACGGTGCCCGGTAGGACATGTGGAGATTTTCCGGCGATGCGATGACACCGAATTCGCCACGACATCAGTTCCAACCTCAGCACAAGGAGCCCTTCCCATGACGACCCCCCAAAACAATAATGAAACGCTGCAAGAACGCAGATCCACAGTTCTTTCCGCCGGCTTGGCCAGCGCCACCGCCGTGCACGTGGCGTCCGCCCGAGGAGCCATCGTACGAGATGTGGACGGGCGGGAATTCATTGATTTCGGCGGCGGCATCGGGGTGATGAACATCGGCCACTGCCACCCGAAGGTGGTCGCCGCCATCCGGGATCAGGCGGAAAAGTTTCACCACACCTGTTTTATGGTCAACCCCTACGAGGTAGGCATCAAGCTGGCCGAAAAGCTCTGCCGGGTGACCCCGGGAGACTTTCCCAAGAAGGCCCTCTTTCTGAACAGCGGCGCCGAAGCGGTGGAAAACGCCGTCAAGATCGCCCGCTATTACACCAAGCGACCGGCGGTGATCGTTTTTGAAAACGCCTACCACGGCCGGACCTTGCTGACCATGACCATGACGAGCAAGGTCAAGCCCTACAAGTTCGGTTTCGGCCCCTTTGCCCCCGAGGTATACCGGATGCCCTTCGGCGACGTCGTGGGCCCGGAAAAATTGAAAGACTTCTTTCTCAAGCACGTCAATCCCGAGGCGGTGGCCTGCGTGGTGGCCGAACCGGTGCAGGGCGAGGGCGGCTTCATTGCCCCCCCTGAGGGCTATTTTCAACAACTGGCCGGCATCTGCCGCGAAAACGGCATCCTCTTCGTGGCCGATGAAATCCAGAGCGGCATGGGCCGCACCGGTAAAATGTTCGCCATCGAGCACTGGGACGTAGCGCCCGATCTGATGACGGTGGCCAAAAGTTTGGGGGCCGGCATGCCCATTTCCGCCGTAGTGGGCCGGCAAGAAATCATGGACGCTGTCCATCCGTTCGGCCTGGGAGGCACCTACTCCGGCAACCCGGTGGCCTCGGCGGCGGCCCTGGCGGTGCTGGAGGTCTTCGAGGAAGAGGACATGCTGGGGAAAGCCGTGGCCCTTGGGGAAAAGCTCGGCCGGCGCTTCGAAGCCTTCCGCCGGCAGTACCCCATCGTGGGGGAGGTCCGGGGCCTGGGCGCCATGCGGGGACTGGCCCTGTTCAAGGGAAAAGATCGCCAACCGGCAGCGGACGAAGCCAAAAAGCTGGCCGCCTTCTGCCTGGAACGCGGCCTGATCATCCTGGTGTGCGGCACTTACAGCAACGTGGTGCGCGTGCTGGTGCCCTTCGTGATCGAGGACGAACAGCTGGAGAAGGGCCTGTCGATCCTGGAGGCGGGACTGGCGGAAGTCTCCAAATAGAATCAGCGGCCGGGGTGATTCGCCGGCGGGGAATCCGTCTCCGAGGCCAACTGTTCGGCCCCGGCCCTTTCCGTTCCGAGGTGATCCATGAACGGTTTCTACGGCCGATATTTGCACATCGACCTGACCCGGCAGACTTTTTCCATCGAACCCATCGACGCCCGGGTGCTCGAATCCTACCTGGGGGGCAAGGGGCTGGCGGCCTGGTTGCTTATGAAGCTCAACCCGCCGGGGGTCGATCCGCTGGCGCCGGAGAATACCTTGATATTCGCCACCGGTCCGCTGGGCAACAGCATGATCTGGGGTTCGTGCCGCTACGGGGTTTTTACCAAATCCCCGCAGACCGGGCTTTTTTGCGAATCGTACGCCGGCGGCAGGACGCCGGATGCCATCGACGCCGCCGGCTTCGACGCCGTGGTGATCCAGGGGCGCGCCGAGCGCCCCGTGATTCTGGTGGTCCACCCCGATGGCGTCGATTTTCAGCCGGCCGCCGATATCTGGGGCATGGACACCTACGATACGGAAGCGGCGGTTCGGGAGCGTTTCGCCAAGCCGGCGTTTCGTCGCAGGGGCGCGGTGGTGATCGGTCCGGCGGCCGAAAACCGGGTCAGGTTCGCCGTGGTGGAAAACGACCGCTGGCGCTCGGCCGGCCGCACCGGCCCCGGCGCCGTCATGGGCTCGAAAAAACTCAAGGGGATCCTGTTTACCGGCGACCGCAAGCGCCCCCAGGCCGACGCCGCCGGCGTGAAGACGTTTTCCAAAAACTTTTTCGAAGATTTCAAGGACCACCCGGCCACCCAGGCCTACAAGAATTTCGGCACGCCGATGATGGTCAAGATCCTCAATACCGCCGGCGGCTTTCCCACCCGCTACTGGCAGCAAGGGACCTACACGCACTGGGAGAGGATCAGCGCCGAGGCCCTGCACGAACAGTGCAGCGTCAAGCCCAACGCCTGCGGCAAGTGCTTCATGGCCTGCGGCCGGCTCAGCACCGTGAAAGAGGGGCGCCACGCCGGGTTAACCATCGAGGGGCCGGAGTACGAGACGATCTATGCCTTCGGCGGCCTGTGCTGTATCGACCGGATCGACGAGATCGCCCATCTGAACGACATCTGCGACCGCTTGGGAATGGATACCATCACCGCCGGCAACCTGTGCGCCTTCACCATCGAAGCCACCCGGCGCGGCCGGGTGAACTACCCCATCGATTACGGGGATGTGGACGCCATCGCCGGCCTCTTGCAGCAGATCGCCGGGCGCGAGGGCATCGGCGACGTGCTGGCCGAAGGCATCCGCCATGCCGCCAAGACTTGGGACTTGCAAGATATCGCCGTGCACGTCAAGGGGCTCGAGCCGGCCGGCTACGACCCGCGGCCGCTGAAAGGCATGGGCCTGGCCTACGGCACTTCGGACCGCGGCGCCTGCCACCTGCGGTCCACTTTCTACAAGCCCGAGCTCTCCGGAATGATCCCGGCGGACCAAATCGCCGGCAAAGCGGAACTGTTTCTCGATTTTGAAAGCCGCCTGACCATCTTCGACACCCTGATCCTGTGCCGCTTCTACCGCGACTACTACACCTGGGAAAACCTGACGGAAGCCATCGAACGGGTCACCGGCCTGGATGCCTCACAGGAAGCGCTCAAGAAAAGGGCACTGGCCCTGGCCACCCTGATTCGACGGTTCAACCTGCAGGAGGGCATGACCCCCGCCGACGACCGTCTGCCGAAGTTTTTGCACAAGCCGCTGACGGACACGGGCAAGGTGATCACCGAGGCGGAAATGGAAACCATGCTCGCCGATTATTACCGCCTGCACGGCTGGGATGAATTCGGAATTCCCAAAGATTGATTTTCCCCGGCCGCCCCCCCGTTTCTTCCACGTTTGTGGTTTTTCAGCAGCGTGCTATGATCCTGCCGAACACCTTAACCTGCCGCACGAAGGCCAACGAGAAATCGAAATACACGGCCCGGGCCCGGCGCGGATGGCCCGAAGCCGAAGACGTGGTCAACCCCCACGGCCGCGAAGCCCGCTGGAAGACGATGCGCGGCGCTTGGGGCGTTGAGGGAAGAAAGCAAAAGCGATGATTCTGGCAGGCGACATCGGCGGCACCAAGACCAAGCTGGCGCTTTTTCCCCCCGGCGCCGGGCGGCCCCGACCGGCGTACAGCCGGCACCTGGCCACCGCCGACTATCCCTCGCCGGAAGCGATCATCGAGGACTTTCTCCAGGGGCGGCATCACAACGTGGAAGCCGCCTGCCTGGCGGTGGCCGGTCCCGTGATCGACGGCCGGTCGCGTTTTACCAACCTGCCCTGGGCCCTCTCGGCGGACCTGCTCGCCCGCCGCTTCGGCTGGCGCCGCTGCCGGTTGCTCAACGACGTGGAGGCCACGGCCCATGCCCTGCCGCTTCTGGCAGCCGAGGAATTCGAGGCGCTACGCCCCGGAACCCCGGCACCGGGCGGCAACCTCGCCATCATGGCCCCGGGCACCGGTCTGGGAATGGGCCTGGCCATCCGGCACGGCGGCCAGGTGGTGCCCCTGGCCTCGGAAGGCGGCCACGCGGATTTCGCCCCCTTCGATGAGGAAACCCTGTCGCTGTGGCGCTACATCCGGGCCCGGCGCGGCCGCGTCTCCCTGGAAAGCGTGCTTTCCGGCGCAGGCCTGGAGCGCATCTACCAGTGGCGCCGGCACCTGGGCGACACCCATCCCGATCCGCGGACGGCCCGGCGCATCGAGGCCAGCGACGATCCCCCCGCGCAAATCTCATCCCTGGCCATGGCCCGGCAGGACCCGGTCTGCGTCCGGGCGATGGCCTGCTTCGTGCGCTGCCTCGGGGCCGCCGCCGGCAACCTGGCCCTGACCGCCGCCACCAGCGGAGGCCTTTATCTCGCCGGCGGCATCGCCCCCAAGATCTTGCCGGAACTCAAACACGGCGCATTCGAGGCCGCCTTCCTGGACAAGGGCCGCTTCCGGGACTTTCTCGCCAAGGTCCCCGTGCGGGTGATTCTGACCGAGTCGGCCCCGGTGCTGGGCGCGGCCCGCGTCGCGCGGCTTTTCCGAAACGACTCGAAGCCTTGATCCACCCGATTGGCTTGATCTGCCAACAAAAAAAGGGTTTGGCGACTCTGAATCTCGCCAAACCCTTGATTTTGCGTTGGTGCCGAAGGGGAGACTCGAACTCCCACGGACGTACATCCACTAGACCCTGAACCTAGCGCGTCTACCAGTTCCGCCACTTCGGCACACGAAACAACCTGCGACCACGAAAAAGCGTTGATTTCGTGCCGAGGTTGCTTTAATTAAAGTTTTTTACTTTCTCTGTCAAGCCGAAATTCAAAGCGGGTTTAACCTCGCTGGACATCATGGCATGGTACTGATCGAAGATATTGAAAAAATAGAAAAACCTTTCCAAAATGCCGTTCTTACCATCGGGAACTTCGACGGGGTGCACATCGGTCACCAGGCCCTGTTTCACCAGGTAATCGAACAGGCGGCCGCCTTGGGCGGCACCTCGGTGGCCATGACTTTCGAGCCGCATCCGCTGCGGGTATTGAAACCCAACGGGCATCCGCCCCAGATTACCGTAAACGCACAGAAGCTGGAACTCATCGCCGCCACCGGCATCGACGTGATCATCTGCGTCCCCTTCACCCGGGCCTTTGCCGCCATCGACGCGCGCACCTTCGTCTCCGACATCCTGGTACGCCGTATCGGCATGCGGGCCATCGTCATCGGCAAGGACTATACCTTCGGCCGCAACCGCGAAGGCAACATCGACATGCTCCGGCGGATGGGCCGGGAGTTGGGCTTCGAGGTACACGTGGCCGACTGGGTCCGCGTGCCCCAGGCCATCAGGGACCGGATTTCCTCCACCAAGATCCGGGAGCTGGTGCAGGCGGGCGAAATGGAGCGGGCCCGGCATCTGCTCGGCCGCCACTACCAGATTCGCGGCAAGGTGGTGGCCGGCCGGCGGCGCGGGGGCAGCCTGCTCGGGTTTCCCACGGCCAACATCATCTTGCAGGACGAGCTGTGCCCTCCGACGGGGGTCTACGCCGTGACGGTGCAAATCGGCGAAACCCGGCATCTCGGGGTGGCCAACATCGGCTACAGCCCCACCTTCGACGACCACGTGTTTACCGTCGAGGTGCATTTGCTGGATTTCCAAGGGGATATTTACAATCGAGACATCCGGGTGAACTTCATCAGGCGGATCCGCGATGAAATCCGCTTCGACCGGCTCGAGGCCCTTTCCGACCAGATTCGACAAGACGTACAAACCGCCAGGCAGATCCTGGCCAACGACTTGCCGTAGCGCCGGCCCCTGGCCCCACGGCCCCGCCCCAATCGCCAAGGATCCTCCGTTTTGAAAGAAGCGCCCCCTCAACCAACGCCAGCCGCCGGCACCCGCTCGATGGCTTGGCCCCTGCTTGCCGGAGGGGCGGTTTCCCTGGCTGCCCTCTACCTGGCCTTTCGCAACGTCCCCCTCGCCGAGCTGGGCGCCTGCTTGGCCAGGATCGACTACCGCTACCTTTTCTTGTCGTTGGCGGTAGTGGCCGGTCTCCAGGTGGCCAAGGCGCACCGCTGGCGGGTGATTCTCGGGGCGGCGGCTCCGGTGGGGTTCACCAGCGCCTTTCACCCGATGATGATCGGCTTCATGCTCAACTGCATTTTGCCCGGCCGCCCCGGCGAGCTGGCGCGGCCCCTGATCCTGAGCCGACAGCAGGCCATCCCCTTTGCCACGGCGCTGTCCACCGTGGTGGCCGAAAGGATCCTGGACACGCTCACCATCCTGGCCCTGCTCGCCTGGGTGCTGAGCGCCCTGGACCTGGGGGCGACTGAAGCCATAGATTTTGCCGGCTATCGCATCGACGGCGCCCTGGTGGTCTCGGCCGGCCGCGCCACTTTCGCCCTGGCCCTGATCCTGCTGGCCGCCGTCGTCCTGTTGCGCCTGGAGATGGTGCAACGCTGGATCAAGGCGTTGTTCTACCGCCTGCCGCTGTGGATCCCCGGGCTCTCTTCAAAACGGCGCCAGTGGCTCACCGAGCGGGTGAGCCGTCCGTTGGCCGCCATGGTGGACCAGGCGGTTCACGGCCTGGCCCTGGTGGGCCGCCCGCTGCGCCTGGCGGCCTGCATCGGGCTGTCGCTGGCCATCTGGCTGCTGACAGCCGTTTCCTTTTACATCCTGTCGCTGGGGTTTCCGGAGATCGAGATAGGGCTGACCCAGATGACGGCGGTGATGGTGGTGATCGCTTTCTGCATCGCCCTGCCCTCGGTGCCCGGTTGGTGGGGCCTGTGGGAGGCCGGCGGCATTTTCGCCCTCTCTCTGCTGGGCATCGCCCCCGGTCCGGCGGCCGGCTTCACCCTGGTCAACCACGCTACCCAGATTTTCCCCGTCATCCTCATCGGCCTGGGATCAGCCCTGATCAGCGGCGTGGGCGTGAGCCGCATCGCCAGAACGGCCCGGCGGGTTTGAAATTCATGGCCGATGAATTACTATGGATGGTAAGCGACTTCCCGTGGCCGCCGTGCCAGGGGCGCCCAATCGGCCCTGGATATTGTTTTCAATATCTTGTTATTATTTATCTAATCAGATTAACTTGAGGTCTTTGTTTAAAATTTTGGCCCATCCCTCAGGACATCCCAAATGAGCGTTTTGACTGTTCTCACCTATCCGGATCCCTTCCTGCGCCGGAGCATGGCCCCGGTCGCCGATTTCGACGATGAGGTGCGCCGCATCATCGCGGACATGACCGAGACGATGTACGCCGAACCCGGGGTGGGCCTGGCCGCCACCCAGGTGAGCATCGACCAGCGGATCATCGTCTACGACGTCTCCGGCGCCGACGCGCCCCGCCAGCCCCAGGCCCTGGTCAACCCCCAAATCGTGGTGGCCGAGGGGAAACAGTTATCGGAAAACGAGGGCTGCCTCAGCGTGCCGGATTTTCGCGCCGATGTGCCCCGGGCCTGGCGGGTGGAAGTCACCGGCATCAACCAGGACGGCCAGTCGGTGCGTATCGATGCCGAGGGGTTTCCCGCCATCGTGTTGCAGCACGAGATCGATCATCTCAACGGCATCCTGTTCATCGACCGCATCAGCCGGCTGAAGCGTGAGCTCTACAAGCGCCGCGTCCACAAGCAGTTGAAGCAATCGGCATGAAAAACAGCCCCTTGCGCATCGTTTTCATGGGCACGCCGGAGTTCGCCGTTCCCAGCCTGCACGCCCTGGTTAAGGCCGGTCACCACCTGGAGGCCGTGGTGACCCAGCCGGACCGCCCCAAGGGCCGGGGCCGGCGACTGACGCCGCCGCCGGTGAAGGTCGCCGCCGAGGGCCTTGGGCTGAGGGTTTGGCAGCCAGGGCGCCTCGATGAACCGGCCTTTGCGGCGAACCTGGCGGCCGCCAAAGCCGATTTTTTCGCCGTGGTAGCCTATGGCCAGATCCTGCCCCCGACCCTGCTGGCAATGCCCTCCGGTGGCGCCGTCAACGTGCACGCCTCGCTGCTGCCGCGCTACCGCGGTCCGGCGCCCATCAACTGGGCCATCATCAACCGCGAACCCCAGACCGGCGTCACCACCATGCTGATGGACGCGGGGCTGGACACCGGTGACATCCTCATGACAGCCTCCACGGCTGTCGCCGAGGACGACACCGCCGCCACCCTTTCGGCGCGGCTGGCCCGGATGGGCGCCCGGTTGCTGGTCACCACCCTGGCGCGCCTGGCCGCCGGTGCGCTCACCCCGCGGCCCCAGGATCCGGCGGCCGCCACCTACGCCCCGCTGCTGACCAAGGCCGACGGCCGCATCGACTGGTCCCGGCCGGCCGAGGCCATCGAGGCCCTGGTCCGCGGGCTCAACCCCTGGCCCGGGGCGTTCACCTTCTGCCAGGGGCAGCGCCTGAAAATATGGCGCGCCCACCTCGTGCCGCAAAAAGGCCAGGCACCGGCCGGGACCGTGCTGGCGGGGTTCAGCGACGAGCTGCGGGTGATGGCCGGCCGCGGCGCCGTGTGCATCGACGAGCTGCAGGGCGCCTCGGGCAAGCGCCTGCCGGCAGCCGCCTTTCTGCGGGGGCACCCCATCGCCCCGGGCACCGTGCTCGGCTGATGGGCTCCTGCCGCCCGCCATCCCGGGACCCCCGCTCCATCGCCCTGGGCCTGCTCGACCGCCTCGATACCAGCCGCCTGACCCTGGACCGCTTGATGGAAACGGCCGTCAACGCCCATCCGCACCTGGACCAACGCGACCGCGCCCTGGTTTTCGCCCTGGTCTACGGCGTCCAGCGCTGGCGCAGCCGCCTGGACCACGTGGCTGCCGGCTTCGCCACCCGGCCCTGGCGCCAGGTGGACCCGACGGTGCGCAACATTTTGCGCCTGGCCCTCTTCCAGCTCCTGTTCCTCGACCGTATTCCGGCCCCGGCCATCGTTCACACGGCCGTGGACCTGGCCAAGGATCGGGTTCCCCGGGCCGCCAATTTCGTTAACGCCCTGCTGCGCAACGTCCTGCGCCGGGGAACGGAGACCGTCCTGGCCTCTTTGCCCCGGGACCCGGTGGCAGCCCTGGCCCTGGAAACGGCCTTTCCCGCCTGGCTGGCGGCCCGCTGGGCAGAGCGTGACGGCCTGGACACGGCCCGCCGGCGCTGCCAAGCCGCCAACCGCATTCCGCCGCTGACCCTGCGCATCAACCGCCTTCGGGCCAGCCGCCGCGAGGTCCTGGCCGCCTGGCAAACCGAGGGCATGGACGCCGCTCCCACCGTCACCTCGCCGGACGGGATGGTCATCCGCCAACCCCAGGGGCCGATCCAGCAACTGCCCGGCTACGATGCCGGCTGGTTCCAGGTCCAGGACGAGGCGGCCCAGCTGGTTTGCATGCTGGCGGCGCCCCAACCGGGCCAGCGGATCCTGGACGCCTGCTGCGGCCTGGGCGGCAAGACCGGGCACCTGGCAGCCCTGGCCGGCAACCGGGCCGAGATCTGGGCCACGGACCGGGACACACGCAAGCTGGCCGATCTGGCCATCGAGATGCGTCGCCTGGGGGTCTCCGGCGTCCGCCCGCTGGCCGTCAACTGGCTCCAGTCCCCGCAGCCGGACGTCGGCGAAGGGTTCGACCTCGTGCTCCTGGACGCCCCCTGCTCCGGGTTGGGGGTCATCGGCCGCAACCCGGACGCCAAGTGGCGCCGCCGGCCGGAGGACGTTCAGCGCCACGCACGGCGCCAGCTGGCTTTGATGGAGGTGCTGGCCGACCAGGTCAAGACCGGGGCCTCTCTCGTCTACGCCGTGTGCACTCTCGAACCGGAGGAAACCGATGCCGTGATCGCCGCTTTCCTCGGCCGGCGGCCGGATTTCGGCATCCAGGCGCCCCAGGCCGTCCTGCCGGCCCCGGCCCACCGCCTGGTGCGCTCGGACGGCACGGTGCGCATAGATCCGGCCGACGAGCCGATGGACGGCTTTTTCATGGTCCGGCTGCAGCGTCACGCCTCCCGCCACCGGCGATGTTGAAATGCCGCTCCGGATCCACTATAAGACGGCCAGTCTTGTGTTGGCCCGGCAAAAGACACGTCGCCGGCCTTCGGCCCTGCAAACAATGCGGCCCCCGGGCCGCCGCAAAAAAGGAATCGTCCCTTGAAAACACCGCAGCGCATCGCCCCGTCGATTCTTTCGGCCGATTTCGCCCGTCTCGGAGAGGAGATCAAGGCCGTCACCGACGCCGGCGCCGACTGGATCCACGTGGACGTGATGGACGGCCACTTCGTGCCCAACATCACCATCGGCCCGTTGGTGGTGGAGGCGGCTCGCCGCTCCACGGATCTTTTTCTCGACGTCCACCTGATGATCGCGGCCCCGGAGCGCTACATCGCCGATTTCGTCAAGGCCGGCGCCGACCTGATCAGCGTGCAGGTGGAAGCCTGCCTGCATCTCAACCGCACCCTCCAGCTCATCCGTGACGCCGGCATCCAGTGCGGGGCGGTGCTCAACCCGGCCACTCCCCTGGAAACCCTCGAATGGGTCCTCGACGACCTGGACGTGGTGATGCTGATGAGCGTCAACCCCGGCTTCGGCGGACAATCGTTCATCCCCAACACCCTGGAACGGATCCACCGCCTGCGCCGGACCATCGACCAGCGGGGGCTGGACACCCTCATCGAGGTCGACGGCGGGGTCAACGCCGACACTATCGGCTCCATCGCATCGGCCGGCGCGGATGTGTTCGTGGCCGGCTCGGCCATCTTCGGCAGCAGCGATTACGCCCGAACCATCTCCGAGCTGCGCCGGTTGATGGGCGAAGCCGCAGTCTGAGCGCGGAGCGCCGGGGATGTCCTCAGTGGATGCCGGCGCCCTGAGGCGGCGGGCCGTGGCCGCCGCCTTGAACCTGCTGGCCCGCCGTGATCACACCAGCCGGGAACTGGCCGACAAGCTGGCCGCCAGGGGGTTCGACCGGGACACCTGCCAGGCCGCGGTGGCGCGCTGCCGCCGGCTGGGCTATCTCGACGACGAGCGCACCGCCGAGATCATGGCCGGCGCCCTGCGGCGCCGGGGCCTGGGGGTGCACCGCATCCGCGCCAGGCTCCGGGAAAAAGGCATCGACGGCGGCACCATCGATGCCCTCACCGCCGTCGACGACGATCCAGAGCAGGCGCTGGCGGCGGCCCGGGCGGTATACGAACGCCGGCGCCCCCACTTCGAGCGGGAAAGCGACCCGCTGCGCCGTCGCGCCAAGATTTTCCGCTTCCTGCTATCGCGGGGCTTCAGGGCTGAAACCATCCACCGGTTGCTCGCCGAGGACTGACCCCCGCGCCTCGGGCGCTCACCGGCTGGCTTGTCAAGAGGCCGTCGACGTTGTATAGAGCAACCTGCTCTCGTTCGGGCTGAGGTTTTGCAGCACTCCCGGCTTCCGCCAACACCCCGGAAACTATCCATGACCGGCGACTTCATCGACGAACTGCTCGGCGCCCTGGCACGCATCGCTCCCTTGAATCATGGATATCTCAAGGAAATCCTGATTCTCAGCGGGTGGCCCGAGGAGACCCAGAACCTGCGCTACCTGGCCTACAACCGCCAGGTGCTAGCCCACGGCGGAGCCAACCTCGAGTTTTCAGCGGTGGCGGTGATCAACAACCGGCGGGCGGCCCGATGGCGCCTGGAAGGCTGGCGCAGGACGGTGAGCCGCCTGGTGTTCCATCCCCTCTGGGCCAACAGCAAACCCATGGACCTGTTTCTCATCCAGCTGCGCAGCGATGCGGCAATGACCGACCTGATGGCTGCTTCGCGGCGGGACTTCACCCTCTTCGGGATCCTGCGCAGCGAACCGCTACGGCCGTCGGCGGCCGTCTGCGAGATCCGGCCAGTGATCGGCCTGCCCGGTCTGGATCGCGAGGGGCTGGCACGGGTGGAAAATTTTGAGACCCACAACCGGCTTCGCGCCTGAACGCTTTTTCATACAGCCCCCGATGAACGCCTCCTGCCAACCATGTCCGCCCACACCGGCCCAGGCCGCCGAGGACCTGCTCGCCTACGCCATCGACCGCCAGGACATCAAGTGGTGCCTGGCGCGGCTGCCGTCGGAGCGCTCCGCCCACCTGGCCCGGGTCGACTCCGAGCTGCAGATGCTCAAGATCATCGGCGTGGGATGGAGCCTGAACCATCGGCTGGCCGGCAGTCCGCAAAAGGCACCGCTCCAGGAGGCCTACTGGGCGGCGGTACAGGACTTTTCCGGCCGTTTCTCCGAGACCACCGCCCTGCTCATCGGCCAGCGCATCGACTACTTCCAGGCCCTCAAGGACCGGCTGGACCTCTACCTGGCGGCGATGCGCGACGCCGGCCCATCCGGCGGGGACCCGGGCCGCATCATCGGGGCCGCCCTGGCCCGCCTTTGCGACTGCAACGACGACCTGCCCGTCCTGATGGCCGCAGCGCGGATCTTCAACAGCGCCCTGGCCCGGGTGGGCGAGTACCTCGCAGCAACCGGTTTTCACAAATAGAAGTTGCCGGCTTTTGGCTTTTGTGAGAAAATAAAACCAAAATATCAGGCCCAAAGACCCAAAGAGAAATTTTTTTGAGCGAAGGTCCCTACTTCAAATATATCACCACCCCCATCGGCATGATGGAGCTGTGCGCTGGAGAAAATTCGCTGCGCGCCGCGGAATTCGTCGATCACCCCAGGCGCCTGAGCCGGACCACGCCTTTGCTTGAGGAAGCCGCCGGCCAACTCAACGGATATTTTCGCGATCAACGGCACGGCTTCGATCTGCCGCTGTATTTCGATGGAACGGCCTTCCAGGTGGCCGTGTGGCAGGAGCTGCAGAAAATCCCCTACGGCTGCGCCGTCTCCTACCAGGACATCGCCCGGCGGGTCGGCCGCCCCAATGCCGTGCGCGCCGTTGGCGCCGCCAATGCCCGCAACCCCCTCGCCATCATCGTCCCGTGCCACCGGGTGATCGGCGCCAACGGGCATCTGACCGGGTATGCCAGCGGCCTGTGGCGCAAAGCCTGGCTTCTGCGGCACGAAGGGTGCCAGCAGGTCCAAAGCGAACCTGCCAAGACGCGCTGGGTTCGTCCCCAATGAGCCATACGCTCCTCTACCGCCTCTTTCGCATCGGGCGCTTGCCCCGCCGGGAGCGCGACCGGCTGACCGGTGAAAGCCTCAGGTGCCTCGTGGAGGGGATTTCGCTGACCATCGCCTGGCGCAATTTTCGCCAGGGCAGACGCCGCATCAAGGCGCACCAGCAAAACGCCACCGGCGCGGTGGCCATCACGCAAAAGCGTCTCCTGGTGTACGCCTTTGCCAAGCCGGTGCTGGACATCGACCTGGCAGACCCGGTGGCCGACCGGGTTGCGGTGACCTGCCCCAATTCCACCACCTTGTCGATTCGCCTCGAAGCCCAGGACTTTCACCCCGACGCCAGCGGACAGATCACCTACTGGCTGCTGACCCCTGAAGCCGCCGCGTTGTCCGACTTGTGGCAAAATCGCCCAAGAACAGCCGCCGGCGACTGCATTCCGGCTTGAATTTTCCAGGAACGCCGTCATGAACGCCGTGATCATCAAGAAGGGACGGGAAGCCAGCCTCCTCAGGCGCCATCCCTGGGTTTTCTCAGGGTCCGTGGCGCGGCTGGTGGGCAGCCCCGGCCGGGGAGAAACGATGCAGATCCAGGCCTCCGACGGCCGCCCCCTGGGCGTGGGCGCCTATTCCCCGGACTCCCAGATCCGGGTCAGGGTCTGGGATCACGACCCGCAGACGGTCATCGACACCGCCTTCTTCCAGCACCGGCTGGCGTCGGCCATTTCCTGGCGCAGCCGGCTGCCCCATTTGCGGGAGACCAACGCCTGGCGCCTCGTCAACGGGGAGAGCGACGGGCTGCCCGGCTTGGTGGTGGACCGCTACGCCGATTTCGCCGTCTGCCAATTCCTGTCCGCCGGGGCAGACGCTTGGCGCAACGAGATCGTCGCCGCCCTCCGGGCCCAATTCCCACTCCAGGGTGTTTTCGAGCGCTCGGACACCGAGGCCCGCCGCAAGGAGGGGCTGCTCCCGTCGGTGGGATCGCTCTGGGGGGCCGCGCCCCCCGAATGCATCGAGATCACCGAGGGCCCCTTGCGGTTTCAGGTGGACGTGCGCACCGGCCACAAGACCGGCTTCTACCTCGACCAGCGCGAAAACCGGCGCCTGGTGGCCGCCTACAGCGCCGGCGCCAAGGTGCTCAACGCCTTTGCCTACACCGGCGCCTTCGGCCTATGGGCCCTGGCGGGGGGAGCGCAAAGCGTCATTCAGCTGGAGACCTCCACCGACGCCCTGGCCATGGCCGAGACCCATGCGCCTCTCAACGGGTTCGCTCCCGCCAAGATCTCTCATGTCTGCGCCGATGTCTTCAAGCAACTGCGCGCATACCGGGACGAGGGCCGGCGCTTCGATCTGATCATCCTCGACCCGCCCAAGTTCGCCGCCGCCGCCGGCCAGGTTTCCAAGGCGGCCAGAGGCTACAAGGACATCAACCTGCTCGCCTTCCGCTTGCTGAACCCGGGCGGCACGCTGTTCACCTTCTCGTGCTCCGGCCACGTGGATACGGCCCTGTTTCAGAAGATCGTCTTCGACGCGGCCCTGGACGCCGGCTGCACCGCCAGGATCCTCCACGACCTGGGACAGGCGCCGGACCACCCGGTGGCGTTGAATTTTCCCGAGGGTCGCTACCTGAAAGGACTCGCGGTCGGGATCGCGGATTAGGGATGGGCGGCGCTTATTCTTCGAGGGCCTCGCGCACCTTGGCCGCCAGAGACTGGACGGAAAACGGCTTCTGGATGAAATGCACGCCGGAGTCGAGCGCCCCGTTAGGGGCGATGACGTCGGCGGTGTAACCGGACATGAACAGGCACTTCAGCCCCGGGCGCATCTCTTGCAGGCGCTGGGCCAATTCGCGACCGTTCATCCCGGGCATCACCACGTCGGTGACCAGCAGGTCGATGCTTTCCTGGTGGGCTTCGGCCAAGGCGATGGCGTCCCGGGCGCTGCCGGCGCTCAGGACCCGGTAGCCGAATTTTTTCAGCATCATCTCTCCGAGCTCGAGGATGGTGGGCTCGTCTTCCACCAGCAGCACCGTTTCCCGTCCGCTGACAATCCGTTCAGCGGCCTTGCGCGGCGGCGCCTGGGCCGCCTCTCCGCTGGCGTGCCGGGGCAGGTAAATCCTGACGGTGGTGCCGAGCTCCGGCTCGCTGTAAACGTTGATGCCTCCGTTGTTCTGTTTGACGATCCCGTAAACGGTGGCCAGCCCCAGGCCCGTCCCCCGATCAACCCCCTTGGTGGTGAAAAAAGGCTCGAACAGGTGGGCCTGGACCTCCTGGTCCATGCCGCAGCCGTCATCGCTTACCGTCAGCTGGACGTAATCGCCGGCGACAAAGCCGGAGTGATGAGCGCAGTAGTCCGCGTCCAGGACCACGTTGGCCGTCTCGATGACCAGTCGCCCGGATTCCGCCATCGCATCCCGGGCATTGACGCACAGGTTGGTGCAAATCTGGTCGATCTGGCTTGGATCCACGTACACGGGCCACAGATCGTCGGCGGGTTTCCACACCAGCTCGATATCTTCGCCGATGAGCCGCCGCAGCATGCCGAGCAGGTTTTCCAACGTGCGGTTGAGGTCGAGGACCGACGGCACCATGGTCTGCTTGCGGGCAAAGGCGAGCAGGCGCCGGGTCAAATCGGCCGAGTGCCGGGCGGCCTTGTGGATCTCGGTGATGTGCTCGTGGAGCCAATGCCCGGGCGCCAGTTGTTCCAGAGCCAATTCGGCGTGCCCCAGGATCACCTCGAGCATGTTGTTGAAATCGTGGGCCACCCCGCCGGCCAGACGCCCCACCGACTCCATCTTCTGGGCATGGATGAGCTGGTCCTGGAGCCTGTCGCGCTCCTTTTCGGCGTTCACGCGGTCGGTGACATCCCGCGAAATACCGCGAAATCCCACCGGACGGCCCTCCCGGTCGTAGATCAGCGAGACCGAAACCTCGAGGGTACGCCGCTGCCCGTCCTTGCGCCGGACGTCCCAGCACAGGTCTTTCACCGGTTTTCCGGTCTTGAACAGGCCGGTATAGGCCTCGAAGATCTTCTGCCGGTTGGCCTCGTCGGCGGCGTAATGGCGGTAGTTCATGCCGATCATCTCCCCGGCCTCGTATCCGAGCTGCCGGCAGGCCGCCGG
>DQXI01000185.1:0-17500 GCA_011042305.1 Desulfobacteraceae bacterium
CCGAAACAGGCCTGATCATTTTACCCAATAAAAAAGGGGCGCTTTTATAAGCGTCCCTTTTTATTGGCATTGCTGGTCGGGGCGAGAGGATTTGAACCTCCGACCCCTTGAACCCCATTCAAGTGCGCTACCAGGCTGCGCTACGCCCCGACACAGACGATTCTTCTAAGCAATTTGGCCGGCCCTGTCAACCGGATTGTTTCCTTTTGACTCCACGGGGGATCTTGGTATGCTTCTGAACCATGATGGCGCATTTTCCATTGGTGTGCCCGCCGGCGCTTAAACCGGGCGACCGGGTGGCGGTGGTGGCCCCGGCCGGGGTCTGCCGGGCGGCGGACTTGGCGCCCGGGCTGGCGTTATTGAGAGAATTCGGTCTCGAGCCGGTGCTCTCCGAGGGGCTCTACCGGCGTAACGGCTACTTGGCCGGGGCGGACGAGCTGAGGGCCCGGGCCCTGATGGCGGCTTTCGATGATGCGAGCATTGCCGGCATCGTCTGCGCCCGGGGCGGCTACGGGAGCCTGCGGCTGCTCTCCCGCCTGGACTTCGGTCGCATGGCCGCCCACCCCAAGCGCCTGGTGGGCTTTTCCGACCTTTCAGCCCTCCTTTGGGCCGTCTGCCGGCGGGCCGGGCTGGTCTGCTTTCATGGCCCTACCGTGGCGAGCCTGGCCAAGGCGGACCCGCCCACGGTGGAGACCCTGCGCGCCGCCTTGATGGCCGGCCCGGAAATCACCGTGGCCCTGGAATCGGCGCAGGTGCTGGTGGACGGCGAAGCCAGCGGTTATCTGTGCGGCGGAAACCTCACCACTTTGTGCCACCTGCTCGGCACCCCATTCGC
Source organism: Desulfobacteraceae bacterium (assembly GCA_011042305.1). Lineage (GTDB taxonomy): Bacteria > Desulfobacterota > Desulfobacteria > Desulfobacterales > UBA2174 > UBA2174. Next base: position 836 of record DQXI01000185.1, read on the forward strand.
GCCGAGCTTCGACGGCGGCATCCTGGTACTTGAGGACCGGGGGGAGGCGCCCTACCGCATCGACCGCATGCTGACCCAGTTCCGCCTGGCCGGGACCTTGGCCGGAGTGCGGGCCGTGGTGCTGGGTGATTTTACCGACTGCGGGTCGGAGGCGGATCTGTGGCGGGTGTTTGAGGATCTTTTGGCGGACCTGGGCGTGCCGGTGGTCGCCGGCTGCGGCATCGGACACGGTCCACGCAACCTGGCGCTACCCCTGGGACTGCCGGCCCGGCTGGACGCCGCCCTAGCGACGATTGAAATCACCGTGTCCCCTTGACGGCGCCTATGGCAGGAAGACGTTGACAACCAAAGGCCCGGACCCGTTTGATAAAGCCCATCGTTTGATGGTCGATGCGGTGGCCGGCGGAGTTTTCCCCGGCGCGGTGCTGCTGGCGGCGCGGGGACGAGAGATCCGTTGCCATCGGGCTTACGGGGTGGCCGACCTGGGCACCGGGCGGCGGGTGACGGTGGATACCGTTTTCGACCTGGCTTCCCTGACCAAGGCCTTGGCCACCGCCCCGGCCCTGATGGGCCTCATGGCCGACGGCCGGTTGGCGCCGCAAGAGCCCCTGCAGCGACTGCTGCCTGAATTCAGGGGACAGCCGGCGGCGCAGGTGACGGTGGAACAACTGCTGCGCCACACCTCAGGGCTGCCGGCCTGGGAGCCGTATTTCGAGCGCCTGCGTCAACTGCCGGAGGCCGAGCGGTGGCCGTGGCTCAGGCGGCGCCTGAGCCGGACGCCCCTGGAGGCCCCGCCCGGCGTGCAAACGGTTTACAGCGATCTGAACTTCCTGATTCTCGGGTGGCTGGTCCAGGCGGTCGCCGGCGTCGGACTGGATCGGTTCGTCGCGCAGCGCGTCTATCGCCCCCTGGGCATCGCCCCGCTCTATTTTGTCGACGGTGCCCGGCCGGTTCCTCCGGCCGTCTACGCCGCCACCGAGCGTTGCCCGTGGCGGGGGCTGGTGCGCGGTCGGGTCCACGACGACAACTGCTACGCCCTGGGCGGGGTCTGCGGCCACGCGGGGCTTTTCGGTACGGCGGCGGCGGTGCATCTCCTGCTGGCCGAACTCTTGGACGCCTACCGGGGCCAAGGCACCGGCGAGGTTTTCGCCCCCTGCTGGGTGCGCGCCTTTCTCGATTTGCCCGCCGACGGGCGGCGGCCCATGGGCTTCGATCGTCCCTCGGGGCCGACGCCGGCCTGCGGGGGGCGCTTTTCTCCGTTCACCGTGGGGCACCTGGGGTTTACCGGCGGCAGCTTATGGATGGATCTGGTGCGCTGCCATATCGTCGTCTTGTTGACCAACCGGGTCCATCCGATCCGAAGCAACGAGGCGATCCGCGTCTTTCGCCCGCGGCTTCACGATGCGGCGCTGGAGGGGCTCGAGGCGGATATTTCCCTTGTTTTAAAGCCCCATATCTGTTAGCAAAGCAGATCCTTAGAACAATTTGGCGGATCAGGCTTTGAGCGAAAAGAATAACCGGGCTCCGGCGATGTCGGCCCTCCCACTGCGCCAGTGATGCGCATATATCAAGGAATGTGAGATACAATGGGGTTTATGGATAGCATTCTGGGGATGTTTTCCAATGATCTGGCCATCGACCTGGGAACGGCCAACACCTTGGTATATGCCAAGGGAAAAGGCATCGTGCTGCGCGAACCTTCCGTGGTGGCGGTGCGGCTCGACCGGACCAAGAACCGGGTGCTGGCCGTGGGGGCCGAAGCCAAGGCCATGCTCGGGCGCACCCCGGGCAACATCGTTGCCATCCGGCCCATGCGCGACGGGGTCATCGCCGACTTCGAGGTCACCGAGGCAATGTTGCGGCACTTTATCCGCAAGGTGCACAACCGCCGGTCCTTTGTCCGGCCGCGGATCATCGTGGCCGTGCCTTCGGGCATCACCCAGGTGGAGAAGCGCGCCGTAAAGGAGTCGGCCCTGTCGGCCGGGGCGCGGGAGGTGTTTCTCATCGAGGAGCCCATGGCGGCGGCCATCGGCGCCGGACTGCCCATCACCGAGCCTACCTGCAACATGGTGGTGGATATCGGCGGGGGCACCACCGAGGTAGCGGTGATCTCCCTGGCGGGCATCGTCTACAGCCGCAGCCTGCGGGTGGCCGGCGACAAGATGGACGAGGCCATCATGCAGTACATCAAGCGCAAGTACAACCTGCTCATCGGCGAGCGTACCGCCGAGATCATCAAGACGGCCATCGGCAACGCCTATCCGGATTCCGAAAACATCGAGACCATCGAAGTCAAGGGGCGCGACCTAGTGTCGGGAATTCCCAAGATCCTGGCCATCGACAGCGAGGAAATCCGCATGTCGATTTCCGAGCAGATCGATGCCATCGTGGAAACGGTGAAGATCGCCCTGGAGCAGACACCTCCGGAACTGGCGGCAGACATCGTCGATCGTGGGATCGTGCTCACCGGCGGCGGCGCCCTGCTGAAAAACCTGGACAAGCTGCTGATGGAAGAAAGCGGCCTGCCCATCACGGTCACCGAGGACCCCCTGTCCACCGTGGCCATCGGCAGCGGCCAGGCCATCGACAGCATGGACATCCTGCGCCAGGTGGCCATCAACTAGCCAATCCGACACGGGCGCAGGCCAAGCCTCCTGCCGTCCGCTAACCCGAAGCCGATTGCGCGGAAGCGTTTCGAGCCCGTTTGACCGGCGCCTATGTTTTCCAAAAAAACGCTCCTGGTGGTCGGGGTGATTCTGGTGATCGCCCTCAACATCATCGGGTTGAGCCTCAGCAGCCGAAAACCGGTTCCCGACTATGGCCTTGGCCGTTTCGGCCTGGTGATTGTCGCCCCGATCCAGGCGACGGTCACCTATGGCTTAGATTTTATCGGCGACATTTGGCGCCACTACTTTGCCCTGGTGGCCGCCGCTCGTGAAAACGACCGCCTGCAAAAGGCCCTGGAACAGGCCACGGCGCGGCTCAACGCGTGCAGCGAGATCGAACGGGCCAATCGACGCCTGCGGAGCCTGATCCGGTTTCAACAGGCAATCGAGCTGAAGGTGCTGCCCGCCGAGGTGGTGGGCAAGGATCCGTCCCCCTGGTTCAAGTCGGTGATCATCGACAAGGGCCGGGCCGACGGCGTGGTTGAAGGGATGCCGGTGGTCATTCCCGAGGGCATTGCCGGCCAGGTGGTGGCCGCCGCCCGGCACCATGCCAAGGTTCTGCTGATCATCGACGCCAACAACGCCGTGGACGCCCTGGTGCAGCGTAGTCGGGCCCGGGGCATCGTCACCGGCGCCTCCGACAACCGTTGCGTCTTCAAGTACGTGCTGCGCCAGGACGATGTGCAGGCGGGCGACATCCTTATCTCCTCGGGGCTCGACGGCGTCTATCCGAAGGGGCTGCCCGTCGGCCGCGTGGCGGCCGTTGACCGCCCGTCGGCCGCCATTTTCCAGGAAGTCGCTGTCACGCCCGTGGTGGATTTTCAAACCCTGGAAGAGGTCCTGGTGGTGATCGATCCCCGGCGGCCGGAACCGGAGGTTTTTCAGTGACGCTCCTGGTTTTCCTGCTGATGGGGATGTCTTTGATCGTTCTGCAAACGAGCGTTCTGCCCATGGTGGGCATCTGGACCGGCGGTTTGGATCTGCTGGTGCCGATGGTGCTCTTTTTCGGCCTGCAGCTGCGGCTGCGCGACGGGTTGCCGGCGGTGCTGTTCATCGGGCTGGCGGTGGACAGCCTCTCGGGGGCGCCGCCGGGGTATTACGTCACCGCCTATTTCTGGATTTGGGCCCTGGTGTACTGGCTCATCGGCTTCCTGCAGGTGGCCGGCACCTTCATGCTGCCGCTGGCCATGGCGGGGGCGGTGCTGGTGGAAAATCTGGTCCTGGTGGCCATTCCCGTCCTGCTGGGAAAAGAGGCGCCGGCGCTGCGGCAGGCCCTTGAGACCGTGGTCTGGCAGGCGGCCTGGACCATGCTGATCGGTCCGCTGATGGTGGCAGGGCTCAGCGTGCTGCAGAGGCGCCTGGCACACTACCAGCGGCAGGCCCAAGCCCGGCGGGCGGTGCGCGAATAGCAACGGGGCCCGCCGGTTCCGACGCCTGAAGGCCGGGGTGGCCCAGGGTTGGCAAGCAAACCGACGGTCGAACAGGTTCAATCTATCCTTGGCGAAGCACTACCTAAAATCTGCCGATGCCGATTGGTACCGTCGGCGGCTCAACGGGGCGCTACTCATCGTTCTGGTGGCGTTCGTGATTCTCGGGTTGCGCCTCTTTCAGCTCCAAGTGGTCCAGGGCGAGGAGTACCGCCGCCTCTCGGAGAACAACTGCATCCGGCTTCAGGGCATCGATCCGCCCCGAGGCCAGATCCTTGACCGCCAGCGCCGTTTGTTGGTGGACAACCGGCCGTCGTTCAACCTGGTGATGGTGCCGCGCGATGCCAAGCCGGTGGCGTCTACCCTGAAACGTCTGGCCGCCAGTGTTGGCCTGGACCTTGAAGCCCTCAAGCAAACCGCGGAACGGGCCCGATCCGGCTATCGGCCGGTGGTGCTGCACTCCGACATCGACCGCGACCTGTTGGCCGCCGTGGAGGCGCGCCGCTGGGATTTGCCCGGGGTGATGGTGGAGGTCAAGGCCCTGCGGCGGTATGTCCACGGGGACAGCGCCAGCCACCTGCTCGGTTACATGGGAGAAATCAGTGCCGAGGAACTGGCCGGCGGGCGTTACCCGGGATGCCGGGGGGGGGATTACATCGGCAAGTTCGGCATCGAAAAGACCTGCGAACATCTCTTGCGGGGGGAGCCGGGCGGCCGGCAGGTGGAGGTGGACGCCCGCGGCCAGGTGATCCGGGTTCTGCAGACCGTCGATGCCGTGCCGGGCCACAACGTGGTGCTGACCATCGATCAGCAACTCCAGGCCGTGGCCGAGCGGAGCCTGGGCGACAATGCTGGCGCAGTGGTGGCGGTGGACCCGGACAACGGCGAGGTGCTGGTGCTGGCCAGCCGGCCCGGCTTCGATCCCAATGCCTTTGTCGGCGGCATCAACCGCCAGGACTGGCAGGCCCTGGTGGAAAACCCCCACCACCCCATGGAAAACAAGGCCATTCAGGCCACCTACCCGCCGGCCTCCACCTACAAGATCGTCACGGCCATGGCGGGGCTCGAAGAGGGCGTGATCGACGCCCAATCCCGGTTTTTCTGCCCAGGGCGGCTGCGCTACGGCAACCGCTCCTATCGCTGCTGGAAACGCGGGGGGCACGGCCGCCTGGACGTGGTGGAGGCCATCAGCCAGTCATGCGACGTGTTTTTCTACCATTTGGGCATCAAGCTCGGCGTCGACCGGCTGGCCCGTTACGCCCGCAGTTGCGGCCTGGGCAGCCGGACGGAAGTGGGGCTGGACCACGAGGATGCCGGGCTGATCCCCACCGCGGCATGGAAAAAGAGCCGTTTCGGCGTCGCCTGGCAGGGAGGGGAGAATCTTTCGGTGGCCATCGGGCAGAGCTACAATCTGGTGACCCCGATGCAGATGGCCATGATGATCGCCGCCATCGGCAACGGCGGCACGCTCTACCAGCCGCAGCTGGTGCGCGCCGTGGAAAGCGCCGACGGGCGCATCATCGAGCAGGGGGGGGCGGTGGTCAAAGGCCGAATCGCCGTCAGCGCCCGGCACCTGGCCTTGATCCAGGAAGGGTTGTGGCAGGTGGTGCAAGGCGATCGCGGGACGGCCCGGGGGATCCGCTTGGCAGGCATTGACATCAGCGGCAAGACCGGAACGGCCCAGGTGTTCGGCCGCAAGGGGGAGGCGGACCGCAAGGCAGAGGTGGCCGATTACCTCAAGGACCATGCCTGGTTTGTCGCCTACGCTCCCAGCCAGGCGCCCAAGATCGCCGTGGCGGTGATCGTGGAGCACGGCGAACACGGCGCGAGCGCCGCGGCCCCGGTCGCCCGGGCGGTGATCCAGGCTTACCTGGACCCGGAGGCCGCGGCCGCCGAGGCGGCCATTGCCGATCCGGAGCCGGGGCAGGCGCCGGAGTGAATCGCGCCGGAGCGCCCCCGCCTTGCGCCTCTTGATGCACCGACCCCAACGGCGGCCGGCGGCAGTGGTGAAAACCGAAACCGACGACAGGGACGGCTTCAAACGATGTTCGACCGCAGACTGTTAAAGAACTTCCACTGGGGGTTGCTGGCCGCCACGCTGGTGCTGGCCGCCATGGGGGTCGTCACGCTCTACAGCGCGGTGAATGCCGACGCCACCGCGGCACCCTCCCGGCTGCACCTGAAGCAGATGATCTGGTACGTGATGGGGCTGGGGGCGATGGTCGCCGGCTTTACGGTGAACTACAAGACGCTGGAGCGCTGGACCCCGGTTCTGTACAGCCTTTGCGTCCTGATGCTGGTGGCGGTCCTGTTGATGGGCAAGGCGGCCGGCGGCTCTCGTCGGTGGCTGGCCCTTGGGCCGGTGTTCGTGCAACCGTCCGAGCTGGCCAAGATCACCGTGGCCCTGATGCTGGCGCGCCACTATGCCAAGGAGGTCACCACTCGCGGCTTCGTGCTGCGGGAGCTGATTTGGCCCATGGCCATTACCGGGCTGCCGTTTGTTTTGATCGTGCGCCAGCCCGACCTCGGCACGGCTATGCTGGTGCTGCTCATCGCCCTTTCCATGACCTTTTTCGTCAAGATCGAACGACGCACCACCATTGGCATCCTGGCCTTCGGCGCCGTGGCGCTGCCGGTGGTGTGGCATTTCCTGAAAGGTTACCAGAAGCAGCGCATCCTGACCTTTCTCGATCCGAACCGGGATCCCCTGGGCGCCGGCTACCACATTATTCAAAGCAAGATCGCCATCGGCAGCGGCATGCTCACCGGCAAAGGATTTCTCCAGGGAACCCAGAACGCGTTGCGCTTCCTGCCCGAGCAGCACACCGACTTCATTTTTTCCGTGCTGGCCGAAGAGTGGGGGTTTGCCGGCGGCGTGCTGCTGCTAGTGGTATTTCTGCTGTTGATTGTTTGGGGCTTGAATGTGGCCGCCGAAAGCCGGGAGCCGTTCGGCATCATTTTGGCCGTGGGGCTGACGGCCATGATTTTCTGGCATGTGGCCATCAACATTGGAATGGTGATGGGATTGATGCCGGTGGTGGGGGTGCCGTTGCCGTTTGTCAGCTACGGGGGCTCCTCCCTGATCACCACCATGCTTTGCGTGGGCCTGCTGATCAATATCCGGATGCGCCGCTTCGTGGCCGAATGATCTCGCCGGTCCTAAAAAACCTTTGACAGGCCGTGGGGTCGGGTGATATAGACCGCCGAGTTTAACAGGTGGTGAGAGCCGCCTTCAGACGCGCATTAACACCCCAGAATATTACAGCTTTTCTTGAAATCCAGCAGCGGAGGGCGCCAATGGTCAGCGTTGATGGATCCGTTTTTATCCAGATCGTCAATTTCTTGTTTCTCATCTGGGTTCTCAATCTTGTGCTGTATCGGCCGATTCGCAACATCATTCGGCAGCGCCAGGAGAAGGAGGACGGCCTCAAGCAGAGCATCGAAGCGCTCAGCGAGGCGGCCCGGGAAAAGGATGAGGCGTTTGCCAACGGCATCCGCGAAGCGCGGGTGCGGGGCCTGAAGCAGAAAGAGGCCTTGCTGGCCGAAGCCGAAACGGAGGAGAAGCGGATTATCGCCGAGATCAACGAAAAGGCCCAGGCTGAACTGGCGGCGGTGCGGGAGAAGCTGGCGGCCGAGGTGGCCGGAGTGCGGGCGCAGCTGGAGCAAGAGCTTGACGCGTTCGCGGATGCGATCGGACAAAAGATTTTGGGGAGGACGGTTTGATGAGGCGCATGTCGGTTGATCGTCGCAAGCAATGGCGGCTTCTGGTGCTGGTACTCGGCCTGCTGGTTTTCCAAGCCGCGCCGTTGCTGGCATCCGGAGATGCCGGCCACGGGGAAGCAGAAGCCAAGGGATGGGTGGCCACCGATACCCAGCGCGTCCTGAACTTCGTGGTGCTGGCCGGTGGCCTTTATTTTTTGTTGCGCAAGCCGGCGAGCAAGGCCCTGAAGGCCCGCATCGAGGAGATCGAAAATCAGCTCAAGGACCTCGAAGCCCGCAAGCAGGCCGCTGAAAAGGAACTGGCCGCCTACAACGAGAAGATTGCCCGGCTCGACCAGGAGGCGGGCCAGATCGCGGCCGAATACGAGCGGCAGGGCAAGGAGGCGAGGGCCCGCATCATCGAGGAGGCCAAGGTGGCCGCCCAAAAGCTCGAAGAACAGGCCAAGCGCAACATCGAGTTCGAAATGAAGTCCGCCCGGGAGCGGCTGCAGGCAGAAGTCATCGAGAAGGCGCTGCAGAAGGCGGAGAGCCGGCTCAAGGAGCGGATGACAGCGGAGGACCAGGACCGTCTCATCGATGAATACTTAGCCAAGGTGGTGGCATCGTGAAGAATCTGCGCATCGCACGGCGATATGCCAAGGCCCTGATGTTGATTGGCAAGGAGGATGGCCAAGCCGAAGTTTACCGTAATCAGTTGGGTGCCGTGGCCGAGCTGCTCGAGGGGAGCAAGTCCCTCGAGCAGGCCCTGTGCAACCCGCTTTACCATACCGAGGGGCGGCGCAAGGTGCTGGTGGCGCTGCTCGACAAGCTTGGCCTGGCCCCCGTGATGAAGTCCTTTCTGATTCTGCTTTTCGACAAGGGCCGTCTCCCGTTCATCGGCGCCATTCACCAGTACTACGAGAAGCTGGCCGATGAACTCAAGGGCGTGGCGAGGGCGACGCTGGTGTCGGCCGTGGCCCTCAGCGAGGAGACGGTTGAAAAAATTCGTGCCACCCTGTCCGAGAAGACGGGTAAGGATATCGTGCTGGAGGTCCGCCAGGATCCGTCGTTGATCGGCGGGATCGTCACCCGCATCGGCGACCTCGTGCTGGACGGGAGCATCAAGACCCAGTTGCTCAACATGCGAGAAACCTTAAAAAGGGGTGAGAGTGCGTGATGGAATTAAGAGCCGAGGAAATAAGCCAGATCATCAAAGAGCAGATTACCGATTACGACAAGAAGGTCGAGTTGAGCGAAACCGGCGTGGTGCTGTCGGTCGGTGACGGCATCGCCCGCGTCTACGGGCTTGAAAAGGCGATGGCCCTCGAGCTGGTGGAGTTCCCGGGAAACATTCTGGGACTGGTGCTCAACCTGGAAGAGGACAACGTGGGTGTCGCCATCATGGGCGAAGACATCCACATCAAGGAAGGCGACATCGTTAAGCGAACCGGACGCATCGCCCAGGTGCCGGTGGGCGAGGCGGTGCTCGGCCGGGTGGTGGATGCCACCGGTGTACCCATCGACGGCAAGGGGCCCATCGAAACCGACCAGTACCGGCGCGTGGAGATGGTGGCCCCGGGCGTCATCGCCCGCAAGAGCGTCCATGAGCCTTGCTACACGGGGCTCAAGGCCGTCGATGCCATGACGCCCGTGGGGCGCGGTCAGCGGGAGCTGATCATCGGCGACCGGCAGATCGGCAAGACCGCCGTGGCCATAGACGCCATCCTGGCCCAGAAGGAGACGGATGTCTTCTGCATCTACGTCGCCTGCGGCCAGAAGAAGTCCACCGTGGCGCAGGTGCATGCCGTTCTGGAAAAGCACGGCGCCATGGAGTACACCACCATCGTCTCTGCCTGCGCCAGCGACCCGGCCACCCTGCAGTACATTGCGCCCTACGCCGGCTGCGCCATGGGCGAATATTTCCGGGACAAGGGGCAGCACGCCCTGATCATCTACGACGACCTGTCCAAGCAGGCCGCCGCCTACCGCCAGGTGTCGCTGCTGCTGCGGCGCCCGCCGGGCCGTGAAGCCTACCCGGGCGATATTTTCTACAACCATTCGCGCTTGCTGGAGCGGGCCGCCAAGCTCAACGACGAGTTGGGGGCCGGATCGCTCACCGCCCTGCCGATCATCGAGACCCAGGCCGGCGACGTCTCGGCCTACATTCCCACCAACGTGATTTCCATCACCGACGGCCAGATCTACCTGGAGCCGGGGTTGTTTTTCGCCGGCGTGCGCCCGGCCATCAACGTCGGGCTCTCGGTGTCGCGCGTCGGTGGGGCCGCCCAGGTGAAGGCCATGAAGCAGGTGGCGGGCACCCTGCGCCTGGACATGGCCCAGTTCCGTGAACTGGAGGCCTTTGCCGCCTTCGGCTCGGACTTGGACAAGGCCACCCAGCGCCAGCTGACCCGCGGTCAGCGGCTGGTGGAAATCCTTAAGCAGCCCCAGTACCAGCCCCTGACCATGGAAAAGCAGGTGATGATCCTCTTTGCCGGCACCCACGGCTACCTGGACAAGTATCCCCTGGACGTGGTGGCCAAATACGAGGCGGGCTTGTACCCGTTCATCGAGGAGCGTTACCCGCAGCTGTTCCAGGGGATCAAGGAGCAGCAGATGTTTACCGAGGAGTTGGAGAAGCTCGCCAACGAAGTGCTCACCGCGTACGACGAGGAGTTCAAGGATACCATCAAGTAAGCGGCCGAGGCAGCTGTCGGTTAAACCTCAGCGACAAGGGCAATCAGGATGGCGACACTCAAGGATGTAAAGCTAAAGATCTCCGCAGTCAAGAAAACCAAGCAGATCACCAAGGCGATGAACATGGTGGCCACCAGCCGCCTGCGCGGCTGCCAGCAGGCCACCGATGCCTTTCGCCCTTACGCGGAAAAGTTCGCCGAAGTGTTGGGGAGCCTGGCCGGCCGGGCTCCCAGCGAGGCCAACCCGCTGTTGATCCCCCGGGAGGAGGTGCACAACGTGCACGTGGTGTTGTGTACCTCGGACCGCGGCTTGTGCGGCGGATTCAACCTCAACCTGATCGAAACCGCCGAGAAGCTCGCCGCCGAAGAAGCGGCGGCGGGACGCAGCGTTTCCTTTACCAACTTCGGCAAGAAGGGGCGTGATTGGGCGCGCAAGACCGATTTCGAGATCGTAGAGGCGCACCTCAACGTGGTCGGGGGGCGCATCCCCTTTGCCACCGCCGTGACCACGGGGCGGCAACTGGTGGACCTGTTCCTGGACGGGACCTACGACGAGGTCTACGTGATCTACGCCCTGTTCGAGTCCATGGCGCGTCAGACCCCCGTTGTGCAAAAGCTGCTGCCGATACCGGCCATTACCACGACGGTAGATGCCGATGCGCCCTACATGGCCGAGCATATCTGCGAGCCGAGCCCGGCGAAGCTGCTGGGGACGCTTTTGCCGCGAAATGTCTTCGTTCAGCTCTACAAGGCCTTATTGGAGACATCCACAAGCGAGCACGCAGCCCGCATGATGGCGATGGACAATGCCACCAAGGCTTGCAACGATATGATCGAACGTCTGACGTTGGCCTACAACAAGGCTCGCCAGGCAGCGATCACGGCCGAATTGATGGATATTGTCGGCGGCGCCGAGGCGCTCAAAGGCTAAATCGATACTCATTCAAGCTAGACACAGGGCACAGGAGGTTCTTCGATGGCAGAGAACATCGGTAAGATCATACAGGTCATGGGGCCGGTCGTCGACGTGGAGTTCGAACAAGGCAAGCTCCCGACCATTTACACGGCGCTGTTGATCAGCAACCCGACCATCAGCGACGAAGCGGACAACCTGGTTATCGAGGTGGCCCAACACCTCGGCGACAACGTGGTGCGCTGCATCGCCATGGACGTCACCGACGGTCTGGTGCGCGGCATGCCGGTCAAGGATACCGGCAAGCAGATCATGATGCCGGTGGGCGAAGCCGGTCTCGGCCGGGTGCTCAACGTGGTGGGGCGTCCGGTGGACGGGCTTGGTCCGGTGAGCCAGGAAAAAATGATGCCGATCCACCGTACCGCGCCGGCGTTCACCGAGCAGGACGTGGAGGTCCGCGTTCTGGAAACCGGGGTCAAGGTGATCGACCTGCTCGTGCCGTTTCCCCGGGGTGGCAAGATGGGGATGTTCGGCGGTGCCGGCGTGGGGAAAACCGTCATCATGATGGAAATGGTGCACAACATCGCTATGCAGCACGGCGGCATCTCCGTGTTTGCCGGGGTGGGCGAGCGAACCCGCGAAGGCAACGACCTGTACCACGAGATGAAGGACTCGGGGGTGTTGCCCAAGGCGGCCCTGGTTTACGGTCAGATGACCGAACCGCCCGGCGCCCGTGCCCGGGTGGCCCTCTCTGCCCTGACGGCGGCCGAGTACTTCCGCGACGAGGAAGGCCAGGACGTGCTGATCTTCATCGACAACATCTTCCGTTTCACCCAGGCCGGATCCGAGGTTTCGGCGCTCCTGGGACGCATGCCGTCCGCGGTGGGATACCAGCCGACCCTGGCTGTCGACCTTGGCGAGTTGCAGGAGCGTATCACTTCCACCACCAAGGGATCGATTACCGCCGTGCAGTGCGTCTACGTGCCGGCCGACGACCTCACCGACCCGGCGCCGGCCACCACCTTCGCCCACCTGGACGGTACCGTGGTGTTGAGCCGCCAGATCGCCGAGCTGGGCATCTACCCGGCGGTGGACCCGCTGGACTCCACCTCGCGGATCCTCGACCCGCAGGTGCTGGGCCAGGACCACTACCAGACGGCGCGGACCGTGCAGCAGATGCTCCAGAAGTACAAGGAGTTGCAGGATATCATCGCGATTCTGGGGATGGAGGAGCTTTCCGACGAGGACAAGCTGACCGTGCAACGGGCGCGCAAGATCCAGCGCTTTCTCAGCCAGCCTTTCCATGTGGCCGAGGCCTTCACCGGCAAGCCGGGCAAGTACGTCAAGGTGGCCGATACGGTGCGGGCCTTCAAGGAAATCTGCGAGGGCAAGCATGACGATGTTCCCGAGCAGGCGTTCTACATGAAGGGCGGCATTGAGGATGTGCTGGAGGCCGCCAAGGAAATGGCAGCCGAAGCCTAATCGGCGGAAGGGAATGAAATGGATGGTAATATTCGACTTGAAGTCGTGACCCCGGAACGGCAAGTGGTCAACGAGGAAGCCCAGATTGTCATGGCGCCGGGCAGTGAAGGGGAATTCGGGGTGCTCATCGGTCACACCCCCTTCATGACTTCGCTGAAGACCGGGATTCTGCGTTACCGCGACAGCTCGGGGACGGAAAGATTGATTTTCGTTTCCGGAGGGTTTGCCGAAGCGTTGCCCAACAAGGTGACCGTCCTGGCCGAGTCGGCGGAAAGGCGTCGGGATATCGATGTGGAGAGGGCGCGCAGTGCCCTGGAGCGGGCCCAAAAACTTTTGGCCGCCGCCAAGGAGCGAGAAATCGATTACGTGCGCGCCCGCGCAGCGCTGGAAAGGGCGCTGCACCGGATCAGGCTGGTCGAAAGCCGCAGCCGCGGCTAGCCGGTTGGCAACAGCCGACCGGGAGGAATCACGGAAAGGGCGGATCATGCCGGATGCATGGCCTGCCCTTTCTTTTTGCGTTGAACGGCAAGCCTCGCGCCGCTTTCCAGGCAGCGGTGCGAGGCGGATGGGGACCTGGAAAACCGCTTGACATAACGGGAAGATACCGATAATACAAAGACAAAAGGCGAGGTGCGACATTGGAAGAGCAAACCATTTTGGACCAGTTCGACACCATTGAGGAGCGGGTCGGACAATTGTTAGAAATATGCCGTTCCCTTCAGGCCGATAATGCGGCCCTGAAAAACAAGGTTGAAAGCTTGGAAAAGGAGCTTGAGGCCAAGGTCGAGGCAGAACAAAGATACCACGCGGAGCGTGAGCGGGTCCGCTCGAAGATCGACGGGCTGCTGGTCAAGCTCGAGGACTTGGTGGTGAACCCGCGCTGACATCCGTCCGGTTCTATCGGTTGCAAGGCGACGAGTGAGTACGGTTGGATCAGCTGCTGCACATAGATCTTTTCGGTCGAACCTATACGTTCAAAACCGATGCGGTCGGCCATCAGGCCGAAGCGGTGGCCGCAACGTTGGCCGGTGAGGTGGGGCGTATCGCCGCGGGCCACGCCGGTCAAATCAGTGAAATGTCAAAACTGACCGTCATGATGCTGGCGGCCTTGAACTTCGCCAATGAAAATTACGAGTTGAAGTCCGACCGGGAAGCGCTTCAACAGCAGTTGAACCGGCGGACGACCCGGCTGATTCAAACCCTTGACAATGCCCTGGCCGGCTTGGCCGATGCCCGGGCCTCGGGCAACGACAAGGGCGCCAGACCTTGTGCGGCTTTATGACAACCGTCGATACCGACCGGCGCCGTTTCAGCCGGAGGACTTGCACTTGTGGCCATCGCCCCTGCCGTGCGCGTGATTGGAAGATGTTCTTTTGACCCAACATTGCATTGAACGGGTGCCTTTTCAGGGCTTCGGTGAGCATGTTCCGGATACCCGGAAAAGCCTAAAGAGGCCACAAGGCGCCCAGTGTGGACCAATCGGTTCAAAAAGTCGTCCAACACGGCAACGCGCGGGGGCAATGGCCCGAATGCAGCCTGCCAACCGCCCGGTCCAGCGCCGGCGGTAGACCGACCTCAACGCCCTTCCTCTTCCAAGCCTTTCCGAAAACCCTGGACTTCGGCAGCGATTCTGTCTTCCTGTCGCCTGTTTTGCGCTGCAACGTCGATGCCGCCCGAAACCAGTTCGGGCTTGGCGCCGGCGAACCGATAAACCAGGGGCCAAGCCCCGGAGGATGAATTATGACAACTTATGTCTACGCGGTTGTGACGGCATTAGTCGGATTTGGGGTCGGGTTTGGAGTCGCCTTCTGGGCCAAGGGACGCATTGCGGCCGGCAAAATCAAGGAGGCCGAGGAGGAGGCCCGGCGGATTCAAGACAATGCCCAGCGGCAGGCCGAAAACCTTGTGCGCGAAGCCGAACTGGAGGCCAAGGACCGGCTGTTTCGCATGAAGAGCGATTTTGAGGCCGAGGCCAAGGAGATCCGCGCCGGTCTCGAACAAAGAGACCGGCGCTTGGCGCAGAAAGAAGAGCATATCGAGCGACGTACCGAGCAGGTCGAGCAGCGGGAGGTCGAACTTGCCCGGCGCGAAAAGGGCGTCGTGCAACGGGAGCAGGAGATCGCCAAGGAAGAGCAGCGCTACCATGCCCTGATCGCCGAGCAGAAACAGCAACTTGAAACCATCTCCGGCTTGACGGCGGAACAGGCCAAGGAGCTGCTGATTCGTGCGATGGAGAACGACGCCCGCTACGAAGGCGCCAAGCTGGTCAAGCGCATCGAGACCGAGGCCCGTGAAGAGTCGGACAAGCGGGCCAAGAAGATCATCGCCATGGCCATCCAGCGCTACGCGGGCGATTTCGTGGCCGAGCGCACCGTGTCGGTGGTGCCGCTTCCCAGCGACGAGATGAAAGGGCGCATCATCGGTCGCGAGGGGCGCAATATCCGTGCCCTGGAGGCGGCTACCGGCATTGACCTGATCATCGACGATACCCCCGAGGCGGTGATCCTCTCGGGGTTCAACCCGGTGCGGCGGGAGGTGGCGCGGCTATCCCTGATGAAATTGATCACCGACGGCCGGATCCACCCGGCCCGCATCGAGGACGTGGTCAAAAAAGTGACGGCCGAGGTGGACAAGACCATCAAGGAGGCCGGTGAGCAGGCGGCCTTCGACCTGGGCGTGCACGGCATTCACCCCGAGCTGATCATGTACCTGGGCCGGCTGAAGTATCGGACCAGCTATGCCCAAAACGTCCTGCAGCATTCAGTGGAGGTCGGCTTCCTGGCCGGGATCATGGCCGCCGAGCTGGGGCTCAACCAGAAGCTGGCGCGTCGCATGGGCTTGCTCCATGATTTGGGAAAAGCCGTGGACCACGAGGTGGAAGGACCCCACGCCCTCATCGGCTCCAGGCTCGCCAAGAAGTACGGAGAGGCGCCGAAGGTGATCCACGCCATTGCCGCCCACCACGAGGATGTGCCCCCCAACTCGGTCTACGCTTACCTGGTGCAGGCGGCCGACGGCCTGTCCGGCGCCAGGCCCGGCGCCCGCAAGGAGATGCTGGAAAACTACATCAAGCGTCTCGAAGAGTTGGAAGCGATTGCCAACAGCTTCCGTGGCGTGTCGAACACCTTTGCCATCCAGGCGGGACGCGAACTGCGGGTCATGGTGGAAAGCGAACAGGTGACCGACGAGGAAGCGGTGCTGCTCAGCCGTGATATCGCCAGGAAAATTGAAGAAAACCTGACGTTTCCGGGACAGATCAAGGTGTTGGTGATCCGTGAAACCCGGGCGATCGAGTTCGCCAACAAATAGCCTGAAGGTGTGTACCATGGCCCATGTTCTGGAAATTTTGGAAGAAAGAGGATTTGTCGAGGCAAAGACCCACGAGCGGGAACTGTACGATTGGCTCGGCAGTGGGCAGCGGACCTGCTACGTCGGTTTCGATCCCACGGCCCCCAGCCTGCATATCGGCCACCTGATCCCCGTGATGGCACTGGCCCATATGCAGCGCTGCGGCCATCGGCCCATCGCCCTGGTTGGCGGTGGCACCGGCCTGGTGGGCGATCCCAGTGGAAAAACCGAGATGCGCCAGATCCTGACCGCCGAAACGGTGCGCGCCAACGCCGATGCCATCAAGGCCCAGTTGGCCCGCTTCATCTGCTTCGACGAGGACCGGGCCCTGTTGCGCAACAATGCCGACTGGCTCGTGTCGTTGGGCTACATCGAGTTTCTGCGAGACATCGGCCGGCACTTTTCCGTCAACCGGATGATCAAGGCGGAAAGCTACC
>DQXI01000159.1 GCA_011042305.1 Desulfobacteraceae bacterium
AACCCCTTTGGCGGCAGGGGGCGGGGGCGGTTGGGGCAGTGGGGATGGGGGGCGGCCCAGGGGCTTTTGCAAAATTAAGCTTGACTAAACAAAAAAATCATTGCTATTCATCTCTTTAATAATAATTGAAAAATGAATTCAATTCACAGCTCTTGGCCCCACCGGGTGGCCAAAATTGCCGACACCTCCATGAACACCTTGTTCGTAGCAGATGTGACCCTCACTTTCGGCGGGCTCAACGCCCTGACGCAGGTCAACCTGGAAATCCGGCCGGGGCTGATCACTTCCATCATCGGGCCCAACGGGGCCGGCAAGACCAGCCTGCTCAACTGCATCTCCGGCTTTTACCACCCCAGCAGCGGCGAAATTTACTATGGCGAGGAACGCCTGACCCGGGCTTCGCCCCATCAGGTCACCAAGAAGGGAATCGCCCGCGCCTTTCAGAACCTGGAGCTCTTCGGCGGGTTGTCGGTGCTGGACAACCTGATGCTGGCGCGTCATCGTCACCTGACCTACAGTTTTTTTCACGCCTTGGTGCACTGGGGCAAGGCGGCCCGGCTGGAGGCGGAAAACCGCGCCTTTGTCGAAGGCGTCATCGATTTCATGGAGCTGGAGGCCTATCGTAAGCGGGCCGTAGGCAGCCTCAGCTACGGCATTCAAAAGCGGGTGGAAGTGGCGCGGGCCCTGACCCTGGGGCCCCGGCTGCTGCTACTCGACGAACCGATGGCCGGAATGAACATCGAGGAAAAGGAAGACATGGTGCGCTTCATCCTCGACATCCAGAAGGAGCGCGAGATCACGGTGGTGTTGGTGGAGCACGATTTGGGGGTGGTGATGGACATCAGCGACCAGGTGTACGTGCTCGATTTCGGCGAGCTCATCGGGGCCGGCAGCCCCAGGGAAGTGGCCGCCGATCGAAAGGTCATCGACGCTTACATCGGCGAGGATTGAAACGGGACAGCGTATGCAAGACAACGACC
Organism: Desulfobacteraceae bacterium; assembly: GCA_011042305.1. GTDB lineage: Bacteria > Desulfobacterota > Desulfobacteria > Desulfobacterales > UBA2174 > UBA2174. The sequence continues at coordinate 981 of DQXI01000159.1, forward strand.
ACCTCCTCGATCTGACCATCCCGCAGTTGCTGCGCTGGCGCGTGGCCCAGAGCCCCGACAAGGTCGCCCTGCGGGAAAAGGAGTTCGGCATCTGGAACTCCTACACCTGGCGCGAGTATTACCGGAAGGTGCAGGAGGTGGCCGCCGGCTTGGCGCGCATCGGTTTTCAGCGGGAAATGAAGCTGGCTCTCATCGGCGACAACATTCCCGAACTGATCTTCATGGCGGTGGGGACCATGGCCGCCGGCGGGATTGGTGCCGGGATCTACCAGACAAGCCTGCCGGACGAGATCGCCGACATTCTCAACTACCTGGACGTCAGCGTGGTCTTTTGCAACGACCAGGAGCAGGTGGACAAGCTGGTGGAGGTGCGGGACCGGATTCCCGGGGTGAAGCGCGTCATTTACGAGGACCCTCGGGGGATGCGCAGCTACCGGGCCGACGAGTGGTTCATGGACTTCGATCGTCTCCTGGCGCTGGGCCGGGAGGCGCTGACCACCGATGGGCAGCACATCGAGGCCAGCATCGACCGGGGCCGGCCGGACGACGTCTGCTTCCTGTGTTTGACCTCCGGTACCACCGGGCTGCCCAAGGGCGCCATGATGTGCCACCGCAACTACATCAACATGGGGGTCCAGATCACCAAGGTGGACCGGCTGGCCGATACCGACGAATACCTCTCGTTTCTGCCCTTTGCTTGGATCGGTGAGCAGATGAATACCTTCGGGGTCGCCATGGCCACCGGAATCACCGTCAATTTTCCCGAGTCGGTGGAAACGACCATGGAAGACCTCAAGGAGATCGGGCCCCACTTCATCTTCGGCGCTCCCCGGATCTACGAGACCATCCGCAGCCAGATCTGGCTCAAGATCGACGATGCCCATTGGCTCAACCGGGCTTGCTACAACTATTTCAGCCGGGTGGGGCAACGGGCGGCCAGGTACCGCATGAGCGGCCAGCCCATGCCGCCGGGGCTACGGCTCAAGGCCTGGATCGGCGATCAGCTCGTGTTCCGTCCCCTGATCAACCAGATCGGTTTTCTGCGCTTGCGCCGGGCCTACACCGGGGGGGCGGCCCTGGGGCCGGACCTGTTCACCTTCTACCAGGCCATGGGCGTGAACCTGAAACAGATCTACGGCCAGACCGAGATCACCGGCATCGCCTACATGCACCGCGACGGGGACATCCGGCCCGACACGGTGGGCAAACCCCTGCCCGGCACCGAGTGCCGCATCAGTGACACCGGCGAGATCCTCTCGCGCTCGCCCTCGGTGTGCAAGGGCTACTACAAGCTGCCCGACAAGACCGAGGAACTGCTGGAGGGCGGATGGCTGCATTCGGGCGATGCGGGGTTTCTCGACAGCGACGGCCACCTGGTGGTCATCGATCGGGTCAGCGACGTGATGCATACCCGCGCTGGCGAGATGTTCAGCCCCATGTTCCTGGAAAACAAACTAAAATTCAGCCCCTATATCAAGGAGGCGGTAATTTTCGGAGACCAGCGCGACTACGTGGCGGCCCTGATCAACATCGATCCGATCATCGTGGGCAAGTGGGCCGAGGACCGGGGGCTGTCGTTCACCACTTACATGGACCTGTCGCTCAAGCCCGAGGTGGCCAAGCTGATCCGGGGCGAGGTGGAGGCCTTCAACCGGAGCGTGGAAAAGCCACATTTTCGCATCCGGCGCTTTGCCATCCTCTATAAGCTGCTGGACATGGACGACGGCGAGCTCACCAAGACGGGCAAGATCCGGCGCAAGTTCGTGCGCGAGAAGTACCACCTGCTCTACGAGACGCTCTACGACGAGACCATCGACGTCCGCGAGGTGGAGGCCGAGTTTCGCTACCAGGACGGGCAGGTTACCACGGTGCGCACCAACATGCCGTTTTACACGCTGGCGTGGGAGGAGGGTGAGAATTGAAACTTGAAACTGGGGCGGGGCGCGTCGTTTTTGGGGCGGATCGAGTCTGGCTTGTCAGGCATGTCGGACGGTTTCGGCCCGTCGGAAAGACTTTGCCGGCGTTGCCATTCGGGGAAAAGAATACAAACGTCGATACCTCCAGGTTTCCAGTTTCAATTTTAGTCGCAAATACAATTGAAAGCCCGATTACCGGAATTACGGCACCAAAAGCAGGATTCCCATGACCTATTTTCTGCAACTTGTCATCAGCGGCATCGTGGTGGGGTCGATCTACGCCCTTTCGGCCCTGGGTTTCGTGCTGGTCTACAAGTCCAGCCGGGTGCTCAACATCGCCCACGGGCAGATCATCGCCGGGGGGGCCTTCATCGTCTATGCCCTGACGGTCTTCGCCGGCCTGCCCATCTACATCTCGTTCGTCGCCAGCATGGTCATCACCTTTTTTCTGGCCATGAGCGTCGAGCGCATTTTCCTGCGGCGGCTCATCGGCGAGCCGATCATCTCGGTGATCATGGTCACCATCGGCCTGATGTCGATTCTCAACGGCGTCATCTACCTGACCCCCTTCGGCTCGCTGAACTACTCGTTTCCCGAGTTTCTGCCCACCACGCCCATCAGTCTCGGCGGGGTGTCCATCTCCTGGACCCAGATGGTGGGGGTGGTCATCACCGCCCTTCTCATCGGGGCCTTCTCCTGGTTTTTCAAGCGCTCCACCATCGGCATCAGCATGCGGGCGGTGTCCGACGACCAGTTTGCCGCCATGTCGGTGGGCATTTCGGTACCGCGGGTCTTCGGCCTGGCCTGGGCCATGGCCGGCTTGAGCGCCGCCGCCGCCGGGACCATCATCGGCAACATCACCGGGCTCAACTTCGAGACCCTGGGGGCCTTCGGCATCACCGTCTTTCCCGTGGTGATTCTGGGGGGGCTGGACTCCATCATCGGGGCGGTGGTGGCCGGCATCATCATGGGGCTGATCCAGCAGTTCGCCGCCGGTTACCTGGACGGCAACTGGGGGCTCAACGGCACCGCCGACGTGCTGCCGTACATCATCCTGCTGGTCATCCTGCTCTTCAAGCCCCATGGGCTGTTCGGGACCCATGAAATCGAACGGGTGTAACCCATGAGCGCCAACCGTTTTTTTGCCACCGGCAACTTTTTCACCGACTACCGCCAGGAGCAGCGGATCTTCCGCACCCACCTGGACCGGGGCCTGTTTGTCGTGTTTCTCGCCTGCCTGTTCGCCTGGCCGCTCTTCTTCGATGCCAGCAACCGGACCATGCTGGTGATCAACAACATCCTTATTGCCGTCGTGGCCGTCTACGGACTGAACCTCGTCACGGGATTTGCCGGCCTGATCTCCATCGGCCATGCCGCCTTCGTCGGCGTGGGGGCCTACACCGTGGCCGGATTGGCCCGGGCCATCGGCGCAAGCCACCCGCTCATCGTTCACTGGTGGCCGCTGATGATCCTGGCCGCCGGCGGGATGGGGGCCGTTTTCGGGGCCTTCGTGGGCCTGCCGGCCATGCGGCTCAAGCACCTCTACCTGGCTATCGCCACCTTGTCGTTCCAGATGATCTTTACCTGGACGATCCAATTCATGCCCACCTTTAACCAGGGGCAGATGATTCCCGTGGGAAGGGTGGCCTGGATCGGGGGGACGGTGGGCCGCAAGGATCATTATTTCTTTTGGTACTACGTCATCCTGGTAGTGGCGGTGGTCTGCGGCCTGGCGGTGCGCAACCTGCTGCGATCGCGCTACGGCCGCTGCCTGGTGGCGGTGCGCGACAACGACCGGGCCGCCGACGCCATGGGGATGCACCCGGGCCTGACCAAGGTTTACGCCTTTACCCTGGCCGGCTTTTTTGCCGGGGTGGCAGGGGCCCTGCACACCTACATGTTCCGCGGCGCCGGCTTCGAATCCTTCACCCTGCACCATTCCATCACCTACCTGGCCATGGCCATCGTGGGCGGGCTGGGAACCCTGCCCGGCAGCCTGCTGGGACCGGCGGCGATCTATACCCTGGAGCTGGAGATGGAGCGCCTGTCCGAATGGTCGGGCGCCTTTTTGCCCGACTCCCTCAACCTGGCCACCGCCCTGCGGCCCTTGGGCTTCGGGCTGGTGATCGTGCTTTTCCTGATGTTCGAACCGCGGGGAATGGCCAACTGGTGGCGCATCTGCCGCTCCTACGTGAAGCTTTGGCCGTTTCGATACTGATCGAACCGGGACCCGTTGCGCACCTTCGGGGGCAGCGGCCCGGGACGTGGGCAACCAATCACCAAAAAGGGGGAGCGAAATGAAACGCAACATGTATTATCTGGCAATCGTGATGGCAGTGGCAGCGGGATTGGCGTTCAGCGCACCGGTCGGTGCCGGCGAGACATACCAGCTGGGGCTGTCGCTGGCGATCACCGGCCCCACCTCGGATGCCGGCAACCCGTATTCCAAGGGCGTTGAAGATTACATGCGCTTTGCCAACGACACCAAAATCCTCGGCGATGCCAAGATCGACTGTCCCATTCGCGATGACATGTACAAGACGGCCGTCACCAAGCGCAACTTCGAAGATTTCCTGGACCAGGGGATGATTTTCTTTCTCAGCTACGCCACGGGCGCCAACCAGGCGCTGGCCCCGGATTTCACCGAAGTCCAGATTCCGGTGGTCCCGGCGTCCATGGACAGTTCGTTGATGAAAGCCTCCCCGTACATTTTCCTGCCCATCGCCTCCTATTCGCACCAGTATGTCGGCGTTGCGGAATACGTGGCCGCCAACCACAAGGGCGAGGGGGCCGCCAAGGTGGCGGCTTTTATCCATCCTTCCGCCTTCGGGCGCGCCCCGCTGGCCGATTTTAAGGCCGCCGTGGCCGCTGGCCTGAATCTGGAGCTGGTGGAGGTGGTGGAACATGGCAAGGACCTGGACAACAGTGCGCTCTTGCAGCGACTGGCCAGCAAGGGGGTCCAGTACGTGCTGTGTCATACGGTCCAGTCGCCCGTCGCAACGTTGCTCAACGACGCCCAGCGACTCGGCATGACGGCCAAGACCTTCGGCGAGCCGGGCAAGATCACCTTCATGGGCGCCCACTACACCGGCGGTAACGACCTGATCGCCCTGGCGGGCACGGCGGCCGAAGGCTTTCACTGGACCACGTCCTATCGGGTGACGTCCGAGAAGGGCCCCTGGACCGACTGGCAGTTGGATATGGCCAAGAAGTACGGCCGCGACGACAAGACGGCCAATTCCCACAACTATGCAAGCGGGATGATGGCGGCCCAGATCGCGGTGGAGGCGATCCGACGCACCCGCGAAGCGGGCAAGAAGGTCACCAAGGAGACCCTGTACGAGACCCTCAACCAGATGAACGGCGACAAGGCCTTCACGTCGCTGGCCGCTGTCGGCCCGGTGACCTATTCGGTCACCGATCGCATGGGCGTCGACAATGTGCAGCTCTACGTCGTTAAGGACGGCGTCTTCCGTGCGGTGGGTGAACCGTTCAAACCCAAGTACATGAAATAAGCGGTGAGGCAGGACCGAGGCTATCGGACGGATCGGCCCTATCCGTCCGATGGCGCCGGGCGCATCTCGCAACGCTTTTCAGAGAACTGACGAGGCATGGAAAACACACCCCAAAACGACCGCCCCCTGCTCGAGGTGAACAACATCGAGGTGGTCTACAACGACATCATCCAGGTGTTGCGCGGCGTCAGCCTCAAGGTGCCCGCAGGACGCGTGGTGGCCCTGCTGGGCACCAACGGCGCCGGCAAGACCACCACCCTGCGCGCCATCAGCGGGCTGCTCAAACCGGAAAACGGGGAGGTGAGGGACGGTTACATCAAGTTCGCCGGCCAGGACATCACCCATGTCCTCGGCACCGCCGTGGTGCGGCTGGGGGCGGTGATGGTGCCCGAAGGCCGCCGCGTCTTCAAGCACCTGACGGTGGACGAAAACATCCGCGTCGGCTCCATCACGCGCAGCGACGGCGCCAGCGCCATTCGGGCGGACCAGAAGCGCATGTACGCCCTCTTCCCGCGCCTGGCCAACGTGACCAACCGGCTGGCCGGCTACTGCAGCGGCGGCGAGCAGCAGATGATCGCCATCGCCCGTGCCCTGATGGCGGCCCCGCGGATGCTGATGCTCGACGAACCTTCACTGGGGCTGGCCCCCTTGCTGGTGCGCGAGATCTTCGATAATGTGCGCCACATCAACCAGGCGCTCGGCACCACGATCCTCGTGGTGGAGCAGAACGCCAAAATTGCCCTGGACATCTCGGACTACGCCTACATCATGGAGTCGGGCAAGATCGTGCTCGAAGGGGATTCGACCCAGCTGAAGAACAATCCGGACGTCAAGGAGTTTTACATGGGCATCACCGAGGGCGGCGGGCGCAAGTCGTTCAAGGAGGTCAAGAGCTACAAGCGCCGCAAGCGCTGGATGTAGGCGCCGCCTGGAGCGGGGTGGAGGTTGTCATGCGGATTTTGGTGGGATATAACGGATCGGTCGAATCCAAGGCCGCCGTACGGTTGGCCGGAGAACTGGCCGGTCCCCTGGGGGCCCGGGTCGAGGTGATGACCTCCATGGAAGGCGGCCCCCGGGAGCGTCCCGAGGATATCGCCGCCGCCGAGGCCCATCTGAAGGAAGCGAGCGAGATTATGGCCGGCCGCGGCGTGACCTGCGAGGTGTTCCAGTCGGTGCGGGGGCTGTCGCCGGGCGAAGACCTGGTGGACTACGCCAAGGAAAAGGCCGTCGACCTGATCGTTGTCGGCGTGGAAAAACGCTCCAAGACCCAGAAGATCCTGCTCGGCTCCACCGCTCAGTACATCATTCTCAAGGCGCCCTGCCCGGTGCTGACCGTCAAGTGACCGGGCGGAGGAGGACCGGAGGCCCATGGGACTCTACGATTTCACCTTCTACGACCTGATCGGCCGCAACGCGGCGCTTTTCGGCGAGCGGCCGGCCTGGATCGAGCTCGAAACCGGTGAGCGGACCAGTTTCGCCGCCATACGGACCGAAGTCGACCGCTTGGCCGCCGGGCTGGCTGAATGCGGCTTGACCCGCGGCGAGCGCATCGGGGTGCTGGCCCAGAACAGCCTCACCTATTTTCTCCTCTACGGTGCCGCCGCGGCCCTGGGGGCCATCGTGGTGCCCATCAACTGGCGCCTGAGCGCCGAGGAGGCCTGTTTCAACCTGGCGGACACCGGTCCGATCGTCCTCGTGGCCGACGCCGGCTACCAGGAAATGCTCGACGCCGCCCAGGAAAAGCTGCCCACGGTGCGCCATCGCTTCGGCATGACCCGCGACGGTGCCTGGCCTGCCCTGGACACGGTGAAAGCCGAGGCGGACCGGGTTTTCTCGCCGCCGGCGGTGGACGAAGACGACGGCCTGGTGATCATTCACACCGCCGCCGTGGCCGGCCGGCCCCGCGGTGCCCTCCTCAGCCACGCCAACCTGTTGTGCGCCAACCTTCACTGGCAGTACCGGATGCAGATTACCCCCGAGGACGTGCACCTCAACCTGCTGCCGCTGTTTCACGTGGGCGGGCTGTTCCTGGCTGCCAGCAGTTTTCATGCCGGGGCCGTGAACATCAACCTGCGCAAGTTCGACGCCGCTGCCGCCGCAGAGGCCATCGAGCATTACAAGGCAACGCTGATGTTCGATTTTTCACCGGTCCTGGGCAACATCCTCGATGTGCCGGGGCGGGACCTGGGAAGCCTGCGGGCCGTGACCGGGCTGGATACCCCCGAGACCATCGAGCGCTATCAAGAGCGTACCGGCGGCACCTTCTACACGATGTACGGACAGACCGAAACCTCCTGCATCGCCACCTACGGCCGCTACGACGACCGTCCCGGGGCCGCCGGCAGGCCCATCGCCCTGGCCGATGTGCGCCTGGTGGACGAAAACGACCGGCCGGTGTCCACCGGGCAGGTGGGGGAAATCGTCATGCGCGGCCCCATGGTCTTCAAGGGCTACTGGAACCTGCCCGAAGACAACGCCTACACCTTCCGCGACGGCTGGCACCACACCGGAGACCTGGGCCGTTTCGACGCCGGCGGGTTTCTCTGGTACGCCGGGCGCAAGGCGGACAAGGAGCTGATCAAGCCCGGCGGGGAAAACGTTTACCCGGCGGAGGTGGAAAAGGCGATCCTGGCCCACCCGGCCGTGGTCGAGACGGTGGTCTTCGGGGTGCCGGACCCCAAGTGGAAGGAAGGGATCAAGGCGGTCTGCGTACTGGCCCCGGGCGAATCCCTGAGCGCTGGCGAGCTGATCGATTTTGTCGGCGGCAAGATTGCGCGCTACAAGAAGCCCCAGTATGTCGAATTCGTCCAAGACCTGCCGCGCGACAAGAATGGGCGGCCCGACCGCCAGCGGATCAAGGAGGTCTACGGCGGGCCGCAGGGATAGTTGTCACTGCCGGCCCGGAACCGTTCGGGCCGTTTAAAGGAGGAAGCATGGTGCGCACCGAGATTTCACTGTTTCTCAAGAACGCGCCGGGAGAGCTCGGCCGCTTGGCGGCGCTGCTCGGCGAGGCGGGAATCAACATCGATGCCCTGACCATCCAGGACGCGTCCAACTACGTGCGCGAGCTGTTCCTGGCCCGGGGCAAGTCGCTCAAGCGCATCGCCTCGGCGGCCAGCTACAACTCGATGCGCAAGGATTCGGCCGATTTCGCCCTCATCCGTTTCCTTCCCGCCGACGGCACCATCAACAAGGCCATCGACCTGCTGTCCAAGGCCGATTACGTTTTCGACATCATGCCGGTGATCGCCGTGGAGCTGGAAAACCGGCCCGGGGAGCTGGCCCGCATCGCCGGCCGCTTCGGCGAGGAGGGGATCAACATCAACTACGTCTACGGCTCGGTCTCCGGGCCGGATGCCAAGTGCCTCTTCGTCTTCTGCCCCGAAGACATCGAGCAGGCAGCGGCGATTTTCAAGGAATGATGCCCGGCTTCAGCGCTTGTCCCGGAAAACGTGGTTGGCGATGACGATGCGCTGGATTTCGCTGGTCCCCTCGTAGATGGTGAACACCCGGGCGTCGCGGTAGAAGCGTTCAACGGGGTAGTCCTTGGTGTAGCCGTAGCCGCCGTGGATCTGAATCGCCTGGGCGGTGACGCGCTGGACCATCTCCGAGGCGAACAGCTTGGCCATGGAGGCCTGCTGGGTGTACGGTTCTCCCTTGTCCTTCATCCGGGCCGCCGAGAGCACCAGTTGGCGGGCCGCCTCGATCTCGGTGGCCATGTCGGCCACCATCCAGCGCAGCCCCTGGAACTTGGCGATGGACTGGCCGAACTGCTGCCGCTCCTTGGCGTACTTGACCGCCGCTTCCAGGGCGGCGCGGGCCACCCCCACCGACTGGGCGCCGATGCCGATGCGGCCGCTGTCCAAGCCGGCCATGGCGATGGCGAACCCCTGACCCTCGGTGCCGAGGAGGTTCTCCGCCGGCACGCGGCAGTCCTCGAAGATCAAGTCGGCGGTGTCCGAGGCCCTTAGCCCCATCTTGTCCTCGATGTGTCCCACGTCTAGCCCCGGCCGCCCTTTTTCCACGATGAAGGCGCTGATCCCCTTGTGACGCAGGGATTCGTCCGTCTTGGCGGTGACGATGACCACCGACGCGTTTTTGCCCGAGGTGATGAAGCGCTTGGTGCCGTTGATGATGTAGTCGTTCCCGTCGCGCACCGCGGTGGTGGTCTGGCGCACCGGGTCGCTGCCGGCGGACGGTTCGGTGAGGCCGAAGGCGCCGATGATCTCGCCGGCGGCCAGGGGCCGCAGGTACTTTTCCTTCTGCGCTTCGGTGCCGAAGCGATAAAGGCTTTCGCAGACAATGGAGTTTTGCACCGACATCACCACCGCCGTGGAGGCGCAGGCGGCGGCGATTTCCATCAAGGCCAGCACGTAGCTGACGCAGTCGGCCCCGGCACCGTCGTAGCGGTCGGGGATCATCATTCCCATCAAGCCCAGCTCGCCCATCTGGCGCAGGTTTTCGGCGGGAAATTCCTTGGTCCGGTCGCGCTCGGCCGCCGTGGGCTGGACCACCTTGCGGGCGAATTCGCGAACCATGGACTGGACCATCAGTTGTTCGTCGGTCAATATGGCACTCATGGATGTCTCCTTGGGCGGCGGCAAAGGCTCAGGGGTTGTAGATCACCACGATCAACAGGGCGTCCTCGTCGCCGACGTTGCGCAGCATGTGCCGGATGCCGGAATTGAAGTGGAGCGATTCGCCGGGGCCGAGCCGGTTGACATGGTCGCCCACCGAGACCTCCACGTGTCCGGAGAGCACGTAGTCGAACTCCTCGCCTTCGTGCTGGTAGCCGACCCCCTTGTGGTCCTGGCCGGCGGGGATCGTCACCCGGAAGGCCTTCAGGTGCTTGTTTTCCGCCCCGGGGGTGAGGGTCTCGTAGGCGTAGTTGTCCGTGCGCTGGGTGTAGGCCTTGATGCGCTTGGAGAGCCTGGACTCCTCTTCCTTGAGCAGCAGGGCCGAGTCGACTTCCAGTGCCCGGGCCAGCTGCAGCAGAGCCCCCACCGGCGGAATGGTCTTGCCGGCCTCGATTTCCTTGATGTAGGCGGTGGAAAACCCGGTGTCGTTGGCCAGCCGGTCCAGGGTGATCTTCTTGGCGGTGCGCGCCTTCTTGATCTTGGCGCCGAGGGGCGCGCCGCTTTTGGCCGCGGTGGCCTGGCCTTGCTTGCGAGCCATAACATTCTCCTTGTTTGACGGCCCGTTAAGGCGCGGCGGGAACCTGAAACCCGTCCCGGCCTGTCCCGGGCCTGCTTTCCTAGTAAGTGTAGAACCCCCGACCGGTCTTGCGTCCCAGCCAGCCGGCCTCCACGTACTTGCGCAGCAGGGGGCAGGGGCGATACTTGCTGTCCTTGAACCCGTCGTAGAGGGTCTCCATGATCGCCAGGCAGGTGTCCAGGCCGATGAGGTCCGCCAGGGCCAGGGGCCCCATGGGGTGGTTCATTCCCAGCTTCATCACCGTGTCGATGGCCTCGGCGGTGCCCACGCCGTGGTAGAGGCAGTAGACCGCCTCGTTGATCATCGGCAGCAGGATGCGGTTGGCGATAAAGCCCGGGTAGTCGCTCGCCTCGGCCGGCGTCTTGCCGAAACGCTCCGCCAGGTCCCAGGTGGTCTTGAAAGTCTCCTCGGAGGTGGTCAGGCCGCGGATCACCTCCACCAGTTTCATCACCGGCACCGGGTTCATGAAGTGCATCCCGATGACCTTGTCGGGCCGCTTGGTCTGGGCGGCGATACGGCCGATGGGAATCGAGGAGGTGTTGGTGGCCAGGATTGTTTCCGGTCCGCAGAGGGCGTCCAGGTCCCTGAAAAGCTGGAACTTGATGTCCTGGTTTTCCGTGGCCGCCTCCACCACGAAGTCGGCCGGGGCGAGGTTTTTCAGGTCCACGCTGGTCTGGATGCGGCCGAGGATGGCGTCCCTGTCCGCCGCCGCCAGCTTGCCCTTGTCCACCTGGCGGCCGAGGTTCTTTTCGATGGTGGCCATGCCGCGCTGAACGAACTCGTCCTTGATGTCGTGCATGATCACGTTCAGGCCGCTGGCCGCGGCCACCTGGGCGATGCCGTTGCCCATCTGCCCGGCGCCGATGACGCCGAAGGTGTTGATTTGCATAACGCCTCCCTTTTCAAGTGAATAGGTCTACTAAATGGGGCGGACGTATGGTGCCCCGATGTGACGAATATTTCGGTCTGGGCCTTTTGGCTACCGCTTCACCACCAGGGCCACCGCCTCGCCGCCGCCCAGGCAGAGGGAGGCCAGGCCGGTTTTGGCGTCCCGGCGGGCCATTTCGTAAAGCAGGGTCACCAGCACCCGGGCCCCGCTGGCGCCGATGGGGTGGCCCAGGGATACGGCGCCGCCGTTGACGTTGACCTTGGCCGGATCCAGGCCCAGCTCGCGCAGGACCGCCACGGTGGATCCGCTGAAGGCCTCGTTGATTTCGTACAGGTCGACGTCGTCCAGCCCGATGCCTTCCTTCTTCAGGCACTTGGGCACGGCCCAGATCGGGGCTACCAGCACGTATTTCATCTCGATGGACGCTGAGGCCTGGGCGCCCACCGTGGCCAGGATGGGGCAGCCCAGGGCTTCGGCCCGCTGCCGGGACATCACCACCGTGGCCGCGGCCCCGTCACTGATGATGGAGGCGTTGCCCGCCGTGCCCAGGCCGCCTTTCTTGAAGGCCCCGGGCATCTTGGCCAGGCTTTCGTACGAAGTCGGCCGGGGGCATTCGTCGCGCTCGAAGACCACCGGGTCCCCTTTGCGCTGGGGGACGCTCACCGGCATGATCTCATCGTCAAAGCGGCCGGTGTCCCGGGCCGCCACGGCGCGGCGGTAACTCTCCTCGGCGTAGCGGTCCTGGTCTTCGCGGGTCACGTGGTAGCGCTCGGAGCACAGCTCGTTGGAGATGCCCATGTGAAAATCGTTGACCACGTCCCAGAGCCCGTCGTGGACCATGTGGTCCTGGATGGTGCCCGGTCCCATGCGGTAGCCGAAGCGGGCTTTCTCCAGGTAGTAGGGCGCCATGCTCATGTTTTCCATGCCGCCGGCCACCACGACCTCGGCGTCGCCGGCCTGGATCGCCTGGGCCGCCAGCATCACCGCCTTGAGCCCGGAGCCGCAGACCTTGTTGATGGTCAAACACTCCACCTCCCAGGGGAGCCCGGCCTTGACGGCCGCCTGCTTGGCCGGGTTCTGGCCGTAGCTGCACGGCAGCACCTGGCCCATGATCACCTCGTCGACGGCCTTGCCCTCGATGCCGGCCCGCCGGACCGCCTCGGCGATGACCTGGCCGCCGAGGTCCGTGGCGCCGATGGTGGAAAGAGACCCGTTGAAATTGCCCAATGCCGTGCGCACCGCGCTGCAGATCACCACTTCCTTCATCTTTTTCTCCTTTTCAGCCGGGCTGGCGCCCGGATGAATCTCAGATTTGAGATTTGAAATTACATATTTCGCCGGTACTTGCCCCCCACCGCGTACAGGGCGCCGGTGATCTGGCCCAGGCTGCACGAGCGCACCGTCTGCATCAATTCGGCGAAGATGTTGCCGCCGGTGAGGGCCACGTGTTGCAGGCGGGCCAGGGCGTCGGGGGCCTCCTCGGCGTGGCGCTGTTGGAATTCGGCCAGGCGCCGCAGCTGCGATTCCTTCTCCTCTTCGGTGGCCCGGGCCAACTCGATGCAGCCGAAGCCGCCCTCGCTCAGTTCCTGGCCGTCGGCGTGGGGGTCGCGGAAGGTGTTGACCCCGATGATGGGCAGCTCGCCGGTGTGCTTGAGGGTTTCGTAGTAGATCGACTCGTCCTGGATCTTGCTGCGCTGGTAGCCGGTTTCCATGGCCCCCAGAACCCCGCCGCGGGCCGTCATGCGGTCGAACTCGGTCAGCACGGCCTCTTCCACCAGGTCGGTGAGCATGTCCACGATGAAGGCGCCCTGGAGCGGGTTCTCGTTCTTGGCCAGGCCCCATTCGCGGTTGATGATCATCTGGATGGCCAGGGCGCGGCGCACCGACTCCTCCGTGGGGGTGGTGATGGCCTCGTCGAAGGCGTTGGTGTGCAGGCTGTTGCAGTTGTCGTAGATGGCGCACAGCGCCTGGAGGGTGGTGCGGATGTCGTTGAACTGGATATCCTGGCTGTGCAGGCTGCGGCCCGAGGTCTGGATGTGGTACTTGAGCATCTGCGAGCGCGGCGAGGCCTTGTACTTTTCCCGCAGGGCGATGGCCCAGATGCGGCGGGCCACCCGGCCGATGACGGTGTACTCCGGGTCCATGCCGTTGGAGAAGAAGAACGAGAAATTGGGCCCGAAGCTGTCGATGGGCATGCCCCGCGACAGGTAGTACTCCAGGTAGGTGAAACCGTTGGCCATGGTGAAGGCCAGCTGGCTGAGCGGGTTGGCCCCGGCTTCGGCGATGTGGTAGCCGGAGATGGACACCGAGTAGAAGTTGCGCACGTTGTTTTCGATAAAGTACTCCTGGATATCGCCCATCATCTTCAGGGCGAAATCGATGGAGAAGATGCAGGTGTTCTGCCCCTGGTCCTCCTTGAGGATGTCGGCCTGCACCGTGCCGCGGACGCTGGAGAGGGCGTGGGCCCGGATCCGGGCGTAGGCCTCGGCGTCCGGGGCGTGGCCGTGCTCTGCGGTGTAGCGCTCCACCTGCTGGTCGATGGCCGTGTTGAGGAACATGGCCAGCATGATGGGCGCCGGTCCGTTGATGGTCATGGACACCGAGGTGTTGGGAGCGCACAGGTCGAAGCCGCTGTAGAGCACTTTGACGTCATCCAGGGTGCAGACGCTCACCCCGCTGTTGCCGATCTTGCCGTAGATGTCCGGCCGGCGGTCCGGGTCGTAGCCGTAGAGGGTGACGGAGTCGAAGGCCGTGGACAGGCGCTTGGCCTCGCTGGCGGCCGACAGCAGCTTGAAGCGCCGGTTGGTGCGCGCCGGATCCCCCTCGCCGGCGAACATGCGGGTGGGATCCTCGCCCACCCGCTTGAGGGGGAAGACCCCGGCGGTGTAAGGGAAATACCCCGGCAGGTTCTCCCGGCGCATCCAGCGGTAGATTTCTCCCGGGTCGGTAAAGCCGGGCAGGACGATCTTGGGGATTTTGTTGCGCGAGAGCGACTCGGTGTACAGCGGCACCCGGATCTCCCGGCCGCGCACCTGGTAGACCAGCTCGTCACCGCCGTAGTCGCGTCGGAACGCCTCGAACTGGGCGAGCAGGTCCTTGGCCGGTGTCTGGCCCAACGCCTCGTCGGCCTTGGCGATTTCCTCCTTGAGCCGTGCCAGCAGGGCGTCGCTGTCGCCTTCAAGGTCGGCCTCGATGCGCCGGACGGTCTCCTCCAGGTGCCAGCGGGCCCGGATCATCTCGGCGGTCTCCTCGGTTTCCCGGTGGTAGTTGCGCACCGTCTCGGAAATCTCCGAAAGGTAGCGGGTGCGCTCGGGGGGGATGATGATCGTCTTGGAGGTGGACGTGCGCGTCCGGGGCTGCGGCAGGCGGCTTTCGAACCGGACGCCGGTCTTTTCGGCGATGGTATCCAGCAGGTAGTGGTAGTAGGCGGTAACGCCGTCGTCGTTGAACTTGGAGGCGATGGTGCCGAAAACGGGCATTTCCTCGGCCGGCTTGTCCCAGGCTTCGCGGTTGCGCTGGAGCTGCTTGCGCACGTCGCGCACCGCGTCCTCGGCGCCGCGCTTTTCGTACTTGTTGACCACCACGATATCGGCAAAGTCGAGCATGTCGATTTTTTCCAGCTGGCTGGCGGCGCCGAACTCGGCGGTCATCACGTACACCGACAGATCCACCAGGTCCACGATGTGGCTGTCGCCCTGGCCGATACCGGCGGTTTCGGCGATCACCAGGTCGAAACCGGCGGCCCGGGCCACGTCGATGGCGTCCACCAGGGACTCGGGAATTTCGGTGTGGCTGCGCCGGGTGGCCAGCGAGCGCATGTAGACCCGCTTGCTGTCGATGGCGTTCATGCGGATGCGGTCACCGAGCAGGGCACCTCCGGTCTTGCGCCTGGACGGGTCGGCGCTGATGATGGCCACGTGGATGTCCGGCTGATCGTGAAGCAGGCGCTGGATCACCTCGTCGGTGAGCGACGACTTGCCCGAGCCGCCCGTGCCGGTGATCCCCACCACCGGAACCCGCCGCTGGGTGATTTTTTGTTTCAGCTCGGCGCGCAGCTTGGCCAGGTGTCCGTTTTCCATCGCCTTGGCCTGTTCGACGGCCGTGATCAGGTTGGCCACCCGCAGCTTGTCTTCCGGGTTGATGCCGGCCAGCTCGAAGCTCTGCTCGCTGATGCGGGAAAAGTCCATCTGCTGGATCATGTGGTTGATGATCCCCTGCAGCCCCCAGCGGGCCCCGTCCTCCGGCGAGTAGATCTTGGTGACCCCGTAGGACTCCAGTTCACGGATTTCTTCGGGAACGATCACGCCGCCGCCGCCGCCGAAGACCTTGATGTGCTCGGCGCCGTTGTCACGCAGCAGGTCGATCATGTACTTGAAGTACTCCACGTGGCCGCCCTGGTAACTGGAGACGGCGATCCCCTGGACATCCTCCTCGATGGCGGCATCGACGATCTCCTGCACCGAGCGGTTGTGGCCGAGATGAATCACCTCGGCGCCGGTGCTCTGCAGGATGCGCCGGAAGATGTTGATGGAGGCGTCGTGGCCGTCGAACAGCGAGGTGGCCGTCACGACCCTGACATTGTTGACCGGCTGATAAACTTGCACCTCGGCACTCATTGCCCCCTCCTTTTGCTTGTCAGGCCGACCGGCTCCGGGCGGCCGTGCGGTTTTGCCCGGCCCTGTCGACGGGTTTGATCGTGGTTGGTCAAAGGCATTGTCAATTTTCGGCCTCCCGTGCTCATCCGCCCAGCAATCCCAGGATGAAGCCGGTTTGAAGCGAGATGTAATCCTCGATGCTGTAATGCCGGGCCAGGAACCAGCGGCGGAACGTCCACATGTGTCCCAGTACGGTGATGTTGTGGGCGATGAGCTCGATGGACTGTTCGGTGAGCTTGGGCAGGTCGCCGTGGGCGATGAGACGCGCCAGGGCGTTGACGAACAGGCCGGTCAGGCGCACCTCGTTTTCCAGTACCCGCTTGCGCCAGTGGGGCGGCAGGCTCTGGGTTTCCTGGTAGATCAGCAGAATGTGGTCGTTCATGCGGTGGCAGACGGTGAAGTACTCGCGAATCATGGCCGCCAGGGCCTCGCGTCCCCGTTCGTGGCGCTGCAGGGCGTCGTTGACGCCCCGCTCCACCTCCTGGTGGATCGCCTCGCAGACGAGGTAGAGGACATCCTCCTTGCTGCGGACGTATTCGTAGAGCAGCCCGATGGAAAAACCGGTGGCCGCGGCGATCTGGCGGGTGGTGGTCTTGTGGAAGCCCTTTTCGATGAACAGCGGCACGGCGGCGTCAACGATCTGGCGGCGGCGGCGCGCGACGAGTTCGGGGTTTTTGACCTGGGTCTCGATGTCCGTCTTGGACGCCGTTGCAGTGGGCATGGCGGCTCCCGCAAGGGGTGTAGTGAAATCGCGCGCAGAATCCAGGGCGACAAATATGAACGAGCGCTCAGTCACACTACCGCCGGCCGTTTTTGGTTGTCAAGAATTTTTTTCAGCCGATGAATCGTGGTTGTCAAACGGGCTCGGTTTTTTTAATGATGGCAAGTCGCCGCGCCGTTTTGAGCGTGGAATTTCCGGCCGGGGAGAGATCCGGCGCAAGCCGATTTTACGGGGAGAACCGCCATGGACCGTGCCGCCGTCGCCAAGGTGCTCGCGCGCGCCGAACCCTTCGACATCCTCGAACCGGCGCAAAGGGATTCCCTGGTGGCTGCGGCCAGGGTGGAAACCTGGCCGTTGCACCAGTATGTCTTTCGCCAGGGGCAGCCGAGCCTGGGGCGGCTTTTTGTCGTTGCCGAGGGGTTGGTGGAAATTACCGTGGCCGCGGAAAGCGGGGCCGAGTCGGTGGTCGGTGTGCGCCGTCCCTACGACTTTTTCGGGGAAACCGTGGTGCTTTCCGAACAATGCTATCCGGCCTCGGCCCGGGTGGGCCAGCCCCTGACGGCCGTGTGCATCGAGCGGCGGGACCTGGAGCGCCTCATCCACGCCAACACGGCGCTGGCCGGCTTTTTCACCGCGCTGTTGGCCGAGCGGATGCGCCTGCTCTGGGCCGATCTGTCCACCACCCGCGCCGGCGAGGCTTACGCCTGTGTGGCGGAGCCGCTGTTCCGGCGCCGGGTGGGCGACCTGATGTCCAGCCCGGCCGTCACCTGCGGCATCGACGACCCGGTCACCGCGGCCGCCCAAACCATGAGCGCCCGCAATTTCGGCGCCCTGGTGGTGATCGGACGCGACGGGAGGGCCTGCGGCATGCTGTCGGCGCGCCACCTGGTGCGTCACCTGGTGGCGGACCGCCGTTATCCGGTGGAGCAATGCCGGGTGGGGCAGGTATGCAGCCGCCAGCTGGTCACCATCGGACCGGAAGCCTACCTGGGCCAGGCGTTGGTCACCTTGCTGCGCCACGAAGTCGAGCAGATCCTGGTGGTGGACCGCCAGCAGCCGGTGGGCCTGGTGACCCTCACCGACCTGGTGCGCAGCCGCAGCACCGGGCACCTGCTGTTGGCCCAAGACATCGAGAGCCGGCAGAGCGTGGCGCAGTTGGCCCAAACCGGGCAGGCGGTGGACCGGGTCCTGGAGACGCTGCTGGAGGAGCAGGCCACGGTCAGCGACATCCTCGAGGTGATGAGCACGCTGCACGAGCGGCTGACGCGGCGGGTCATCGCCCTGGCCGAGGAACGGATGCGCCGCGAGGGGTTCGGCCCGCCCCCGGTGGCCTACTGCTGGATCAACATGGGCAGCGCGGCGCGGCGCGAACAGACGCTGCGCACCGATCAGGACAACGCCATCGTCTACGCCGATCCACCGGCGGACAAGGCCTCGGAGACCCGGGATTACTTTCAGCGCCTGGGGCAAGTCGTGGTGGCCGACCTGGAATCATGCGGTTTTGCCCTCTGCCCGGGCAAGGTAATGGCCAACCAGCCCGACTGGTGCCGCTCGCTTTCCCGGTGGACCGCGGCCGTGGCCGAATGGGTGGGCTCACCGACCCCGGAGCACGTGCGCCGGTTGACCATCCTGCTGGACTGCCGACCGGTTTGGGGCAACCAGGCCCTGGCAGGGGCGTTGTGGGAGCAGATTTTTCAAGCCTTCCAGCAGTCGCTGGGCGCCAGCCACGTGCTGAGCAACGACGACCGGCAATTTTCCGCCCCCCTGAGCCTGCTGGGCTCCATTGTCACGGAAAAAAGCGGCCCCCACAAGGACCAGATCAACCTGAAGACGCGGGCCTTGGTGCACATCATCAACGCCCTGCGACTGATGGCGGTCAATCACGGCATCAGCGAGCCGTCCACCCTGGGGCGCTTGCGCCAGCTCGCCGCAGCCGGCGTCTTGTCCAAGGACGATGCCGCCTACTACCAGGCGGCCTTCGAGACCTTGCTTCTGCTCAGAATCCGCATCGACGCCCAGCAGGCGGCCCGGGGGCAAAAGCCGGACCACTACCTCGCCCCGGCATCCCTGGCGCCCCGGGAGCGGCTGCTGTTCAAGGACGCCCTCTCGGCCGTGGTCCGCCTGCAGAAGCAGATTCAAAAAACCTACAGCGTCTTCTGGGTTCACTTTTTTAGCTAGCCGGGGTTGACCCGGCAAGGAAGCCTGCCTGCCGATGAACTTGATCCAACGCCTCAAAAACCTGCGGGTGCGCCACAAGCTGCTTTTCAGCTACTCGGCCGCCTTCATCGTGGTGCTGAGCCTCAGCAGCATGGTGATGTACGGCGTGATGCGCCAGACCGTCGAGACCAGCATCGAGAGCGAGCTGACCAATTCCACTTCGGCTTTGCTCAACATGGTGCGCACGGCGGTGTCGGTCTCCATCAAGAACTACCTCCGGGCGGTGGCCGAAAAGAACCTCGAGGTGGTTGAGCATTTTTACGACCTCTACCAGCGCGGCGAGATGACCGAAGCCGCGGCCAAGCAGATGGCCGAGGCGGTGCTGCTGAAGCAGAAGATCGGCACCACCGGCTACATCGCCTGCGTCAACAGCGCCGGCACCATGGTTATCCATCCCCAGCGGTACTGGGTCGGCCGGGACATCACCGATCATGCCTTTGTTCAGGAGATGATCTCCCGCAAGGAAGGCTACATCGAGTACGAGTGGAAGAATCCAGGCGAAGACGACTACCGGCCCAAGGCCCTCTACTGCACCTATTTCGCTCCCTGGGACTGGATCATCAACGTCTCCAGCTACCGCCGCGAGTTTTCCCAGCTGGTCAACGTGAACGATTTCCGCGACGGCGTGCTGGCGATGCACTTTGGGCAGACCGGCTACAGCTTCATCCTGGGCTATGACGGGCGGGTCATCGTGCACCCGAGTCTCGAGGGGGTCAACCTGCTGGAGCGGGAAGGCGGGCAGGAGCATCCCATCCGCACCATGCTCACCCGGAAGCAGGGCAAGCTGGTGTACGCGTGGCAAAACCCGGGCGACCCGGTGGCGCGCACCAAGCTGGTGGTTTACACCGATTTGCCCGAGTACGGATGGGTGCTGGCCTCGTCGAGCTACCTGGACGAGGTGCATACCCCCCTGGACGACATCAGCCGGGTGATCATCATCACCGGCATGGCCTGCCTGGTGATCCTGCTGCCGGTGACCTTCTGGATCAGCGGGTCCATCACCCGGCCGCTCAATGCCCTCATCGACCAGATGGACCTGGCGGCCCGGGGGGACATGTCCGGGCGGCTGCGCATCGAGAGCACCGACGAGGTGGGACGCCTGGCTTCCTATTTCAACACCTTCATGGATCGGCTCCAGACCTACAGCCGCAGCCTGGAGAACGAGATCGCCGAGCGCAAGGAAGCCGAGGCGGCCCTGCGCCTCAGCGAGGAGAAGCACCGCTCGGTGATGGAAGCCACTCCCGACCCGATCATTGTCTACGACGTGGAAGGCCGGGTGGCCTACCTCAACCCGGCCTTCACCCGCGTGTACGGGTGGACCCCCGAGGAATGTCTCGGCCGTCGCATGGATCACTTCGTTCCCGCCGAGACCCACGAAGAGACCCGCCAGGGGCTCAAACGCTTGCTCAGCGGCCAGCCGCTCAACAGCGTCGAGACCCGGCGTTTTACCAAGCGGGGCAACCTCATCGAGGTGAGCATCAGCGGCGCCGTCTACCGCGACCGGGAGGGGCGCCTGCTGGGCAGCGTGACCATCCACCGGGACATTTCCGAGTTGCGGCGGTTGGAAAAACAGGTGATGGACATCGGCGACCGCGAGCGCCAGAACATCGGCCAGGACTTGCACGACGACCTCGGGCCGCATCTCATTGGTATCGAGGGGTTGTGCACCGTGCTGCAAAAGAAGGTGGAGCAAGGCGCCCCCGACGCCCCGGTGCTGAGCGCACAGATCACCGGCCTGATCAAGGAGGCCATCGGCAAGACCCGCCGCCTGGCCCGGGGGTTGTGCCCGGTCTACCTGGTGGACCACGGGCTGGAGTACTCGCTGCGGGAGCTGGCTGCCAGCACGTCGACGGTGTTCGGCATCGACTGCCGTTTTGACTGCCGCACCGAGGTGCCGATCCGCGACAACGTGATCGCCACCCACATCTTTCGCATCGTCCAGGAGGCGGTGCAGAATGCCGTGCGCCACGGCAAGGCCACGCGTGTCACCATTTCCCTGTACCGTGACGAGGGACTGGTGCGGCTGGTGGTGTGCGACAACGGTGCCGGGATGCAGGAAACGGTGAGTTCGAAAGGGATGGGTTTGCGGATCATGGGTTTCCGTGCCAAGATGATCCGGGCCACCCTGGATTTTGGTGAAGTTGACGGCGGCGGATGCCGCGTGACCTTGACCCTGCCCCAAGAAATGACCGTGGTGGAGTAGGCGATGACCAAAAAACGGATCCTGATTGTCGAAGATCATCCGATTTTCCGCCTGGGATTGACCGAACTGATCAACCAGGAAGAGGATCTGGAGGTGTGCGCGGGCGCCGAAGGCGTGGCCCAGGCCTGGCAGGCCATCGAGGCGTTTTCCCCGGACCTGGTGATTGCCGATATTACGTTGCCCAAGGGCGACGGCATCGACTTGGCCAAGGAGGTCACCCGCCGGTTCAAGGGACGTCTGCCGGTGGTGATCCTCTCCATGCACGACGCCTTTCTTTACGCCGAGCGAGCCCTGCACGCCGGTGCCCGGGGCTA
>DQXI01000157.1 GCA_011042305.1 Desulfobacteraceae bacterium
AAGGAGCTCAAGGACAAGGTCGACGGCAAGTAAGACTTTTCCGGGCGGTTAACTCAGCGGGAGAGTGCCACCTTCACACGGTGGAAGTCACAGGTTCAAATCCTGTACCGCCCACCAAAATATTAAAAAAGCGAAGGGGACCGTTTCGGTCCCCTTCGCTTTTTTTTGATTCCCATCCGTTGGCTGACAAAAAACGACTCGATGGCCCGAGCCCTGCCGACGGGCTCGGGCGAACCGGGTTTTTGAATCAGCCCTCCTCGTACTTGAAGGAAAGCGCCACCCGGGCCCGGTAGCGAAGCACTTGCCCGTTCTCGATGGTCATGTCGAGCTTGGTCACCTCGGCCACCCGCAGGTCGCGCAGGCTCTTGCCGGCCTTGGCCACCGCGGCGGCAGCCGCCTCCTCCCAGGACTTGTCACTCGTACCCACCAGTTCGATGATCTTGTAGACGCTGCTGCTCATCTTCGGCCCTCCTCTCGCTGGGGTTGACAACGGCAACGCCCCCGCGGGGCGCTCTGCGAAACACGGAACCGGGAAGTCGTTCACCGGCATCGACGACCTCCCGGGGCAGGAGGATTCACACGGGGTTGGGCGGGAAAGGTACCAGGCTGGCCCCGGGAGCGGCTTTTTGGTTTTTCTGCTGGAACCTGGAACGTCACTCAATTCAGCTTACGGGCAGCCCCGGCACCTGTCAATCCGAATCTCGCTGGACCTTCAGCCCGCGCCGCAGCAGGTCGAAGCTGATGCGAATGCTCTCCTTGAGCTGGTAGCGTTCCGCGTTGATCATGCGCTTGGTCTCTTCCCAGAGCACCGTGCCGGAAAACAACCCCCAAAGCATGTCGGCCAAGGCCGTGGGATTGTGGGCCACGATGGTGCCCTTTTCGATTTCCTCGGCGAACATCCGGGTCAGCTTCCTGAGGGCCTGCCGGCTCAAGGCGTTGATTTCCCCGAGCAGTTCTTCTGACACACTCTTGAGCGTCTCGCTGGACTGCAGGTGAAAAACGTTGTTAAGAATCAGCGGGTCGTAGGCATACACCTCCAGCATGGCGTCCATGACGCGATCGAGCTTGGTGTCGAAATCCACCTGGTTGTCGCCTAGGGCGTGGTCGAGCTTGACGTTCATGAACTGCAGGACCCGCAGGTTGAGCGAAGCGTACAGATCGTCCTTGTTCTTGAAGTACAGGTACAACGTGCCGGGGCTCAGCTCCACCTCCCGGGCGATGTCCTCCATGGTCGCCTTCTCATACCCCCGGGCGATAAAGACCCGGCGGGCGGCGACCATGATGGCCTGGCGCCGTTGTTCCCGCTCCCTTTCCTTACGTTCCTGAATTCCCATCGGCTGCGTTCCTTAACCTTGAAAAATTGACGGTTTCCTCGGACAAATCGGGCAAGCCGGCCGGATCCCCCGGGTCGGTCCACTCCCCCGACACCAATCAGGAATCAACCGGAAAGCCGATCCCAGAAATCTCTCCCGGCAGCCCTGCCGGGCGCCGGCAGTCTGCCGTCACTGGAATTGTCTCTGTTTTTCCAAGAGGCAATATGGTACAAGGTCATTGAACGCTGCGCAACCCCTGTTGCGCCCCGCCGTCGGCCTGATGCGCCTTTTCGGCAAAGCGTCTCTTTGCACTCCTCCTGCCCCCCGCTGCCCACGGAGGCTCCAATGAGCAAAACCGCTGCCATGCCGACGATTTTACTAGTGGATGACGAAGCCCTCATCCGGGAAATCGGCGAGGAACTACTCACCCTGCTCGGATACAACGTCCTTCTGGCCGAAAGCGGCGAGCGGGCCGAGGAGATCCTGGCCGCTGAAAAACCGAACATCGCGCTGGTACTGCTGGATTTGATCATGCCGGGGCGCGGTGGCGGGGAAACCTACCGGCGGTTGAAAGCCGTGGATTCAGCGATCAAGGTGCTGTTGGCCACCGGCCACGGCGCCGACGCTGAAGTACGCGCGCTGCTCGACGAGGGGTGTGTCGGCTACATCCAGAAGCCCTACACCATGGCGGATCTCAAGTCGCGCATCGCCCAGGTACTCCAATCTTCGCAGGCGCCTTGACAGCCCCGGAAGCCACCGCTCATGGACGAGCGCGTCAGCTTCCTCAACCAGCGTTCCCCCCGCCACGGCGCTATTTTTTCCCTTTCTCCATCTGCTCCCGGATGGCGGCATGGGCCGCGGCCAGCCGGGCGATGGGCACCCGGTACGGGGAGCACGACACGTAATTCAGGCCGATCTGGTGGCAAAAGGCGATGGATTCCGGATCGCCGCCATGTTCGCCGCAAATTCCGCATTCGAGTCCCGGCCGGGCCTTTCTTCCTCTTTCCACGGCAATGCGCATCAGCGCCCCCACGCCGTCCGCGTCAATAGTGTCGAAGGGATTGCCGGGCAGAATCCCGTTCTCCATGTACTCGATGAGAAACGCCGACTCGGCGTCGTCACGGGAGATACCGTAGGTGGTCTGGGTCAGATCGTTGGTGCCGAATGAGAAGAACTGGGCGTACTCGGCGATCTGGTCGGCGGTCACCGCTGCCCGGGGAATCTCGATCATCGTACCGAACTTGTAGTCGATCTGGAGCTTGTGCTCCTCCATGACCCGCTTGGCCTCTTCTTCCAGCACCCGCCGCTGGACCTTGAGCTCGTTGACATGGCTGGTCAGCGGGATCATCACCTCCGGTTGCACCGCAATGCCTTCCCGGGCCACTTCGCAGGCGGCCTCGAAGATGGCGCGCACCTGCATGGTGGTCAGTTCGGGAATATGGATTCCCAGGCGCACGCCGCGCAGCCCCAGCATCGGGTTCTGCTCGTGGAGGCTTTCGCTGCGCTTGAGCAGCCGCTCCTTGAAGCGCACCTGCTCCAGCAGCTCGTCGATCTCCTTGAGGTTGGCCGCGTGCTGAAGCCGGATCTTCAGGTCGGCCAGCTCGCGCAGGAGGGCGGTGGGGCTGGGCAAAAACTCGTGCAGCGGCGGATCGATGAGACGAATGATCACCGGCAGGCCGTTCATCACGCGAAACAGCCCGGCAAAGTCCTCCTTCTGGAACGGCAGCAGGGCGTTCAACGCCTCCCGGCGCTCGATGCGCAGATCTGTCATGATCATCTTCTGGATGTGGGGCAGCCGGTCCGGCTCGAAGAACATGTGCTCGGTGCGGCACAGCCCGATCCCCTGGGCGCCGTAATCCAGTGCCTTGCGGGCGTCCTGGGGATAATCGGCGTTGGCCCAGACCCCCAGGCGACGGAAGCGGTCGGCCCAGGAGAGCAACCGCTTGAGCCAGGGATCCCTGATGTCCGGCACCACCGTGCGCAGGTTGCCCTTGAAGACCTCGCCGCTGGAACCGTCGATGCTGATCCAGTCGCCCTCGTGGATGATCTTGTCGCCGACGGCCATGGTCCGCTTGGTCAGGTCAATCTCCAGGGCCGACGCCCCCACCACCGCCGGCTTGCCGAACTGGCGCGCCACCAGGGCCGCATGGCTCGTGCGCCCGCCCCGGCTGGTGAGGATCCCCCTGGCCGCCAGCATGCCGTGAACGTCGTCGGGCTTGGTCTCGGGGCGCACCATGATGACGTCCTTGCCGTTTTGCTTGCTCCAGGCCTCGGCCATGTCGGCGTCGAAGGCCACGATCCCGGCCGCGGCCCCGGGCGACACGTTGAGGCCCGAGGCGAGAAAATCGCCGGCGGCCTTGGCGGCCCGGATCGCCTCCCCGTCGAACTGGGGATGGAGGAAGAAATCCACCTGGGCCGGGCTGACGCGCATCACCGCCTCTTCGCGGGAGATCAACCCCTCTTCGACCATCTCCACGGCAATGCGCACCGCCGCCTGGGCCGTGCGCTTGCCGTCGCGGGTCTGGAGCATCCACAGCTTGCCGCGCTCGATGGTGAACTCCACGTCCTGCATGTCGCGGTAGTGGTTCTCCAGCCGGGTGCAGATCTCCTGGAACTGGCGCCAGGCTTCAGGCATGGTGGTGGCCAGGCCGTGAATGTCCTCGGTCATGCGGATGCCGGCCACCACGTCCTCCCCCTGGGCGTTGATCAGGTAGTCGCCTTCGATCTGTTTTTCCCCGGTGCGGCCGTTGCGCGTCATGGCCACGCCGGTGGCACTGTCGTTGCCCATGTTGCCGAAAACCATGCTGACAATGTTCACCGCCGTGCCCAGATCGTGGGCAATGCCGGCGGCGTTGCGGTAATCCACGGCCCGTTTGCCGTTCCAGCTGCGAAACACCGCCTCGGTAGCCATCATGAGCTGGGCGTAAGCGTCCTCGGGGAAACTGTGGTTGGTGTAAAGGCGAAAGATCCGCTTGAATTGGTCCACCACCGCCATCCACTGCTCGGCCGACAGCTCGGCATCGGTTTTGACCTGGGCCGCCCGGCGCGCCCCGGTGAGCACCTCTTCGAAGGGCTCGTCCGGGATCCCGCTCACCACGGTGCCAAACATCTGGATCAGCCGGCGGTAGGCGTCAAAGACGAAGCGCGGGTCGTCGGTGAGGGCGATCATTGCCTGGGCGGTGACGTCGTTGAGGCCGATATTGAGCACCGTGTCCATCATGCCGGGCATGGAGAACTTGGCCCCGGAGCGGCACGAGACCAGCAGGGGATTGTCCGGGTCGCCGAAGCTCTTGCCGGCGGCCTTTTCCACGGCGGCCAGGGCGTCGAGCACCTGGTCCCACATCCCCTCGGGAAAGGCGCCGCCGGATTCCAGGTAGGCGTTGCACGCCTCGGTGGTGATGATCAACCCCGGCGGCACCGGCAGCCCGATGCGGGCCATCTCGGCCAGGTTGGCTCCCTTGCCCCCCAGCAGACCGCGGGCACTGTCTCCCTTGGCTTCGGCGTAGGCCTTGGCGGCGTCGAACTCGTTAAAAAGGTAGACCCATTTAACTGCTTGTGCTTCCATGAATCCTCCTGTAGATCAAAAAACCTGCCGGCACGCATCTGTTCCAGCCGGTGCCGGCCCAAAAAACGGTCGCCGAAATACACGTTCAGCGGTTCGGGCAACAGCTCGCCGTCGCTCTGGGTGCGGCAGACGAGGCAGACTCGCGGGTCGCGCTTGGGCACGGCCAAGTGGCGGAAATCGCCTTCAAGACGCCGGGTGAACACCGCGACGATGGTCTCCCGGTCCTGGAAAGCCACCGTCACCGGCCGGGCCAGGCGGTAGCGTACCGCCAACAGGGGACAATGTGCCCCGGCCATGGGCGCAGCGGCCTCGCCCGGCGCACTGGCAATCTGTTCGTCGGACCTCTTGGCCATGGCCATGGTGCGTATTCCCTCGCGGGCCAGGGGCCCGGGCGGCCGCGGCACGTCCACCATCCAGGGCTCAAGGCCGGATCGCCGGCCGCCGGTCCGGGGCAACGCGTTGGAGATGCCGCCAGGGCCAACAACGAGGCGACCGCCCAAAGTAGCGTTCGCATATTTTTCACCTCCGGCGCAATGGGCCTCCCCCTTTCTTTTCGAGTCCCGCAACCATACCAGTAAATTTTAAAATTTGCCATACCGGCGGCAAGCCACGGCGTGTCGGGGATTTTTCGCCGCTTGGATCGTAACGCAAGCGGGGCGTTTCTTGGAGCGGCAGGGGGATAAACCCGGCACCCCTCGGAATGAGAACATACGGGCAGACCCCGGCAAACGTTATTTTTCCTATTTCAAAAGCTGATTTTTGCGTTGCACCTCCCTGCCGAGAGGAATTGGTTCACGTTAGGGAAAGGAGGCGGAAATGAAAAAAAATTCGAATAACATCTGGTCATATTTTAAAATTTGTGTTATCCAGCCGAACGTCCGGCCATCATCATGGTTCAAAGGAGAAAACGAGATGCCGCCGAAAAAAACGATCGATGAAGAAGCTCTGTTGAAAATGGTTCAAGATGAAGTGCCGCAAAAAGAAATCATGGAGCACTTCAACTTCAAGACCTCCACCCAGCTCAAGGTCGCCTACACCAACGCGCTGATGAACGCCGGCAAGGTGCCCGAAATCAAGAGCGACCGCGCCCGGAGCGGAAATCCGCCCAAGACCACCATCGTGGTCAACAAGCGCGGCAGCCTCATCATTCCCAAAAGCCTGGCAAGCTATTACGGGTTGAAGGAGGGCCAGTTTTTTGAGGTTGAAAAAAGCAAGACCGGCCTGACCGTCAGGCCCGCCGCCCCCCGGCCGGTGACAAAACTGCGCAAGAAAAGCGCCGCCGGCTGAAAACGCCGTAACCGTCAGGACAAGCCCCGCACGGCCGCCGGCCTGGCCGGTGAGGCGCGGGGCTTGGTGTGGCGACAAGTCGGCCCATGGTCATTGCCACTCGATGCGGTACACCGGCTTGGCGCTGGAAAAGCCCTTGAACTCGATCTCGCCCACGAAATGACAACACACCTCGTCTGAGGCCTGCTGGCGAGTCGCTTCGCCCACCAGGATCTCGCCGGAGCGGGCGTGGCCGCATAGCCTGCGCGCCAGGTTGACCGCATCGCCGATCACGGTGTACTCGGAGCGTTGGCGTGAGCCGACGATGCCGACCACCACCGGGCCTGTATTGATCCCGATGCCCAACCCGACCCGGCTGAACTGCGGCTGCCGCAGGCTGAAGCTCTCCCGCAGCCATCCGAAAAAAATCATCATCTCGACGGCGGTCTGCAAGGCGTTGAGCGACACGTTTTCCAGCGGCTCGGGCGCGCCGAAAAAGGCCATCACCTCGTCGCCGATAAACTTGTCCAGGGTCCCTTCGTTGTCGGCCACCGCCTGGGCCATGCGCGCGTAGAAGGCGTCTAGGAAGGCCACCATCGTCTCCGGATCGATGAGGGCCGACATTTCTGAAAATCCGCGGATATCGGCAAACAGGGTGCTGATGGTGCGCCGCTCGCGCAGTCCTCCCGGCGCCACGAACTGCTCGGCCTTGTCGATGAGCTCGTGAACCACCCGGGGCGAATGGAGCTGCTCGACCACCGTCCTGAGCCGAATCTGTTCCTTGCGGCGGTGGTGCAGCAGGGCGTTGTTGATAGCGGTGGCGGCGTTGTTGCCGAAAACCGACAGCAGCCTCAGGTCGTTGGCAGTAAATTCGGAATGCCGTCCCATGCGGTTGACATTGAGCACCCCGATGCAGCGCTGGCCGATTTTGAGCGGCACGCACATGGCCGAGCTGATCTCGCCGTTCTTATCGACCGTACCGGGAAAGGCCGCCGGGTCCGCCTTGCCCTGGAGCAGCAGCGGCTGGCCATGGCGCACCACCCATCCGGCCACCCCTTGGCCCAGCGGTACGAAGACGTCCCTGACCTTTTCCTCCGCCTTTCCGATGGCAGCCATGGTCTTGAGGTTTTTGCCGCTGCGGTCCACCAGCATCACCGACACCCGGTCCGCCTGGAAAGAATCGCGCACCGCACGGCTGATGGTGGTCAAAATGGTCATGATCCGTTTCTGGGCGTTGATGCTGGAGCTTACCTCGAGCAGGGCGCTGAGGATATCGACGCTGCGATTGAGTTCGCTGGTGGTTTGGCGCTCGGAGAACAACTGCCGGCTGGTTCTGAGCAACTGGCGCTGCTGGATGACCAGGTAGGCGCTGAACAGCAGCACCAGGACCCCCAGTGACAGGGGATAGAGCAACGGGTCCACGGTTTGCGCTTCACGGAGGCCGGCGCCGCCCTTGCCCGGATCAAAATAGTCCAGCAACTGGAGGCCGATGACGGACAGGGTCAGGTAGAGAATCACCACCACCGCCAGCAGCGCCAGCTGCCAGATCCGTTTTTCGATCCGGTGGATGGCCGCCTCGTTTTCGCCGGCGGCCAAAGACGCCGGATCGACCCCGCCGGGGGTACTGCGCTTGCTCAAGCGTCGCCAGAACAGGAGCTTATTCAAAGCGGTAGCCATCTCTTTCAAACAACCTGATACAGGTCTGCACGCCATCCGGATCGTCCTTGGCAGCGCCGTGGGTGGCGATTTCCATCAGCGCCGCCGCGATGCCACGGCTTCGTCGTCCACGATCAAGACCTTGGCCATCGCAAGCTTCCTCCCGGGGTTTGGACGATCACGCCGGCCGACCACTGCCGGGCGGCGTGTTTCACAACGGCAGCCACTGGGTGATCACGACGGTGGTTCCCCGCCCGACCTCGGAGCGGATTTCCATCTCGTCGGCCAAACGCTTGGCGCCGGGCAGCCCCATGCCCAGGCCACCGGACGTGCTGTAACCGGGTGTCATGGCCTGGGCCGGATCGGCAATCCCCGGGCCCTGGTCGACGAATTCGAGGCGAAGCCCCTTGCGCTTGCCGTCCTCCTGCGCTTTCCAGGTCAGTTCCCCGGCGCCGGCGTAGTGGATGACGTTGCGCGCCAGCTCGGCAGCGGCGGTGACGAGACGGGTGCTGTCGACAATGTTGAAACCCATCGCTGCCGCCAACTCGCGCACGTTCTTGCGCACCGCGACGACGTCCGAAGGCGCCGCGATGCGCAACTTTCCATGTATCTCGGCGCCCACTTCCGTCATCGGGTCCTTCCGCAACCGACCTTGGGTTTGATGCGCGGCAACAGTGCGGTGGGAAAAGCCGTCCTGAAAACCTCCTGGCCACCGCCTAATCCCCTAATTTCACATCGGAACGAATAAATTTTGGTACCATCTCGAAACAATAAATGCAACCCGGCCGGCTCGTTGCCGTCTCCTCCACACCCCATCTGCAAGGGAAGAAGATTCTTCCCGGACAGCTCCATACATAAAAAAGGGGCTGCGATTTTTATCGCAACCCCTTGATTTTATTCTGGAGGCGGCATCCGGATTCGAACCGGAGAATAACGGCTTTGCAGGCCGCTGCCTTACCACTTGGCTATGCCGCCGTGGAGCGGGAAACGGGATTTGAACCCGCGACTTCGACCTTGGCAAGGTCGCACTCTACCACTGAGTTATTCCCGCCCGTCAAGAACCGGTATCTTTAAATAACCGCGCCGTTTTGTCAAGCGTTAATAGTTAGAGGTCAATAGTTATCAGTTATCGGTTATCAGTTATCAGATAACCGACAACCGATAACCGATAACCGATAACCGATAACTGATAACTGATAACCGACAACCGACAACCGATAACCAACAACCAACAATCGCCTCAACCGTCAGGTAAACTCAATCAGGCGCCGGAAGCGCACAAAATAGTCGATCCCCGACCAGAGGGTCAGCACCAGGGCGATCCACAGGAAAAAGGCCCCCACCCGGGTAAAATCGACCCCCAGGATCGGGTAGTGCAACAGCAGGGGAATAATGGCGGCGATCTGAAAACCGGTCTTGTACTTGCCGAGGCTGGAAGCCGACAGGTCCTCCTTGCTCTCGGCGATGAAGTTGCGCAACCCGGTTACCGCCATTTCCCGCCCGATGATGATGCACACCATCCAGGCCGGGGCCCAGCCGAGGCCGGCCAGCATGATGAAGGCCGACGACACCAGCAGCTTGTCGGCCAGCGGATCCATGATGCGTCCAAAGTTGGACACCATCCCGTGCTGGCGGGCCAGGTACCCGTCGAAAAAATCGGTGATGGCGGCCAAGGCGAAGAGCACCGCCGCCAGGAAGCTGCAGACACGGTTGGGAAACAGCATCAGCACCACGATCAGGGGGACGGCCACAATCCGTCCCAGGGTGAGAAAATTCGGGTGCTGAATCATTTGGGCCAGCGGCTTCATTCCCCTGCCCCCGCTTGGTGCTACTGCTTTGTTTTTTCCCAGTCGGCCAGGAACGCCTTCAGCCCCTTGTCGGTGAGGGGATGGGCGGCCAGCTTGGCCAGAACGTTGAAGGGAATGGTGGCGATGTCCGCGCCCATCAGGGCCGATTCGAGCACGTGCAGCGGGTTGCGCACGCTGGCCACGATGATCTCGGTGTCGAAATCGTAGTTGTCGTAGATGTCCACGATCTGCTCGACCAGAGTCAGGCCGTCCTGGCTCAGATCGTCCAGGCGGCCGATGAACGGGCTGACGTAGGTGGCCCCCGCCTTGGCCGCCATCAGGGCCTGCAGCGGCGAGAACACCAGGGTCACGTTGGTCTTGATCCCCTCCTGGGCCAGGGTGCGCACCGCCTTGAGCCCATCCACCAACATGGGGATCTTGACCACGATATTGGGATGAATCTTGGCCAGCTCGCGAGCCTCGGCCACCATGCCGTCCGCGTCGACGGCGATGACCTCGGCGCTGATGGGACCGTCGACGATCTGGCAGATGTCGCGGATGATCTGTTCGAAGGGGCGCTTCTCCTTGGCAATCAGCGACGGGTTGGTGGTCACCCCGTCCGCCATCCCCATGCGATGGGCTTCCTTGATCTCGTCAATGTTGGCGGTGTCGATGAAAAACTTCATTCAGTCAGTCTCCCCGGTAAAAACCGAATTCCAAATCTCAGATTTCAAATTTCCAGCAACTCCACCGGCTGGGCGGCGATTTCGGCGCCGGCCAGCAACGCCGCCATGCTCACCTTGAGCACGGGATGAATCGTTTCAGGTGCTATATCACACAAGGGTTGCAACGCAAAACGTCTTTTGTGCAGCCGCGGGTGGGGAAGGACGAGGGCGCCGGCGTCGATCACCCGGTCATCGTAGAGCAGGATGTCCAGGTCGATGGGCCGCGGGCCGAACCGGGGCCCGCCCTCGCTGCGTCCCATATGCATCTCGATGGCCTTGAGCCGGGCCAGCAGGTCCAGGGGGGCGAGGCGGGTCTCCACCGCCGCCGCCGCGTTGACGAACCATTGCTGGGCCGCATAGTCCTGGGGGGCAGTGTGGTAGAAACGACTGACGGCGACGATGCGCCCGATCCCCTCGGCGGCGATGGCCGCGATGCCGGCGCGGCACGCCGCCAGGGGGGCCCCCAGGTTGGCGCCCACGCCGATGAAGGCCAGGTGCCGGCCAGCACGCACCGGGATCAAGGCTTAGTCCCTCCAGGCCTCGGGGCTCAGCATGCCGCTGCACGCCAGCCGGGCATCCCCCTGGAGCCATGGATCGTTGAATTGGTTCCCGTCCACGGTAAAAGAGATGGTCAGGCGCCGGCCGCTGGCGGTATCGACGAAAACCGGCGCCTGCCAGCCGAAACGCCGGGCCGCCGCCAGGGCCGCCGCCGTGGCCCCGGTGCCGCAGGCCAGGGTTTCATCTTCCACCCCCCGCTCGTAGGTGCGCAGGGCCAGCACCCCGGCAGCCGTGACGGCGGCAAAATTCACGTTGGTTCCCGCCGGGGCGAACTGCGGATGGAAGCGGATCTCTCGGCCGAGGGCCGCCACGTCCACCGCGGCCGGATCGTCCACGAAAACCACCGCGTGGGGCACCCCGGTATCGACGCGGTCCAGCGACACCGTGCCGCTGGAAACCGTCAACGTCAGGTCCACGGCCACCAGCTTGGGCGGCGTGATGCGGATGGCCACCTCGTCGCCCCGAATCTCCGCCCGGATCACTCCCGCCAGGGTCTCGAATCGCATCGTGGGCCCGGCGATCCCGTTGAGGTGGGCGAAGCGGGCCGCGCAGCGGGCCCCGTTGCCGCACATCTCCGCCAGGCTGCCGTCGCTGTTGAAAAAGCGCCAGGCGAAATCCGCCGTCTCGCTGGATTCGATGAGGATCAGGCCGTCGGCGCCCACCGCCAGGCGCCGATGGCAGACGCGCCGGGCCAGCTCCGCCGCCTCCGGCCCGATCTCGCCGCCACGGTTGTCGATGAGGATGAAATCGTTTCCCGCGCCGTTCATCTTGGCAAAGGCGATGGGAGTGAGGGGCAGGGGTTCGATCGGGGTCGCCGTCTTCATGGAAGCAAATTCCGTTGGGTGTGTGTGATCAACAGAGAGCGCATGATGGACACGGTGGACGGAGCGAACACAGCGGGAAGGCGAATTCTTGTTTTTTTCTCTGTGCTCTCTGTGCCCTCTGTGGTGGCCCCTTCCTCTTTACAAGGTTTTCACGGCTGAACACCGACCAAATTCGAATCCAGCGTTTCCCGCCCGCGGCCGTAAGCCGCCACCTTGTAGAGGTAGCGCAGCCCGGACGCCGGCGTGTCCTGCCACGACAGGCGCCAGGGTTGTTGCGGGGCCGGTCGCTGGTTCGGATCCAGTCGCCGCTCACCGATCTCGGCGAACAGCAGCGGGCAGTCGGCGCAGTCCGCCGGTCCCAGGTCGGCGCGGTAGATGCGGAATCCTTCCGGCGGGGCGACGCCCGAAACGGCCGGCACGCTCCACTCCAAGGTCACCTGCCCCTTGTCCACCCGGACCGTCAGGTCGGAAACGGCCACCGGGGGAGCGATTTGGGGTGCCACGGGCGGCCCCTTGCGGCCGCATCCCACGACGCAGGCCAGAAAACCTCCCGCAACAAGCAGAAGGATCATCCAGCCTTGCCCGGTCGCGAAGCCTTGGCGGCGGGTTGTCATTTCTGGGCCTCTGCTTCCCTGTCGAGCTGCCGGCGGGCCGCGGCGATGGCCGCCTCCACCTGGTCGGCGGCGGTGCCGCCGTAGGAGCGGCGCCGGTTGATCATCTGCTCCACGGTCAGCAGCTCGAAGATTTCCGATCCCACGGCCGGCGCGAAGCGGCGCAATTCTTCGAGGCTCAGATCGTGCAGTTCCTTGCCGTTTTCCAGGGCGTAAGCCACGGCCTGCCCGACGCAGGCGTGCGCCTTGCGAAACGGCACCCCCTGGCCCACCAGGTAATCGGCCAGGTCGGTGGCGTTGAAGAACCCGCGCTCGGTGGCCTGGCGCAGGCGATCGGTGCGGAACCGGATCCGGGGCAGCATGCGGGCGGTGATCTCCAGACAGGCGCGCAGGGTGTCCACCGAGCGGAAAAGCGGCGCCTTGTCCTCCTGCATGTCGCGATTGTAGGCCAGCGGCAGCCCCTTGACCAGGGTCAACAGCGCCACCAGGTCGCCGAAGACGGTGCCGGTCTTGCCGCGGATCAGCTCGGGGACATCCGGGTTCTTCTTCTGGGGCATGATGCTCGAGCCGGTGGCGAAAGCGTCAGGCAGTTCGATGAAGCCGAACTCCGCGCTGCTCCACAGCACCAGCTCCTCGGACAGGCGCGACAGGTGCACCATGGCGATGCTGGCCGCCGAGAGAAACTCGAGGATGAAATCCCGGTCGCTCACCGCGTCGATGCTGTTGGCCGCCACCGCGCTGAAGCCGAGCAGCTCGGCGGTGTAGTGCCGGTCGATGGGATAGGTGGTCCCGGCCAGGGCCGCGGCGCCCAGGGGCATGACATCGATGCGCTTCAGGGCGTCCTCGAAGCGGGCCTGGTCGCGGGTGAACATCTCGTGGTAGGCCATGAGATGGTGGGCCAGGAGCACCGGCTGGGCCCGCTGCAGGTGGGTGTAGCCCGGCATGAAGGTGTCGGTGTGGGCCGCGGCCAGGTCCACCACCACCCGGCGCAGTCCCCTGAGCTGGGCGATGACGGCCCGGGCTTGGTCGCGCACGAAGAGCCGGGTGTCCAGGGCCACCTGGTCGTTGCGGCTGCGGGCGGTGTGCAGCTTCTGGGCCACCTTGCCCACCTCCTGGAGCAGGCGGGCCTCGATGTGCATGTGGATGTCCTCGAGGCTGTCGGCAAATTCGAACTCCCCCCGCTCGATGTCCCGGCCGATGCGCATCAGGCCGGCCACCAGGTCGCCGGCCTCCGCCTCGCTGATCACCCCCACCTTGGCCAGCATGCGGCAATGGGCCACGCTCCCCTCGATGTCGTAGCGATAGAGGCGCCGGTCCACCTGGTGGGAACTGGTGAAAGCCTCCACCAGGCGATCGGTTTTTTCGGCAAAGCGGCCGTTCCAGGGTTTTTCGGTCATTTTTAAAATTCCGTTTTTGCAAAGAGTCAAGCTTTTCAACCGGGCCGGACCCGTCTGGCAGGCCCAGCCGGTCAGGCCTGTCTTGGTTTCACCCCTGCACCATCTTTGCGATGCGCAGGCGCAGGGCGTTGAGCCGGATGAAACCCTCGGCGTCCTTCTGGCGGTAGACCTCGTCGGCTTCGAAAGTGGCAAAATCCTCCCGGTAGAGAGAAAGGTCGCTTTTGCGGCCCAGCACCCGGCAGTTGCCCTTGAACAGCTCAAGGCGCACCACCCCCGACACGTTGGCCTGGGCCTGGTCCATGAGGTTCTGCAGCAGGCGCATCTCGGGCGAAAACCAGAACCCGTTGTAGACGAGCTGGCTGTACTTGGGAATCAGGCTGTCGCGCAGGTGCATCACCTCGCGGTCCAGGGTGATGGACTCCATGGCCATGTGGGCAACTCTCAGGATCGTGCCCCCCGGGGTTTCGTACACCCCGCGCGACTTCATCCCCACGAAGCGGTTTTCCACCAGGTCCACCCGGCCGATGCCGTGCTCGCCGCCGAGGCGGTTGAGTTCGGCGAGAATCCCGGCCGGCGACATCTCGACGCCGTCGATGGCCACCGGGTTGCCCTGGGCGAAAGTCACCTCGATCACCCGGGCCTCGTCGGGCGCGTCCTTGGGCGAGCGGGTCCACCGGAACATCTCCTCGTCGGGGGCCTGCCAGGGGTCCTCCAGGAGGCCGCCCTCGTAGCTGACGTGCAACAGGTTGGCGTCGGTGCTGTAGGGCTTCTTGTGCGTGGTGGGCACCTTGATCCCGTGGCGCTGGGCGAAGTCCAGCAGGGCGGTGCGGCTGTTGAGATCCCACTCGCGCCAGGGGGCGATGATGCGGATCTTGGGATCCATGGCCAGGTAGGCCAGCTCGAAGCGCACCTGGTCGTTGCCCTTGCCCGTGGCCCCGTGGCTGACGGCATCGGCCCCCTCGGCGGCGGCGATCTCTATCTGGCGCTTGGCGATCAGCGGCCGGGCGATGGAGGTGCCCAGCAGGTACTGGCCCTCGTAGATGGCGTTGGCCCGGAAGGCGGGAAACACGTAGTCGCGGACAAATTCCTCCTTGAGGTCCTCGACGTACACCTTGCTCGCGCCGGTGCGACGGGCGTTGGCCTCGACGTCATCCATGCAATCGATCTGGCCGATGTCGGCCGAAAAGGCGACCACCTCGCAGTCGTAAGTCTCGATGAGCCACTTCAGAATCACGCTGGTGTCCAACCCGCCCGAGTAGGCGAGCACGACCTTGTTGACGCTGGGGGTGTCGTTCACAGTGAAAAACTCCTTCGAAAGGCAAAAGTTTTACAAGAAAAAGCGCAATTCGGACCGGTCAGACCCGTCCGGCCGATCCGACGAAAAGCATTTTGGCATACCGCAACAAAGTTTCAAGTTTCAACGCTCCCCGCCAGCCACTCCAGGATGGCGGCGGCCATGTGCATCTTGTTTTCCGCCTGTTGCCAAACCGCCGACTGGGGCCCTTCCAGCACCTCGGCGGTGATCTCCTCGCCGCGGTGGGCCGGCAGGCAGTGGAGTGCCACCGCCTCCGGAGCCGCCAGGGCCATCAGGGCGCTGTCCACCGTAAACCCCTTGAAAGCGGCACTCCGCTGGGCTTCCTGCCCCTCGTGGCCCATGCTGGCCCACACGTCGGTGTTGACCACGTCGGCACCGGCCACCGCTTCTCTGGGATCGACGGTCAGGGTGACCTTGGCGCCGGCGGCCCGGGCCTTTTCCACCAAGTCGGCCCGGGGGCGGTACCCCTCGGGGCAGGCCAGGGCCAGCTCGAGGCCGAGGATGGCGGCGGCATTGAGCCAACTGTTGGCCACGTTGTTGCCATCGCCCACCCAGGCGAAACGGACGCCTTGAAAACCGCCCTTGAGCTCCACCACGGTCATCAGGTCGGCCAGGATCTGGGTGGGGTGGTAGTCGTCGGTAAGGGCGTTGATCACCGGCACGGCGGCATGCCGGGCGTAGTCGGCCACGGTCTGCTGGGCGTAGGTGCGGATCACCAGGGCGTCGAGGTAGCCGCCCAGCACCCGGGCCGTGTCGACGATGGGCTCGTTGCGGGCCAACTGGGTGTCCCGGGCCGAAATAAAGATCGCCCCGCCCCCCAGCCGGATGGCGGCGGCCTCGAAGGAAACCCGGGTGCGGGTGGAGGCCTTGTCAAAGAGCAGGCCCACGGTCTTTCCCGCCAGGGGGCGATCCAGGATGCCCCGCCGCCGGCGCGCCTTGAGCGCGATGGCGCGATCGATGAGCCGCCGGATTTCCTCGGCGCTCAGGTCGGTGAGCGCCAGCAGGTCTCTTTTCATGATGTCCCCCTAAGGCAGCACCTGATCCAGGCAGGCGACCAGGGCGTCTATTTCTTTCTTGCCGACCACCAACGGCGGGGCCAGGCGCAGCACTTTATCCTGGATGCAGTTGACGAGAAACCCTTTTTCCAGGCAGGCGTTGACCACCGGCGCGCCCTCCTGCGCCAGCGCCACGCCCAGCAGCAGGCCACGGCCGCGCACATCCTGGATGCATGCATGGCGCGACCGGAGGTCCTCCAGGGCCGATTTGAAATACTCTCCCATGGCACGGCCGTTTTCCAGCACCCCGCCGTCCACCAGGGTGCGAGCCGTGGCCAGGGCCGCGGCGGTGACCAGGGGCGTGCCGCCGAAGGTGGTGGCATGGGCCCCGGGGGTAAAGGCGGCCGCCACCTCTTCCCGGGCGCACATGGCGCCGATGGGCAGCCCGTTGGCCAGGGCCTTGGCCAGAGTCATGATGTCCGGCGCGATGCCGTCTTGCAGGTAGGCGAACAGGGTCCCGGTGCGGCCCATGCCGGTCTGGATTTCGTCGTAGATCAGCAGGGCCCCCATCCGGTCGCACAGGGCGCGCACCTCGGCCAGGTAACCCGGCGGCGGACAGTTCACTCCGCCTTCGCCCTGGATCGGCTCGAGCATCACGGCACAGGTGTTCTCGTCAACCGCCCGGCGCAGGGCCTCGATGTCGCCGAAGGGCACGAAGTCGAAGCGCTCGAGCACCGGGGCGAAGCCCTTGCGGATCTTCTCCTGGCCGGTGGCCGACAGGGTGCCCAGGGTGCGGCCGTGAAAGGAATGGTCCATGGCCACGATGCGGTAACGGCCCGGCTGATCCCGGTCGAAGAAGTACTTGCGCGCCAGCTTGATCGCCGCCTCGTTGGCCTCGGCGCCCGAGTTGCAGAAGAAGACCCGGTCGGCGAAGCTGTGTTCCACCAGCCAGCGGGCCAGCTCCACCTGGGGCACGGTGTAGTAGAGGTTGGACACGTGGCACAGGGTAGCCGCCTGGCGGCAAATGGCCTCGGTGACGGCCGGGTGGCAGTGGCCGAGACTGCAAACGGCGATGCCGGCGATAAAATCGGTGTAGGCGCGGCCCTGGGCGTCCCAGACCGTGCATCCCTCGCCGCGGGTCAGTACCACCGGGAACCGCTTGTAGGTGGTGGCCATGACCGCTTCGGCCTGCGCGATGATCGTTTGCTGTTCCATGGTGCCTCTCAATGGCGATCAATTTTGATCGACAAGTAAAAATTTGGTGGATTATCAGCCACAGAGTTCACAGAAAACACAGAGAAAAAACAGGTCTATAAAATCCCTCTGTGAACTCTGTGGTGAAATTTTTCCGCGGCTCATCGCTCCCGCTACCCCTTCGCCAGCGCTCAAAGCGTCACCTCGGTGCCGATGCCGCTGTCGGTAAACAGCTCCAGCAGAATGGCGTGACGCCGGCGTCCGTTGATGATGGGCACCTTTTCCACGCCCCCGGCCAGGGCCGTGAGGGCGCACTCCACCTTGGGAATCATGCCGCCGGTGATCAGGCCCTCGGCGATCATCCGCCGCGCCGCGGCCCGGTCGATGGACGAGATCAACTGGTCATCGGCGCCCTTGACCCCGTCCACATCGGTGATCAGGATCAAGCGCCCGGCGTTCAAGGCCATGGCGATGCGGCTGGCCACCAGGTCGGCGTTGATGTTGTAGGTCTCCCCCTCTTCGCCGACGCCCACCGGGGCGATCACCGGAATGAACCCCTGTGCCGTGAGGGTGTGGATGATCTTCGGATCCACGCCCGTCACCTCGCCCACCAGGCCCGGGTCGATGATCTCCGGCGGCATCCCGTTTTCCGCCTGGCGCACGATGCGCATCTTCTCGGCCCGGATCAGCCCCCCGTCCTTGCCGCA
This sequence comes from Desulfobacteraceae bacterium, assembly GCA_011042305.1. GTDB lineage: Bacteria > Desulfobacterota > Desulfobacteria > Desulfobacterales > UBA2174 > UBA2174. Next base: position 17,914 of record DQXI01000157.1, read on the forward strand.
CAGCCCCACGGCCCGGCCGCCGTGCTGGTTGATCTGGTTGACGATGGCCTTGTTGACCTTGCCGCCCAGGACCATCTCCACCACGTCCATGGTGTCCTCGTCCGTAAGGCGCATGCCGCGCACGAACTGGGGCTGGATCCCCATCCGGTCCAGGACCTGGTTGATCTGGGGCCCGCCGCCGTGAACGATCACCGGGTTGAGCCCCACGAACTTGAGCAGGGTTACGTCCCGGGCGAAATCGCTCTTGAGCTGTTCGTCCACCATGGCATGGCCGCCGTACTTGATCACCACGGTCATGCCGTGAAAGCGCCGGATGTACGGCAGGGCTTCGATGAGAATGTCGGCAACGTTGGGGGTCATGGATTCTTCTTTTCGAGAGAATTTTTTGCGGACCAGCCCGACTCTGATCCGTTGGTAAAAAAGTAATTATCAACCACAGAGTTCACAGAGAACACAGAGAAAAACAGGTCTATAAAATCCCTCTGTGAACTCTGTGGTGACTGATGGCTTTTTACGAACTTGCCAATCCCGCCTATAGGATATACCGCCGCAAGTCCTCGTCCTGCTGGATTTTTTGCAGCTTCTCCACCACGTAGGCCTCGTCGATAGCCACGGTCTGGCCGGCCATTTCCGGGGCGGCGAAGAGCACCTCCTCCAGCAGACACTCCATCAGGGTGTGCAGGCGCCGCGCGCCGATGTCGTCGGTGGCCTGGTTGACTTCCTCGGCGATGCGCGCCAGGGCCGCCACCGCCGAATCGGCGAAGGTCACCGTCACCCCCTCGGTGGCCAGCAGGGCCGCGTACTGGCGCAGCAGGGCGTTCTGGGGCTCGGTGAGGATGCGGGCGAATTCCTCGCGGCCCAGGGCGTCGAGCTCCACCCGGATGGGAAAGCGCCCCTGCAGCTCGGGAATCAGGTCCGAGGGCTTAATGGCATGAAAGGCCCCCGAGGCGATGAAAAGGATGTGGTCGGTGCGCACCGGGCCGTACTTGGTGGCCACGGTGGCCCCTTCCACCAGCGGCAGCAGGTCGCGCTGAACCCCTTCGCGGCTCACGTCGGGGCCGCTGCCGGAATCCCGCCCCACGATCTTGTCGATCTCGTCGAGAAACACGATCCCGCTCTGTTCCACCTTCTCCTTGGCCTCGGCCGTCACCTGGTCCATGTCCACCATGTCCTGGGCCGCCTCCTGGGTCAGCAGGGTCACGGCCTCGGCCACCGTCACCCGGCGCCGGCGGGTCTGCTTGGGCAAAAGGTTGCCGAGCATGTCCTTGAAGTTGAAGCCCATCTCCTCCATGCCGGCGTTGGAGAAAATCTCCACCATGGGCTGCTTGGACACGGTGGTTTCCAGTTCCACGGTGCGCTCGTCCAGCTTCCCCTGGCGCAGCAGGCGCCTCAGCTTCTCGCGGGTGGCCTTGCCCTCTTCCACCGTCTCGAGGCGCCCGTCGCGGGTGCCGCCGGGCAGCAGCAGGTCGAGCATCCGCTCCTCGGCCACCTCCCGGGCTTTGGCCTGGACCGCCTCCTGGGCCCGGATGCGCAGGTCGGCCACGGTGAGTTCCACCAGGTCGCGCACCATGGATTCCACGTCCCGGCCCACGTAGCCGACCTCGGTGAACTTGCTCGCCTCCACCTTGATGAAGGGCGAATCGGTCAACCGCGACAGGCGCCGGGCAATCTCGGTCTTGCCCACCCCGGTGGGGCCGATGAGCATGATGTTCTTGGGCGCGATCTCGTCGCGCAGGTCCTCGGGCACCTGCCGCCGGCGCCACCGGTTGCGCAGCGCGATGGCCACCATGCGCTTGGCACGGCCCTGGCCGATGATGTAACGGTCCAGGGCGCTGACGATTTGCGAAGGCTTCAGGTCGCTCACATTTCCTCGATACTGACGTTGGAGTTGGTGAACACGCAAATGCCGGCGGCGATCTCCATGGCCGCCGCCACCACGGCCCGGGCGTCCAACCGGGTATGCCCGAGCAGGGCCTCGGCCGCCGCCTGGGCCGCCACGGCCCCGGAACCGATGGCCAGCACGGCGCCGTCCGGCTCGATGACGTCGCCACTGCCGGAAATGAGCAGCATTTTTTCCTTGTCGGCGGCGATCATCAGGGCCTCGAGGCGCCGCAGGTACTTGTCGCTGCGCCACTCGCGGGCCAGCTCCACCGCCGCGCGCATCAGGGAGCCGTTGTAGCGCTCCAGCTTGCCTTCCAGCCGCTCGGAGAGGTTGAGGGCGTCGGCCGTGGCCCCGGCAAAGCCCACGATGATGCGGTCGTGGTAGATGCGGCGCACCTTGCGGGCGCGCTGCTTGACCACGGTGTTGTTCAGCGTCACCTGCCCGTCGCCGGCCACGGCGAGCCGTCCGTCGCGTCGCACGGCCAGGATGGTGGTGGAACGCCACTGGGTCATGGAAAACACCTTTGGTTCAAGGTTTCAGCAGAAAAACCATTATATCGCCCACTAACCAATGCCCCCTCACCGCCTTGGATGGGCCTTGTCGTAGGTCTCCATCAGCCGGTCGATGCTCACGTGGGTGTAGCGCTGGGTGGTGGAGAGGCTCTTGTGCCCCAGCAGCTCCTGGACCACCCGCAGATCGGCCCCGGCGTCCAACAGGTGGGTGGCGAACGAGTGCCGCAGGGCGTGGGGCGACACCGGCACCGCCAGGGCGCAGGCCGCCACCAGGCGATCGAGGATCCGGGCGATGCTGCGCGGCGTCAATCGCCCCCCGTTTTTGTTGAGAAACAGCGCCTCCGACGACGCGCCGGCGCCCTTGCCTTCCACCGCCAACTGCCGGCGGTAGGCGGCGATGGCCCCCAGGGCTTTCCGGCCGATGGGCACGATGCGTTCCTTTTTTCCCTTACCCATCACCCGCACCAGCCCCTCGGCCTCGTCCACGTCCCGCAGGTTGAGCCCGGCGAGCTCAGAGACGCGCAGGCCGCAGGAGTAGAGCGTCTCGAAAATCGCCCGGTTGCGCAGATCGAGGACGCTGCTGCCGCCGATACCGTCCAGCAGGCGGAACATGTCGTCCACGGTGAGGTAGGCGGGCACCCGCTTGGGCTGCTTGGGCGTGAGCACCCCCTCGGCCGGGCTTTCCTCCAGGTCCCCGCGCTTGACCAGGTGCCGGAAGAAGGAGCGCAGGGCCGAAAGCTTTCTCGCCATGGTGGTCTTGGCGTTTTTGCGGTGCAGGAAGGCCAGGTAGCCGCGAACGGTCAGGGCGTCCACTTCGGCCACCGTGACCGCGTCCTGGTCGGCGGCAAAGGCGGCGAACTCGGCCAAGTCCCGGCGGTAGGCGCGCAGGGTGTGGGCCGAAAACCCCTTTTCGGCGGCCATGGCGTCGATGAACTGGTCGATGGCGCGGGCAAGGGTCGGGGACGCCTTCATGGCAGGGCCATCAGGGCCGCCAACTCCGACCAGTCGCCCACTTCGACGAAGGGATGGGGCTGGCGGTTCCAGGGCTGGCGGAACACCACCGGGGTGATGCCGCCGTCGTTCAGGGTGAAGCAGGTCTCGAGCCGGTCTTCGACGAAGAAGGCCTTCTCGTGCCGGCGCAGCACCTCCAGCTTGGCGTCGAAGTCGCCGGTGGCCACCACCTGGATCCCGTTGTGGGAAGGCGGCAGCACGCTGTGCAGCCACGATTCGATGAACCGCGCGTCCGGCCGGGCCGTGACGAACAGCACCGGGCCGGCCAGGCGGCTGAGCCGGGCGATAACCTCCGGGGCGCCGGGGATCGGCTCCAGGGGGCGGCGATGGCTGCCTTCGATGAGCTGGTCGATTACCGCGTCCCGGATCTGCGCATCCAGGTCGAGGCATTCATCCAGGCGGTAGGAGGTGATGTCCTCGTAGCGCAGGTCACCGTGGCGAAACTCCTCGCGCACGATGTCGACAAACAGGCGCATCGTGTCGGCCACCACGCCGTCGATGTCAAAGGCCACCGCCGCCGGGTCGATGCGGGGCGCCGCTTCCGTGGACAACGGGTTCAAGGTCAAGAGGCCCGCCGGGTCTTTTTCTTGAGACGGCTGATGCGGCGGCGCAGGATCTCCAGCCTGCGCGGATCGGCGTCATCCATTGCCGCGCGCTGGGCGCGCAGGACGCGCAGCTTCTGCTTGATGGCACGCACCGAGCCGTCGGCATTCTTGCTCTTGGTTTCCACGATGCCCCGGGCCTGCTTGACGGCGGAGATCAGCTCCGCCTTGTTCATACCGTGAACACCGGTAATACCGTCGATCCCCTTGGCCAGCTCCCGCAGTTCGGTTGCGGTCATCTTCTCCAGGGGCTTTTCCTTGGTTTCCTTCTGCTTTTTCCCAGCCATGGGTCGTTTCGCACTCCTTTCGAGGTTCAAGCGCCTGCGGCGCGTTCCGCCCGGGACGGATTCCGGGTTCCAGGTTCAAGGTTGAAAAGGACCAAAGGGACCCATCATTCCCTGCAGGAAGGCTCGACCCTTTTTCGCGGCCTCCCCTTTTTGGCGTAAAGTTTTGCTTATAAAATCGCCACCGCGGCTTGTCAATCCGATACTACTCAATCATTGAGTATTTTTGCTCAGTGATTGAGTAAAGTTCCGGTGGTGGCTCTACGCCGTGCCATAAGGCGTGTAATCGGGCACGATCTCGGCCAGGCGGCGCTTGATGCCCGCGGCGTCCTGGGCCTCGGCCAGCCGGG
>DQXI01000156.1 GCA_011042305.1 Desulfobacteraceae bacterium
GCAACCCTTCTGGCAGGGGCGCTTAAAGATCGGAACGACCTATTTTGAAATGAAGTTTGAAGATCGTATCGGATATGTCACCGATCCGGTCACCTGGCAAGGGACTTACGAAAACCTGGACGGTACGTCAAAGAGCCGGGGCCTGGAAAGTTTCATCGCCTGGCAGGCTACGGATCGATTGAACCTGCGTCTCGATCACACTTACACCCATTCGGTGGACGCGGAAGACGAAAGGCTTATCCATCGTCCCTTGAACAAGGTGCGGTTTAATCTGGACTACCAGCCGGTAGAGGCGCTGAAACTCAACCTGGACATTCAGTGGGTGGACGAACGCGACGAAGATCCGAGCTTCAATTACGATAAAGACGGCAATCCGGTGCAAGAGCTGGATGCCTACACCCTGGTCAACCTCTCGGCGCGTTACCGCTTAACCCCGCGCCTGGAAATTTACGGCCGGGTGGAGAACCTTTTTGACGAGTTTTACGAGGAGGCTTGGAGCTACGCAACGCCGGGCCTGTCGGCTTATGCCGGCATCCGGGTCAACTACTAGCGGATCCCCGGCCGGGATCGGCCTCCGGTGCCGGCCGGCCTCTTATGAGAACATTGAAATTTGAAACGAGTTCGGCTGAGAAATGTTGTTTGATGCGCGGATCAGACGCCCAATACTGAGCGTTGCGGTATGGTTGAGCCTCTGGCTGACATTCGCTGGGCCGGCCGTGGCCGCGGAGCTGGCATTCGTCGACGCCGACGGACGGCGCATCTCCCTTGACGCCCCGCCGCAGCGGGTGGTGAGCCTCGTGCCGGCGGTCACGGAAATCATTTTCGCCCTGGGCGCCGGTGATCGGATCCGGGCCGTCACCTACCACGATACCTGGCCTCCCGAAGCGGCAGCGCTTCCCGTGGTGGGCGGCTTTGCCGCCCCGGATCCCCGGCGGATCGCCGCTGTCGCGCCGGAGGTGGTTTTCGTCTCTTCCTTGCACAAGGAGACGGCGGCCATCTTGAGCGCCAACGGGATTCAACCCATCGCCTTGGACATCGATTCGATCCAGGACAGCTACATGGCCATCGAACGGCTGGGGGCCATTTTTCGGCGCCGTGCCGCTGCCAAGGCCTTGGTGGACCGGTGCCAAGCCGACCTGGATCTCGTGGCCGCCAAGGTGGACAAGATCCCCCTGGCCCAGCGGTTGCGGGTGATACGCTTCATGGGCGGCGAGGAGGTGGCGGCGCCCGGGGACGATTCGTTCCAAAACGAGATGATCCGGGCCGCCGGCGGCATCCCGCCGGCGATAGGCAAAACCGGGGACGTGGTGGAAGTGTCGCTGGAGCAATGGCAGCGCTTCAATCCCCAGGTGATCTACGGCTGCGGCGGCGACCGCCAGGCCGCGGCCCGCCTCCTCGACCGGCCGGGCTGGCGGGACGTTGAGGCGGTGAAAAACAAGCGCCTGCTCTTTTTCCCCTGCGATCTGACCTGCCGCTGCGGGGTGCGGACGCCCGGTTTCGTCGCCTGGCTGGCCTCGCGCCTCTACGCAGAAGCCTTTGCCCGGCAAGGCGATCAGGTTCACTCCGACGCCGTGGTCGGCAAGCGTCCCCTGGTTTTGGACCTGCCCTACGTGGCGCGGGCCGGCATCGTTGAAAGCCGCATCCACGATTTTGTCAACAAGACCCTGGCGGTCGATTTCAACCAACCGTTGACCGTTGTTTCAACCCTGGAAGGCCAGCGCGAGGGGGTTTTGACCGTGGCTAACCACCACTGGCCGCCGCCCTGCTGGAGCCTGGGGCATGACGCCGGCCTGGCGTCCGAGCGTCTGCGGGTGTGCCGGGTTTTGGGGCGGCGGCCCGAGACTACGGCGCTTCTTTTCACCGGCGCCGACGTCGACCGCCTCTCCGTCCAGCAACGAAACCATCGGGAGATGGCCGTGACCGCCCTGGTCACCGCCGGGATCGAGTCCAACGCCCGGCGGGCCGGCTGTGACGCCGGCCACTGGTACGAGCCGGGCACCATTAACATCATTTTGATGACCAACATGCAGCTCAGCCCGCGGGCCATGACCCGGGCCCTGGTCACCGCCACCGAGGCCAAGTCCGCCGCCTTGCAGGACCTGGATATCCGCAGCAGCGTGGCGCCCCATCGGCCGGCCACCGGCACCGGCACCGACAACATCATCGTGGTCCAGGGGGCCGGGACCGCCATCGACAATGCGGGCGGCCACAGCAAAATGGGGCAGCTCATCGCCGAGGCGGTGGCCGCCGGGGTGCGGGAGGCGATCTTCAGGCAAAACGGCATCGCGGCGAGGCGGCCCCTGGTGCAGCGGATGGCGGAGCGCGGGGTGAACCTGTGGAACATGGTTGCCGATACATCCTGCGACTGCGCCGGACGCCGGGGCGAGCTGGGCATCGCCCTGGAGCGGCTGTTGCTGGAAGATCGGTACACCGGTTTTATCGAAGCAGCCATGGCGCTTGACGATGCCCAGGCCGCCGGACGCCAGACGGACCTATCCCTTTTTGATGCCTGGTGCCGCCAGGTGGCCGCCGAGATCGCCGGCGCGCCGGTGTCGCTTGAAGACGAGGCACGCGTTCCCTCAGCGCCGGGCGCTGCGCTCCAGAGGGCCTTGGCGGCGATGATGGCCGGAATAAGCGCGCGCCCCCGGCAAGGCGGTCTCCCATGAGGTGGCGGATAATCCATAATCTGCGGCTGACGCTGATTTTTTTCCTGCCGATGGTGTTGCTGGCCGCCGTGACCGCCGCCGGGCAGACGCGCCGGGTCACCGACCTGGCCGGCCGCACCATGCAGGTGCCCATCGACCCCCAGCGCGTGGTGAGCATGGCGCCGAGTGCCACGGAGATCGTCTTTGCCATCGGCCGGCAGGACCGGTTGGTGGGAGTCAGCCGCTTTTCCGACACCCCGGCGGCGGCCCGCTCCCTTCCCAAGGTGGGCTCCTACGTGCACCTGGACCTGGAGCGCATCGTGGCCCTGAAGCCGGATCTTTGCCTGGCGATTCGGGACGGCAACCCCAAGGTGGTGGTGGACCGCCTGGAGGCGATGCAGATTCCCGTTTATGCCGTCGATCCCCGGGACCTCGAGTCGGTGATGGAAACCATTGCCGCCCTGGGGGATCTGCTCAATGCCCGCGAGGCGGCCCAGCGACTGGTGGACGACATGCAGCAGCGCATCGCGGCGGTGGATCGGCGGGTGGCCAGGGCCTCGCATCGGCCCCGGGTTTTTTTGCAAATCGGAATGACGCCCATCGTATCGGCTGGCACGTCCACTTTTCTCCACGAGCTGATTACCCGCGCCGGCGGCGTCAATGTGGCGGCCGGAGCCACCGTCTATCCGCGTTTCAGCCAGGAGCAGGTCATCGCCCTGGCCCCGGAGGTGCTCATCATTACCTCCATGAACCGCGAGGGGCTTTTCCAACGGGCCCTGGCCGAGTGGCGCCGCTGGCCCCAGGTGCCGGCAGTGGCCAATAACCGCGTCCACATCGTGGACTCCAACTGCCTTGACCGGCCCAGCCCGCGCCTGGTGGAAGGCCTGGAGCAGCTGGCCCGGCTCATCCACCCGAACCTTTTCGAGGCCTCGCCATGACTGCCCAGCGTGCCAATGTCACGCCGACGCGGGTGCTGGCAGTGAGCGCCGGCTTGTTGCTTCTGCTGGCCCTTTCCATCGTGGCGGCGGTTTCCTTCGGGTCCTCGGAGGTCGGGCCGGCGGCCGCCTGGCGGGCCTTGACCGGCGGGCCGGGCTCGGTGGACGCCGGCGCAGCCATCGTCTGGCGCATCCGGTTGCCCCGGGCCCTGCTGGCGGCCGTTACCGGCGCTAGCCTCTCTTTGGGGGGATTGGTGTTCCAGGCGTTGCTGCGCAACCCTCTGGCCGAACCGTATATCCTGGGTATTTCGGGCGGCTCGGCGATTGGGGCCATCACGGGGATTCTCCTCGGGCTGGCTCATTTTCCCGGTGTCAGCCTCTTCGCATTCGTTGGGGCCCTGGCCACTTTGGGGCTGATTTTGGCCATGAGCGCCGGGCAAAGCCTGTTTCAGCGCGACGCCCTGCTGCTGTCCGGGGTGATGGTCAACGCCTTCTGCTCGGCCCTGATCATGTTCCTGCTCACCTTGAGCCAGGACGGCCGCTTGCACAGCATCCTCTTCTGGTTGATGGGCAACCTGGGGACCATCGGCCTCGGTCAACTCGGATTGCTCGCGGCCCTGGTGGCCCCCTGCTTTGTGGCCATCTTTCTGCTGGCCCACCCGATGAACTTGATGCTGCTGGGCCGCGAACTGGCCTCCTCCAGCGGGGTTCCGGTGCGGGCGGTGACCATCGCCTTGCTGGTGGCTGCCTCCTTGATGGTCAGCGTCACCGTGAGCCACTGCGGGCTGGTGGGTTTCGTGGGCCTGGTGGTGCCGCATCTGCTGCGCATGCTCCTTGGCAGCGATCACCGGCTCCTGGTGCCGGCCTGCATTTTCGGCGGCGGTACCTTCGTGGTGGGCTGCGACCTGCTGGCTCGGGTCCTGCCGGAACAGGGCGAAATGCCCGCCGGGGTGATCACGGCCATGATCGGCGCGCCGCTGTTCATCTACTTGTTGAGGCGGTCGCGGCAGTAAGCGGGATCCGCCTGGCGGATGAACCGCAAACCGGCGTTGACCAACACGCGCTTTTTGGCGGCCGGGCCATCTGGAATTCTGGTAAAGAAGGTTTTTTCATGCCATGCGGCCAAACGATCTGAAAACGGGGCGGCGATGAGCCATTCGGTGGCCATTCGGGGAGTGCGGTTTGCCTACGGTCGCCAGGCGGTGATCGAAAACCTGTCGCTGGAGATCGCCGAGGGGGATTTTTTCGCGGTGATCGGGCCCAACGGGTCGGGCAAGACCACTTTGCTGCGCCTGATCCTCGGCAGCCTGACGCCCCAGGCCGGCGACATCGCCGTCTTCGGCCGTCCCCTGGCCGGCTACAGCCGGCGCGAGCTGGCCCGGCGTATCGCCCTGGTGCCCCAGGGCAGTGTGCCGGTTTTTTCCTTTGCCGTGGAGGAGCTCGTGCGCATGGGCCGGGCCCCGCACCTGGGCCTGCTCGGCTTCGAGGCCGCCGAGGACATTGACGAGGCGGCCCGGGCCATCGCCGCCGTAGGGCTGGAAGCGTTGGCCCGGCGCCCCATGGAGCAGCTCAGCGGCGGCGAGCAGCAGCGGGTCTGGATCGCCCGCGCCCTCTGCCAGCAGCCGCGCCTGATGCTCCTGGACGAACCGACGGCGGCCCTGGACATGGGCCATCAGCTCCAGATCATGCGCCTTCTGGCCCGGCTGCGGCGTGAACGCGGGATGACGGTGGTGATGGTCTCCCACGACCTGAACCTGGCAGGCATGTTCGCCACCCGGATGCTGCTGCTTCACGGCGGCCGGGCCGTCTGCACCGGCACCCCGCAAGAAGTGCTGCAGCCCGCGCACATCCGCACCGCCTACGGCTGCGAGGTGCTGGTGGACCGTCATCCCCAGGGGGATTTTCCCCGGCTGACGCTGCCGGTGGATCCTGCCGTCGCTGACGGAAGCCGGATGTGACGCGAAACGGGTATGGCTGCGATACGCAATTTGCGCAATCAGCAGCTGGCTATCCCCTCCAGAAATTTTCAGCCCTCTGAAATAGATCCCGGGTCGGTGCCCGGGATGACGAGCGCTGCAAAACGCCGGATCAAGCTTTGTCATTCCGGTTTTTTCCCGTCATTCCTGCGCGAAAGCAGGGATCCATGTTCAAGGGATGCGGCCCGGATCTGGTCATCCAGGCCGCGGCGATCATGGCCCGCACGTAGATCCCGCTGCCGGTGGCTTCGGGGCGCTGGCTGAGCAGATGAAGGATGCGCATGGGGATTTTAAGCCCCAGCGAGGCTTTCAAAGTGTCAACAGGTAACGCCAGAAGTCGGCGGCGCTCCTGGCCACGAAATCGATGCCCGCCCGTTCGGCCAGATCCGGGTCGGCGGCGAATATCGGTCCGCCGGCCACGATGCGGACGGCCGGGTCGATTTGCCGGCGGATGGCGACCAGGTCCGGTTCGGTGTCGAACTGCAAGACGGTCATCCCGAGCAGGTGGGGGCGGTGTACCCGGCAGCCGTCCACGATGGCTTCAGCCGTGAGCAGCTTGCCCAGGTGCACCCGGCGCAGGCCGGCGGCCTCGGCAAAGCGGTGAATCACTTCCAGGCCGTGACCGAAGCTGTCGTCCAACGTGGCGGTGGCCATGAGGGGCGGATCGGGCCACAGGCTTTCAATTTGTCTTTCCCGGCGCCAGGCGGCCACCTTTTCAGCGGCCTTGAGCAACTGTTGCCGGGACGGGCTTGCCCGGGGACGCCATTCTTCGAGCTGCGCGGTGATCTGCGCCCGCAGTGCCGTGGCGCCGCCATCGGTCTTGTGGGGGGATGGCATCTTTATGCTTTCAGGGTCTCGACGAATTCGGCCACGGCCGCGGTGAACGTTTCGACGGCCTCCAGATGGGGAGTGTGGCCGACTTGCGGCAGGACCAGGGGCCGGGCCGGGCCGGCGACGGAATGGACGATGGCCTCGACCTGGGCCGGCTCCCCGTAGGGATCGGCGGCGCCCTGGATCGCCAACACGGGGCAGCGGACGCCGGCGATGTCGTCGGTGATGCGCCAGTGGCGGAACCACGGGGCCAGCCAGGTGTCCGCCCAGGCGAAAAAGACCGCGTCGGTCTGTTCCCCGTGGTAGCGCTTCAGGCGGGATCGCAACTTGCCATGGTAGGCGGCTACCGCCTTCCGGATGCCGGCCAGGGTGGTTTCGTCCACGAAGACATGGGCTGCCTCGGTGACGATGCCGGCGCAGCGTTCGACGAATTTTGCTCCGAAGAGCAGTGCAATGGTGCCGCCGTCGCTGTGGCCGATGAGCACGGCCCGCCGGATGCCCAGCCTATCGAGCAGGGGGGGAAGGTATTGGTAGGCCTCCAGGTGGAGGTAGTCGATGCGGCGCGGCTCGCTGCAAGGGGTACTGCGGCCGTAGCCGCGCCGGTCGAAGACCACCGCGGTGCGGCCGGTCTGCTGGGCGAGCCGGGCCGGCAGGTTGCGCCAGAACTCGATGCAGCCCAGCCCTTCGTGAAGAAACACCAAGGGCGCAGGCTCGTCCGGCGCTGTCAGCGGTTGGTGGATTTGCACCCGAAGCCGGTAGCCGTTGACGTCAACCCACTGTTCGCTTGGCGCTGGTTTGGTCATTTAAAACATCCGTCATTACGGGCGCTGACCCGGGATCCATTTCAAAAGGCCGAAGGTTCCCGGAAGATTCCAGAGAGCCGATCTCAAGGTAGCGATGCCGATGGTTCCCTGTCAAGCCTGCCCGGCCAACCGCTGGGCCAGCCGGGTGAAGCGCCGCCGGGGCCGGTCGTTGGCCACCGCCATGGCCAGGGCGCGGCGCTGGCCCACGATTACCGCCAGGCGGCGGGCCCGGGTGATGGCGGTGTAGACCAGGTTGCGCTGGAGCATGAGGTAGTGCTGGGTCATCAGCGGCATGACGATGCACGGGTACTCGGATCCCTGGCTCTTGTGCACCGACACCGCGTAGGCCAGCACCAGATCGTCGAGTTCGGAAAGGGCATAGAGCACCGGGCGCCCGTCGAAAACCACCGTCACGCCTTCGGGGCCGGCGGACGCCACCCGCCCGATGTCGCCGTTGAAGACTTCCTTGTCGTAGTCGTTGCGGATCTGCATCACCTTGTCGCCGGGACGCCAGCGGCCGGCGGTTTGCGGCCCGCTTTCCCCGGCCGGGTTGAGGGCGGCTTGCAGCAGCGCGTTGAGCTGGTGGGTGCCCACCTCGCCCCGGTGCATGGGGGTGATGACCTGGATGTCTTCCATCGGGTCGAAGCCGAAGCGGTCGGGGATGCGCTCCACCACCAGCTTTAAAATTGTTTCCGAAACGACCCGGGGATCGCTTTTTTCGATGAAGTAGAAATCGTTTTCTTCGGAGGCCGTTTCGCGCAGCGGCATTTCTCCGGCGTTGATGCGATGGGCGTTGATCACGATGCGGCTGCGTTGGGCCTGGCGGAAGATTTCGTTGAGAATAACCACCGGTGCCAGACCCGAGGCGATGACGTCCGCCAACACGCTTCCCGGTCCCACCGAGGGGAGTTGGTCCACGTCACCCACCAACACCAGCGTGGTACCCGGGGTCAGGGCTCTGACCAGGTGGTACATCAGGACGGTGTCGATCATCGAGGCCTCGTCCACCACCAGCAGGTCGGTCTTCAAGGGATGTTCGGCGTTGTGCAAAAAGCGTCGCTCCCGGGGGCTGAACTCCAGCAGCCGGTGCACCGTGCACGCCTCGGCCCCGGTGCTTTCGGCCAGGCGTTTGGCGGCCCGGCCGGTAGGGGCGGCCAGTCGGACCCGGTGCCGGAAGCGCTGGTAGATGTTCAGGATAGCCCGGACGATGGTGGTCTTGCCCGTGCCCGGGCCGCCCGTGATCACCAGGACGCCGCCGGCCAGGGCCCTGCCTACCGCCTCGCGTTGACGGTCGGCCAACTCGATACCCAACTGCCGTTCGCCGCTGGCCACGGCCTTGGCGCAATCCGTTCCGGCCAGGCGGGGGATGGCGGAATGGGCCAACCGGCGCAGCCCGGCGGCCAGCTCCACCTCGCAGTGGTGAAGGCCCTTGAGAAAAACGGCGTCTTGCGAACCGGGCAACGCTTCCACGACGAACTTGCCCGCGGCGATCCCGTCGGCCAAGGCGGCGGCCGCTGCCTCCGGCGCACATCCCACCATCTTGCAGCAGCGTGCGGTTAAGGCGTCGGCCGGGGTGAAGATGTGCCCCGCCTCGGTTTGCTGCTTGAGGATGTGCACCAGGGCGGCGGTCACCCGCTGGGGCGCGTCGTCGGCCAGGCCCATCTGCCGGGCGATGCGGTCGGCGGTCTGGAACCCGATGCCGTCGATGTCCTCGGCCAAGGCGTAGGGATCGTCGCGCACCCGGCGGACGGCTTCGGCGCCGTAGTGGTTGAAGATGCGCCGGGAGAGGGCCAGGGAGATGCCGTGGGACTGGAAAAAGAGCATCGCCGCCCGGGTGCGGGCCTGCTCCTGCCAGGCCTTGCTCAGCTTGCGGATCGTTTTTTTGCCGATCCCCTTGACCTCCGAGAGTCGCTGGGGCTCGTTTTCGAGGATGGCCAGGGTATCGGCGCCGAAATGGTCCACGATCCGCTCGGCCATTTTTTCCGCCAGGCCGGGAAAGGCCCCGGAGCCCAGATAGCGCCGGATTCCATCCACGGTCACCGGCACGAAGGTCTCGCCGTCAACGGCACGGAACTGGCGGCCGTAGCGCGGATGGCGCTCCCATGTTCCCCGCAGGCGTACCCCCTGTCCGGGCTCGAGGCCGGCCAGGGGCCCGCAAACGGTAATGGACATCTTTTCTTCCGGGACGGCGACCCGCGCCACGACGAAGTCGCTGTCCGGACTGACGAAGACCACCTGCTCGACTTCGCCGGCAATGCTTGCCATACGGGTTTCGGATTTGGCGGCGGGCTGAGCGTCTTCGGGCGAAAAGGGTGGCCTGGACATCGTTTTATACCCAGTCCGGCACGCGCACCGCTTCCTTTTCGAAGCGCGTGCTGGGGATGAAGCACTTGATGTCGATCACCGGGCTGTCGTCCATGGCATCGATACGATCGATCTCTATGGTTGTGCCGGTCAAGGACATCAAGCGGCACAGGGAGATGGCGATGGGATTGGGCCGCCGGGGCGAGTGGGTGGCGAAAACCCCGGTCAAGGGATTGGATGGGTCGGCCCGGGGGTGGGTGCGCAGCACGCTGCGGGCTTCGGGGGTGTCGTTGCGGTCCAACCAGTAGCAGACCACGATGTGCGAGAAGCCCTCGATGCCCAAAAGCCCGTCGCTGAAGGCCGGGTCGAGGTTGATGAACGTCCGGTCGCCTTGCCGGCGCACGGTGCCGATGGGATGGATCAAAAAGGGGGGCGCCACAGAAACCTCCGCAGGGTTTTAAATCTCGGCAAAATATGGTAGCCCGAACCGGCTTGACTGAAAACTGAAATTTGGCCTCTCAAGTTCCTTTCGTCCTTTTGGCCTCTTTTTTCAACCCGCAACGCGTGAACCGGAATTCACTCATGCCCCCCATCGATCTGCGCAGCGACACCGTCACCCCGCCCACCGAGCGGATGCGAAAAGCCATGGCCGAGGCCGAAGTCGGCGACGACGTCTACGGCGAAGACCCCACCGTGCGACAGCTGGAGGACCTGGCGGCCGAGCGCACCGGCAAGGAGGCGGCCCTGCTGGTGGCCAGCGGTACCATGGCCAACCTCGTCTGCCAACTGGTCCACTGCGGCCGGGGCGACGAGATAATCCTCGGCGACCAATCCCACATCTTCTACTACGAGCAGGGCGGCTCGGCGGCCATCGGCGGCATCCATCCGCGCACGGTGCCCAACCGGCCCGACGGCACCATCGACTTGCAGGCCATCGAGGCGGCGGTGCGCGCCGACGACGTCCACTTTCCCCGCAGCCGGCTGCTGGTGCTGGAAAATACCCACAACCGCTGCAACGGCAGCCCCCTGAGCGCCGACTACATGGACCGGGTGGCCGCGACGGCGGACCGCTGTGGCTTGAAGATCCACGTGGACGGGGCGCGGCTGTTCAACGCCGCCGTGGCCCTGGCCTGCCCGGCCGCCGACCTGGTGGCCCGGGCCGATTCGGTCTCCTTTTGCCTGAGCAAGGGGTTGTCTGCGCCCGTCGGGTCCATGGTGTGCGGCAGCCGCGAATTCGTGGCCGAGGCGCGGCGGGCGCGCAAGGTGCTCGGCGGCGGCATGCGCCAGGCCGGCATCATCGCCGCCGCCGGCATCGTGGCCCTCACCGAGATGGTCGACCGCCTGGCCGAAGACCACGCCAACGCCCGGCGCCTGGCCGAAGGCCTGGACGGCATCGAGGGGCTGGCCGCCGATCCGGCCGCCGTGCATACCAACATCGTTTTTTTCGAGATCACCGACCGGCGCACCACTGCGGCCGCCTTGGCCGCTGCCCTGGCCGAAGCCGGCGTCCTGGTGCTGGCCCTGGATCCCTTCCGGCTGCGGGCCGTGACCCACTATCCGCTGACCGGCGATGACATCGACCGGGCGTTGGCGGTGGTGGGGAAGGTGCTTTGAGCGAGTAAAAAGCTGATCGCCCGCCTGATAACCTCCCAGCAACAATCGATCTGCCCGCACCTCGATGTCCTCGGTCGCTTCGAGGGCCTCGATGACGCCGCTGCCGGTTTCCCGGTCGTCGGCGGTGATGAAACGGGCGCTTTCATAATTCGAAGATGCCTGATCGCGTTGACTTTGTGAAGGGAACTATCTATTTAAACCCCAATAGGGGAGGTGATAAAAATGGTCAATTATACCGCCAAATACACCAAGATCGATTCCGGGTACATGGGACAATTGATCGAATGGCCCGAGGTGGTCACCGAAGGCAAGGACCTTGATGAGTGCCGCGCCATGCTGCGGGATGCGCTCAGCGAAATGGTGCTCGCCTATCTCGAAAGCGGGAGGGAAATCCCGACCGGGAATGCCCTCATCGAGCAACTGCCTGTCGAGGTTCAACATGTCGGTCAAGCGACGTGACCTTGTGCAATACCTGGAACGAAACGGTTTCCATCTCCTCAGGGAAGGCGCAAATCAGCCATCTACACCAACGGCAAGAAAATCATCCCCGTCAAGCGCCACAGCCGATTGGATCGCATCACCGCAAGCGAACTCTGCAAACAGGCCGGGCTATACCCCAAGTTTTAACCGGCGCGCCGAAAAGAGCAGGCTTCCAGACGCGTTGCCACCAGCTCCACCGGGTGCCGCACCGGCGTTGGTCCCAACTGCTCCATCTGCATGCGGCAGGTGGGGCAATCGGTGGCGGCCGAAGCCGCCCCGGAGGCGGCGATGCGGTCCATCAGGCCGCGCGCAATCTGTCGGCTGAGGGCGTCATTGGCCGCATGCAGCCCCCAACTGCCCGCCATGCCGCAACAGCCGCTGTCGAGAACGCGCAGGTCGACTCCCTTCACCGCTGAAAGCATCCGTACCGAGCTGTCCGCCTCCCTTTGGCCCAGCAGATGGCAGGGGTAATGGTAGGCCACCGACTGACGGGTGTCGTTGGCAAGCGGCAGGCGGTCCATGGCCTCAGCCACCAGGGCGCTTACCGGGCGAACCTTTGCCGCGATGGCCCCCACGGCATCCATGCCCATCAAATCGGCCCATTCGGTCATCAGGGCCAGGCCGCAGGAAGAGCAGGTGACCCCCACGGCCTCCACCCCGGCAACCCATTCCTGCCAGGCGCGCAGGTTCTGCCGGATTTGGCGCCGGGCGCCGTCCACCATCCCCTTGGCCAGCATGGGCAGCCCGCAGCAGTGTTGGGGGGGGACCAGGACTTGCCAACCTGCGGCCGCCAGGAGCTTGACGGCCGCCTCGCCGATGGACGGGCGGATATAGGCCGCATCACAGCCGGCATAGTAGAGGATTTGCCGCGGACCGCTTCCAAATACCGTCCCGCCGAGGCGCTGGAACAGGCTCCGGCGGTCAAAAGCGACCATGGGGCGCCGGGCCGACAGCCCGGTGATTTTTTCCGCTGCCCGGCGGGCCGGCGCCGGCGATGCCAGGGCCTGGACGAGTCCGGATACCTTGTGGGTTGCCCGGCCGGCCAGCTCGATGCGGGTGACGAGGTGGTCGTGGAGGGGGTTTCCGTAGCGGCGTACGTAGCGCGCCTTGGCCTCGGCGGCCAGCTTGGGGATGTTCACGTGGCTGGGGCACTCGCGCAGGCAGCTGCCGCAGTGGACGCAGCGGCTCATCACCGCCTTGAAGGCCGCCTCGGACAGGGTCTGGTCGTCGCTGCGGCCGCCGATCAGCGCTCGCAGCAGGTTGGCCTTGGCCTTGGGGGTGGCGGCTTCTTCCCGGGTGGCCTTGTATACGGGGCACATGCGCGTGGCGCCGGTGACGGTGGTGCACTTGCTGCAGCCGTGGCACAGCTCGGCGGCCGGGGCGAGGCCCTCGGGCCAGGCCAGCTCTGTTCGGCCCGTGTCGCGGCGGCGGTACTCGCCGCCGTAGCGCAGGTCGCGGGTCATCTGGTCCGGATCGTGATGGGTGATGATCTCCGGGTTGAGACGGCCGTGGGGATCGAAGATGTTTTTGACTTCCAAGAAAAGATCGTAAATCGTCGGATAACGGCGTCGGATGTAGGCACTGCGCAACCGGCCGTCCCCATGCTCGCCGCTCACCGTGCCGTCCAAGCCGGCCACGATGTCGTAGAAGGCGTCCGCGATGGGCCGCAGCTTGGCCACGTCGGCCGGGTCTTTCAGGTCGAGCAGGGGGCGGGTGTGCATCAGCCCCTTGGCGATATGGCCGTAGACCACGAACGGGACCCGGTGGCGTTCCAGCAGAGCGTATACTTCCCTGAAGTAGGTCCCCAGGTGGCGTACTGGCACGGCCGCATCCTCGATGAGGGCCAGGATTTGGCGTCGTCCCTTGATACGGTAGAGAATCGGCACGGCCGCCTTGCGCACGGCCCAGAACCGCTTTTTCTCGGCGGCGCTGGCCGCCGGATGGATCCGGTCGGTCAGTCCCTTCACGACATCGAGCACCCTGGCGTTGGACGCCTGGCAATTTTCTTCGTCCGGTCCGTCGAACTCGATGAGCAGCACGTTATCCACGTCACCGGGAAGGGCCTCGGCCAACCGCGGATCTTCCCGGCGGGCCAGGGCCAGCAGGGACTTGTCCATGATCTCGATGCCCGCCGGACCCAGGGGCAGGATCTTTTGCACGGCCCGGGCCGAGGCCTGGATGTCGTCCATGTAGGCCACCACCAGGCTGTCGCAGGCCGGTTTGGGCAGGAGGCGAAACGTCATCTGCGTTACCACCGCCAGGGTCCCCTCCGAGCCGCCCAGCAGGTGCCCCGGCGCCAGGCGGCCGTCGCGCACCAGGCCGCGCAGATTGTAGCCGGCGCTGTTATAGGCCGTATCCGGGTAAGCGGTTTCGATGGCGGCCGCGTGATCGGTGTAGAGACGATGGAGGCGGTCGAAGGGTGGGGGCAGCTTTTCGGTGGGCGTTCGCGCCAATTCCGCCATGGTCACCCGGCGGCCATCGGCGAGCACCAGCTCGGCGTCGACGATGTAATCGGCCACGTTGCCGTACTTGACCGAGTGCGACCCGCTGGCATTGGTGCCGTACATGCCGCCGAAGGTGGCGTACTGGCCGCTGGAGGGGTCGGGCGGGAAAAAGAGTCCCGCCCCGGCCAGGGCCTCTTCCAACTCGCCCAGGCGATAGCCGGGCTGGCAGGTAAAGGTCCGGCCGGCGATGTCCAGGTGGACCAGGCGGTTCATGAAGCGGGTGAAATCGATGATCAGTCCCCGTCCCAGGGCCGCCCCGCAAAGCCCGCTGCCGGCTCCCCGGGGATGGACGGTGAGGCCGCTTGCGGCGGCAAAGCGCACCGTCTCCTGGACGTCGCCCGCATGCCTCGGATAGACCACGGCCGCCGGCAGGATCTGGAAAATGCTGCCGTCGGTGGCCAGCAGGGTCCGGGTGGTCAGGTCGGCGGCAACCTCGCCGTCGATGCGGCGGGCCAGGGCGGCCGCCGCTGCGCTGGAAAGAGCCTGGGGCATGGGGAACGATCTCCTTTAACAGTTCGACCTGCGCAACCATCGGGATTCGGGCGCCTTGTCGCGGGCCCCCGTCTCGGATATGGTGACGGGAAGCCTTCTGTCAAGAGGCGATGAGCGCACTGGCAACCGGTGTTGATTGTAAAGGGAATCATGATCCATGCGCTATCCGGATTTTATCGAGGCCAAAGGCGTCTTTCCGCAATTCGTGCACGTGCGCCGCGAGACGCCCGACGATCATTT
Organism: Desulfobacteraceae bacterium; assembly: GCA_011042305.1. Classification (GTDB taxonomy): domain Bacteria; phylum Desulfobacterota; class Desulfobacteria; order Desulfobacterales; family UBA2174; genus UBA2174. The sequence continues at coordinate 14,825 of DQXI01000156.1, forward strand.
GCGCGACGTGGCGGCTGCCGTGCGCCAGGCCCTGGACACGGTTTTGCCCCAGAGCGGCATTCAGGCCGGCCACAGCGTGGCGGTGGCGGTGGGCAGCCGGGGCATCGACCGGCTGGCGGAGATGGTGGCCGCCCTTTGCGCCGGGCTGAAGGACCGGGGCGCCCGGCCGCTCATCGTGCCGGCCATGGGCAGCCACGGCGGGGCTACCGCCGAGGGCCAGCGGGCGGTGCTCGAACGTTTGGGCGTGACTGAGGCGGCCTGCGGGGCGCCGGTGGTCGCCGACATGGCGGTGGCCGAATTGGGCACGGCGCTGGGGGAGGTGCCGCTGTACTTCGGCCGCGATCTGCGCGAAGCCGATCACAGCATCTGCCTCAACCGGGTCAAGCCCCACAGCAAGTTCAAGGCGCCGGTGGAAAGCGGGCTGCTCAAGATGCTCTGCGTCGGCATGGGCAAGCACGCCGGCGCCCTGGCCTACCACCACTGGGCCCTGCGCCACGGCTGGTACGAGCTGTTGGTGGCCATGGGCCAGGCGATGGCGGCGCGGAGCAATTTCCGCTTCGGTGTGGCGGTGGTGGAAAACGAGGCCGATCGGGTCTGCCATCTGGAGGCCGTGCCGGTGGATCGGCTCGTGGAGCGCGAGCAGAGCCTGCTCGAGATGGCCAAGCGGCGCTTTCCCCGCCTGCCCTTCAGCCGCCTGGACGCCCTGATCGTCGGACGCATCGGCAAGGAGATCAGCGGCGCCGGGATGGATCCCAACGTCACGGGCCGGGCCTTCGACCTGAAGGAAAGCGATTTTTCCCGGATCATCGACGCAACCCGGGTCGCCGTATTGGACCTGACGGAGAAAACCGCGGGCAACGCCATCGGCCTGGGCAATGCGGACATCATCACCGAGGCCGTCTTCGCAAAACTCGACTACGAGGCCACCTTGATCAACGCCTTGACGAGCCGATCCCTGCACAAGGCGTTCATCCCGGTGCGCCTGCCCAACGATGCCAAGGCGATCCAGGCCTGCCTGGCGACCATCGGCCCGGTAGACCCGCTCCAGGCGCGGGTGGCCATCATCCGTGACACCCGGCATGTCCAGGATTTCTGGGCCAGTGAAGTCTTGATCGACGAGTTGGAAGATCTGGCCGGGGGCCACATCGGCCCGCCGGCCCCCCTGGCCTTCGATGCCGACGGAAAGCTGGTCGTTCCGGATCTGGGATAGACACCGGCAGGCGACCGCTATTGGAGAGTTTGATTCTCGTTGGCCAACGAGATGCGGTAGAAGTAGTCTTCCAGGGAATCGAACACTAGATACTGCTCCACGTTGTCCCAGGCCACTGCGGTGTGGACGCCGCTGGCCCAGTCGTTGGCGGTGGTGCCCTCGGCAAAGACGCCGACGATGAACAGCTTGTCCCCCTGTTGCTCGAAATGGGGTTGCGCCAGCACGACGTTGTGCTCGTCGCACTGGTTGGTCAGGTAGATCAACACGATCTTGTTGCTCAAATCGGGAAACCGCCAATCCATCATTTTTCATCCTCCCGCCGGGCGCCCGGGGCTTGCCGGATTATCCGCCCATCGATGTCCTGCCGCTGCAGCAGTCGCCGACTATATGACAGGTCACGTCGAATGCCAAGGCGTAAGCCGGATCACCCGACAGCCGGTGCAGTGCGGATCCGGCCGGATCAGTGCTTGAAGCTGCGCTGGCCGGTGAAGACCATGGTGGCACCGGCCTGGTTGCAGGCTTCGATCACCTGGTAGTCGTTGAGGGCCCCGCCGGGTTGAATCACCGCCGTTACCCCCTCGCGCAGCCCCACGTCCACGCCGTCGCGGAAGGGGAAGAAAGCGTCGCTGACCATGGCCGCGCCGATCAGTCCGCCTTTTTCCTCGGCCACGCGGGCATCGATCTCGGCGCGCCGGTCCGGATCAGCCAGTTCGTTGTAAGGGGTCTGGAAGGCCTCGAAGCAGTAGCGATCCGCCAGCTTGCGATACGCCTTGTCCCGGGCGATCTCGGCCACGCCTACCCTGTCCTGTTCGCCGGTGCCGATGCCCACGGTGGTGTTGTTGCGGACGTAGATCACCGAGTTGGAGGTGATCCCGGATTCTACCAGCCAGCCGAAGAGCAGGTCATCGATTTCGGCGGCGGTGGGTTCGCGCCGGATGCGGTACGTTTTGTCCTGGTGGGTGCACTGGGCGAGCTGCAAGTCCGCCGCCGTGCGGGCCTGGGGTACGAAGGACCACTGGACGATGATCCCGCCGTCGATGAGGCTCTTGAAATCCACGCAGCGCTGGCCCACGAATTGCTGCAAGCGGACGATGTTGCCGATGCGCACCACCCGCAGGTTCTTGCGCCGCGCCAGCACCGCCAGGGTCCCCTCCTCGAATTCCGGGGCCACCACCACCTCGGCGTACTGGGCCGCCACAGCCTCGGCCGTGGCCAGGTCCAGGGGGCGATTGACGGCGATGCAGCCGCCGAAGGCGGCCACCCGGTCGGCCATGTAGGCGCGCTGATAGGCGGTTTCGAGGCTGTCGGCCCGGGCCACGCCGCAGGGGTTGTTGTGTTTCACGATCACCGCGGTGGGCCGGTCGGTGAAGTAGCGCAGGATGTTCAAAGCGTTGTCGGCGTCGGTGAGATTGGTCTTGCCCGGGTGCTTGCCCGACTGGAGCAGCTCGATGTCCGAGGCCAGGTACTGGCCGGGCTGGATCGTTTCGGTTTCCCCCAGCACGAGGTTGCCGTTGACCAGCCGGTACAGGGCCGCCTCCTGGCCGGGGTTTTCCCCGTAGCGCAAGCCCCGGTCCTCGCCCTCGATGCGCCAGGTGACCTTCTCGTAGTAGAGGGTCTGGCGCCGGGCGCCGTCCACGAAGCTGATCTCCATTTGCGGCGGGAAATGGTCGGTGACGATGGTGCGATACATTTTTTTCAGGTCTTCAGCCATGATGTCGGTTCCTTCTGCCGTGGCGGGTGTCCGGGGGAGCTTGGCCATTGGTTATTGGTCGCTGGCCAGGTAGCAGGCGTCGGCTTCCTCGACGGTGCGCTGTTGGAGGTAGGCGGCGATGGCCTGGTCGTAGCGGGCCGTGTGGGCGAAGGCTTTTTTGGCCAGGGCCAGGCGTAGCGCCAGGGTGGTGGCGCCCCCGTTGGTTTTCAAGACATCCAGGATCATCGGGTAATCGGCAGGGTCCACCACCGAGGCCACCCGGATGAAGTTTTTGGCCGCCGCCCGGATCATGCAGGGGCCGCCGATGTCGATGTTGCCCCGGGCCTGCTCCAAAGTGGTACCGGCGGCGGCGACGGTCTGTTCGAAGGGGTAGAGGTTGACCACCACCATGTCGATGGGCACGGCCGCGGTACGCTCCAGGTCCGCCTGGTGGGCCGCGTTGTAGGTTTCGGTGAGCAGCCCCAGGTAGATCTTGAAATCCAGGGTCTTGACCAGGCCGCCCTGGGTCTCCGGCTGCCCGGTGTAATCGGAAACCTGGGTAAGAACCCCTTCGGCCCGGGTTCCGAGGATCTCCTGGATCCGGGCAAAGGTGCCGCCGGTGGAATAGATGCGCAGCCCCGGGATGACGGCCAGCAAGCCGGGGATCAGCTGGTCCAGCCCGCTTTTGTCCGATACGCTCACCAGGGCGTGCCGCAGGGGAACACTGCGATCGATGCGCGAAACGATGTTGATGCTCATGCGCCGAAACTCCTTTCCAGGTAGAGAAATGTTCATCTTGCCGGTAGAGCCAGGGTTTTAGCTGCCGCGCACCGCGTCCGTCAAGACACTTGTGACGCCGGACGGCGGTTCATGCCCGTCCGTCCAGCTCTTCCAGGAATCGCCGGAAAAACCGGGTCATGAAGGCGTGCCGCGCCTCGGCCAGCCGTCGCCCCTCGTCGGTGAGCATCCGCCGGTGGATGTGTTGCAGCTTGACGATATATTCGCGGTAGCCCGTGTCTTCAGGGCCGTAGGGGGCCGTCTCGGCAACGGGCTTTTCCGGGCAGTGGAGCCGGGCACCCACTTCGCCGGCGAACAGGTAGGCCCGGGCCACGCCCACGGCGCCGATGGCGTCGAGCTTGTCGGCGTCGAAAAGAACCCGGGCCTCCAGGGTTTCAGGGCGTTGCCGGCCGCGGAACCGGTGGCTGCGGATGCAATGGAGGATGTTGGCCCGGCGCCTGTCGTCCAGGGGCAGGGGGGCGAGCAGGACCGCGGCGCGCTGGGCCCCCCGTTCGGCGTGGCAGATGCGGCCGTTGGCGGCGTCCTGCTCGCTACGGCCGATGTCATGGAGGTAGGCGGCGATGCGCAGCGTGGCCATATCGGCGCCTTCCACGGGGCCGATATGCTCGCAGAGACGCACCACCCGCAGGGTGTGGTCCCAGGCGTGACTGCCCCGGGCCTTCTCGAAGACGGCGGCTGCCAGATCGCGCACCCGGTTGATCAGGAAATCGAAAGGTTCGGCCGTCATCCGGAGCGCTTTCCTGTCATGGCGTCTACGTCCACCCGAATCACGGTGGTGGCCGCCAGGCGCTGCGGGTCGTAGTCGCCGGGTACAGCACCGTACTGGGCCATGATCAGGTCGAAGGCGTGGGTTTTTTCCGCCGCGTCGGCCACGATGACGGCACGCCCATGTCCCGCCACGCTGCGGTAGCACATCGTCCAGGCGCAGGGATCATCGCCGGCCACCGGCTCGACATCCACGGCAAGGGCGAACGCAACACGGGGGTTGCGTCGGATCACGTCGAGCTTACGTCCTCGGCCGCCGCTGTGGAAATAGATTCGTCCGGGCTCGTAGCCAAAGCTCAGCGGCACCACATAAGGGGCCGCACCGTCACAGAGTCCCAGATAACAAACGGAAGCCGCACGGATCACCGCTTCGATCTGCCCCATCTCGTCCATCTGCTTGTCTTTGCGGCGCATGGGCGTCCCCCTTTCCTGCTTGAGGTGAGTTCTTCGGTTTTCCGCTCCTTCTTCTGCCCGCAGGGGCGCCGTCGCGAAAGGCGATCCGGTGAAAAGCGACAAAATCCATCGCCAGTCACAGGGGCACGGGATCGAGGAGGCCGCCGAGGGATTCAAGGACCAGGCCGGGCAGGGCAAAGGCGGCCCGATGTACCGCCGCGTTGTAGTAGCGCAGGGCGAGTCCGGCGGCGTCGAGGCGGCGGGCGTCGAAGTCGGCCACCGGACAGAGCCCCCGGGAGGCGAAGCCGAAACTCCACAGGCCGCCGGGATAGCTCAAGGTGGGAAAGAGGTAGAGATGCAGCCGCGGGAAGAGGGAACGCTGGTGGGCGAGCATGCGCTGCTGCAGCGATGCATCGTAAAACGGAGATTCGGCCTGGGTGACCAGGATCCCGTCGTCGGCCAAGAGGTTGGCCACCGAGCGGTAAAACCCGGCATCAAAAAGGGGGCGCGCCGGCCCGACGGGGTCGGAGGAGTCGACGATCACCACGTCGAAAGTTTCGCCGCCAGCGGCGGCGTAGGCCACCCCATCGCCGATGATCAGCTCCAGGCGCGGGTCGTCAAAGGCCGCAGCCACTTTCGGCAGATGGCGGCGGCAGGCTTCGATCACCAGGGCATCGATTTCCACCATCACCACGCGCTCCACGTCCCGGTGGCGCAGCACCTCGCGCGCCGCTCCGCCGTCGCCTCCGCCGATGATCAGTACGCGACGCGGTGCCGGATGAACGAACAGGGGCACATGGGCGATCATTTCGTGATAGACGAACTCGTCGCGCTCGCTGAGCATGACAATCCCGTCGTTGAGCAGCACGCGACCGTGCGCAACGGTTTCCACCACATCCACCTGCTGGTGGTCGCTGCGGCCGGAGAAAACGCTGCGCACCACCCGAAAACCCAGGGCCACCGCATCCTGGTGCACCTCGCGCAGCCACAAATCCGGCCTGTTGGCCGCGTCGTTCATGGGCCTGCCCTTTCAATGAAATCTGGAGCGGGGTTCGAGATCCGGATCAGGTTGGCAAAAAGGATCTCATAGCCGATATCGAATTCGCAGTGGCTCGTTTCGGTCACTTGGTACCCTCTGGGGGGGCGGCAGAGTCGGTCCAGATCCGAAGAACGCTTCAGGTCCGAGCTGCGGGTAATCACCAGGCTGAAACGATCCGGCCGGAATACATCGATCAGCTCAGCCATCGTGTCCTCATAGCTATCCTGAATCAGGTTGGATTCGAAGGAGGCATACGAGACCTTGGATTGGGGGGTCACGTGCACCGTGCAATAGGTACCCGACCGGGTGGCATTCAGTGAATACCCCTGGGGGGTAAAGAAGTGGGCGTCGGTCTTGAACTCGCCGGCGAGTCCCTCAATACGTTCCAATACCGCCCGGGTGGTTTGGCTCTGGGCCCTGCAGGCGTCAAAAAGCGCAGCGCACGCCGGGGACAAGCCGGCCATGAGCAGCTCCACGGTCATATCCCCGGCCGGGCGCAGGGAGGCCGGAGCGGCGACAAAGACATGAACATGATCGCGGTTGGCCGGTCCCAGCCGGTAGCTCCGGCCCTTGAACCATCGGTTCAGGCGGGCTGCTTCGGCCTCGAAATCCACGGCCTGCGGTTGAAGCGCCGGGAACATCAGCCGCCGCCGTTGGTAAAAGACCGTGGCCACGTTGGCCAGTCCCACCAGAGAGAGGATTGGCGGCACGGCATCAATGAGTGTCGTGTCCCCGCAGGTGATCATCAGGACCCGGTCGTCCCAGACGAAAAGACTCGATTCGCTCAGCAGGTAGGCGTCGACCCGTTCACCCGGCAGCCGACTGATGATGGCGGCACCGCTGGCCTGCACAACTCGGGTCCAACGGCCGTCACTGTTATCGCGCAGGGTTGTGTCGGGTCGGCGGAGGATGATTTCGAGCTTCTTTTCGGGGCCTTCGAAGAGATCAGACATTTTTTTGGCTGAGTCCGTTGTTCGAGTCGTTTTCTATCGGCACAGGGCCCATCTGTCAAGGCATGTCCGAATCGGCTCTTCGAGGGATCGTTTTCTTTGTTGTCCCCCACATTGCTCCACTAGCTTTTCTGGAAGAATAAATTATGTTAATTATTATAAAAAACTTCCCGCTTCCCTTACATTTTTTCTTGACAGAACCCATGAATTGGTCTTTTATTTGATCAAAGTGGACCAAAGTGGGTGTTTCATCATGTTCCGTGGCAGCTCCTACCATACCATCGACGCCAAGGGGCGGATCATCATTCCGGCCCGTTTTCGCGACCTGATCAAGGGCGAAGGGGCCGGTGGCGTGATGCTCTCGCGGTTGGATGGGGCCCTGGTCGCCTATCCTTTCGAGGCCTGGCACGCCATCGAGGAGCGTATCCTGGCGTTGGCGGAAAAAAGCGAAACAATGCGACGGTTTCGGCGGGTATTCATCGGCGGGGCCTTCGCCTGCGAGTGCGACCGCCAGGAGCGCATCCTGGTGCCGCCATCGCTGCGCGAGTACGCCCAGCTGGAGCGCGATATCGTGCTGGCCGGGGTCCTGGACCACTTCGAGATCTGGTCCCGGGAAAACTGGGAGCGCGAAAATCTGGTCATGGAAAAGGACATGAAGCAGGAATCGGTCCGCAACGAAATCGCCCGATTGGGACTCTAGGCGATGGCCTACCGCCATCCATCGGCCATGCCGGCGGAGGTGGTGGCCGCCCTGGCCCCGGCGCCGGGGCAAATCGTGGCCGATTGCACGCTGGGTGGTGCAGGACATGCCCGGCTTCTGCTGGAAAAGATTTCTCCCAAAGGCATCCTTGTCGGGCTGGACCGGGACCCGGACGCC
>DQXI01000194.1 GCA_011042305.1 Desulfobacteraceae bacterium
CCCTTTCCCATGCCGACAACCCCCTCCTCCACGTTCTTGACCCCATCGCCGAGGCTTTCCCCGCCCTTGTGCAGCTCCAGCACGCCTTTTCCCACTTCCAGCACCCCCTGGCCCACCGACATGGCCCCCCGGCCCAATTGCTGGACGCCACTTCCGTCGCCGATGGCCTGACCGCCGCGCTCCAAAATCTCTGCCCCGATTCCCAAGGTCCCCTGCCCCAACTTCAAGGGGGAGGTGACGATGCCCGTGGTGGTGTCGAGCACGAGCCGGGTTCGGTCCATGCGCACCCGGATGTCTCCGAAGGGGCCGTTGAGGGCGTAGTAGACCACGGGAATGGCGGGGATGTCGGCCGACAGGGTGGCGTCGAGGCGCTTTTGAACGAAATCGACCCGCCCGGCGGCTGCCATTTGCAAACCGGTGGCACGCAAACAATGATCCTCGCTGACCGCGACGCCGTCGGTCAAGGTCCAGCTTCCCTCCAGAACATCGAAGGGCTGAAAGGGTTCGGCCTCTGAATCGCCTGAACCGGCCGGACGAGGTTGCGAATCAGCCTCGCCGGCCTCCGACACGATCCGGACGCCGTGAATTTTGCCGTTGCGCACGGTGAAATCCAGTTTTCCATTCAGGCCGGCGACGGTGGAGTCTCCCCCTCCCCGGCGTTCCCAGAAGTGCGCCTCGATGTCCGAGGCCCCCGAAAGGATGGGCCGGTCGAAAAGGATTTCCAGGGGCTGACGCAGTTGAACGTGGTTGACCACGGCCCGGGTCTGCGAGACCGCGTCCGAGTCGTCCAGGGCGACATCGAACATACCGGTGGTGACCCCCTCGTAGAGGGTCAGATGAACCGGATCAAACCGCAAGACGCTGCGATCCGCCGTGACCTGGGCGGAAACGTCGACGGCATCGAGGCCGAAAAGCGTCAACCGCCCGATGGTCAATGTGCCCTGGATATCCACAGGCTCTGTATGCGACGGTTGGTCGGCAGGCCCGGAACTGCCGCTCCAGGGCAGGTAGCGGTCCAGGTCGACCCGGTCGGCGGCCAGCTTGAAACGCGCCTGAAGCGGCTTGAAAGCGGCGATGTCCACCGTGCCGCGCACCTGGGTATCGTCCGCCTGCAAATCCAGCTCGCGTACCGCCAATCGCTGCCCATCGTAGTGGAAGCGCACCGCTGCGCTCACTTGGTCCAGGGCCGACGGGTCCGCCGGCTTGACCGCCCATCCCAGTTTTTCCAGGAACGGGCGCAGCGCCAGCGGCGCAATGTCCACGCTGGCGTCGATCACGGGGGCGCCATCGACCTGGGCCAGATCCAGGTCGCCCCGGGCGGCGAGTCCTAATGCTGGAAGTGAAATCCGGGTCTGTTGCCAGGCGGCCCGTCGCTGGAACAGGGACAAGGTGAGGTCGCCGTCCAGGTGCAAGGGGCCATCCGGTCCGGGCAGCGCCGGAAATGAAGCGGTGAGCGAGGTTTGATAACCGTCCACCACCAGGGCCCGGGGATCCCAGGTGCCCTCGCTCTTCAGGTCAATCTTCAGATCCGGGCGGCGGCTGTCCACCTGCACGTCCAGGGCCAAGTGGTTGTCCGGCGCGAAAACGGCCGCCAGGCGGCCTTGAATCTCGGTCTGCAGTCCGCCGGCCACCTGCAGGGGCCGGCGGGTGGAAACCACGACCTTTCCCTGGACGCTCTTGAAAAAATTCTCTGGATCCAGGTTGTCTGCGGCCAGGTCTGCATCGAGGTCCACCCCTCCACGGGCAAAGGGAGAAGGCGTGCCCGGCGGCCAGAGCTCGGCAACGGCCGCATCCCGCGCCGTCAAAATCAGCCGGCCGGCCCAGTTCCGATCCCGGGGCTGGAGCCTGCCTTCCAGCCGCCAGGTACCACCGGCAAACCGGCCGGTGGCTGTTTCTACCTCGATCCCGTTGCCGGGCACGCACCGCATTTGCAACGCAACCTGCTCGACGAGGTAGTGCTTCCATGAAAGCGCCTCGGCATCCAGGGAAAGAGCCAGGGCCAGTGTCGGCGCCGGCAGCGTGGCTTTCCGGCCCGTTTGGTCCGGGGCGGGCGGCAGATAGGCATTCAGGTCCAGCTTGCCGGTGCGCAGGGTTGCCTGGCAGGAAAGCGGCTGGCCGAGGGCCATCGCCACGTCCCCCGCCACCGCAACCCCGTCCACTGCTCCCTGGATCTGGGTCAACGCCAGGTGGCCGGGACGGGCCGACAGGGCCATCTTCACGTCCGCGGTATGGGGCAAACGGTATCCAGCGGCAGGCGGCACCTTGAGGTCCAGGGCGCCCAGCAGCTCCTCAAGTGCTTCAATTTTCAGCTCTAGCTGGGCGGCCAGGGTGGCCGTGCCCGCTTCGATGTGGCCGGAAGCGGTTCCATCCAAGCTGGCCCCCCTTGCGGTGATACGCAGTTTTTCCAGTTTCACGAGGCGCTTGAAGACGTCGGCCGAGACCACGGCTTTCAGAACGGCCAGGGGGGATGCGTCAGTGGGGGCCTGCCGTTGGAGCGTGAGGCGCAGGTCGGCGTTCTCTATGGCGTAGCGCTCCTGGTCCGGGGCGACCACGGCGTCGCCGGTGAGATGCAGGGTGACCGACAACTGCTCCAAGGCGGCGATGGGGCCCTGGCGGCAAACGGCTTGGGCGCCGAGCACGAAGGACCGACTCCCCTTGCCTCGCCGACGGAAAGCGATATTGGAAACCAGGATGTCCCTGCCGGCGACGGCATCCTGAAGATGCAGGGATCCGTCCGAGACGGTCACCTGTTCGAACTGCATCAGCGCCGCCGTTTTCCCGGTCCTCTCGGTCGCATCGCGGCTCAGGATCGACAGCCCTTGCCAGTTAGCGTGGCCGTCGGCATCGCGCACCAACTCGATCCGCGCACCCTGCAAATGGATCCGCTCCACGATCACCCGCCGCTGCAGCAGCGGCCAGGGTGCCACCGCCATGGACACCTGCCGGATCCGGGCCAGCGGTTCCCGGGTGGCGGCGTCCGGACCGGACACGGAAAGGTCCTCGATGACGAACCCGAGGACCGGCAGCAGGGTGAAACGCATCTTGCCCTGGATGCGCACCTCTTGCCCCAGCAGACCACTGATCCAGCGGGATACCGCCTGCCGTGCGGGGGCGGTATCCACCGCATAGGGGGCCACCAGGGCGAGGGCGACGATCAGGGCGACGGCGGCTGCCAGAACGGCGAATGTAATGCGAAGGCGGCGCATGGCTGAAAATGGTTTCAATTCACATCAGAACGCCAAGGCTTGGCGGATAACCGGGCCAGGTCCATTGCCTTCCTTGTTCAAAAATGACTGACGACCAATGTTCCTCCCCTGGTCAGGCCTGCCCCGGACTCGACCCGGGGAATTTATGTTCATCGGGACGAGACGGCACTGAGGCAGCTCCGTTTTCTGGCGACAGTATAGGGGTAAACCGCTCCCGTGGGCAAGTACAACGCTTCGAATCCGGTTGACAGTACCGGGGTGTCGCGCCTACTCTAATCCGTAGAATCCATTTTACAATTTATGCGAGGGAATCATGGCCGAGATCGAAAAGAAGATCCTGCTGGCCGTCGACGGCTCGCTGCACAGCCGCCTCATGCTCGATTACGTCCTGCGGATGCGGCACCATTTCCCGGGGCTGAGCTGCTGCCTGTTTCACGTTCAGCGGGATTTGCCGCCGCTGCTGGTGGAAGAGGCGGAGCACGACCCCGAGGCCAGGGCCCAGCTCAAGGCCATCTCCCGGCGCAACGAGGACCACGCCCGGCGCGTTCTGGACGACAGTCTGGAAACGCTCCAGCGGGGCGGCATCGCCGCGGGCGCCATCGAGGCCATCTTTCAACCCAGGTCGCTTGGGGTGGCCCGGGACATCATCATCCGTGCGGAGACCATGCGCTTTGATGCCATCGTGGTGGGGCGCCGGGGGCTCACCGGCGTGCAAAAGCTGTTCATCGGCAGCCTCACCGCCAAGCTGTGCGAGCATACCGAAATCGTTCCGGTATGGGTGGTGGACGGCGAATGCCGCAACGACGGATTCCTTGTGGCGGTGGACGGCTCGGCCAACTCGCTGCGGGCCGTGGACCACCTGGCCTTCATGGTCTCCGGGGTGCCGTCGGTCCCCATCACCCTGCTACATGTCATTCCCCGCTTCGCCGACCACTGCGAAATCGATTTCGAAGATACCTCCGGGCAAGCGGCGGCCGTTCTCACCCGCAGCGACCAGCGCTGCCTGGACCGTTTCGCCGCCAAGGCCGCCGATCGGCTGAAACAGGCCGGACTCGAGCCCGGGAACATCGACTTCAAGCAAGTGAACCGAACCACCGGCATCGGCCGCGCCATCCTGGAAATCGCCCGTCGCCAGGGCCTCGGGACCGTGGTCATGGGGCGCCGGGGCAGCGGCGGGGCCTTTTACCACGGCAGGGTCTGCCGCTACGTGATGGAAAAATCGGTCGAGCGGACGTTCTGGCTGGTGCCTTAGGGAAGTTGCCATGAAAGCCGCAGATTTCATTGACCCGGAAGAGCAGGTCGGCACCCCCAACTACAAGCCCCGGTGATCCGCCGGACCATGGTGGACCAGACCGCCCGCCTGTACTGCCTTGCCCTGAAGGAGCGGGGCATGTTGTGCAAGGCCCCCCGCCCCCACACGATCCGGCTCTCCCCTTCCCCGGCATCACCCGGGAAGAAGTCGATATCTCTTCTCTGCGCCTTGTTAAAGGTGTGCTTTGGGCCTATCGGTTCAATTCGCCAAGGCGGTTTTCGAGGGCCGCCTTGAGAATGCGAAAGTTCTGGTCGCGATAATTTTATTGATACGCAACAATCCTCTCTACGGATTCACCGATTTCATCTTCTATCTGAAGCATAAATGTTCGTGCTATCTCTTGTGCGCGATCAAGCCTGTCCACGAAGAATGTGTTTCCGCAATTACGCTCGCGCAAGGACGAGAACCTGCGGTCAAGAGTAGTTGGTTGATCATATTCAATCAGGTAGTCGACGAGTGGTACAAGCTTTTCTTCAATAGTGCGGGGTAAAAAATCATGGTTGGGTAGGCCTAACTGCCTAGCCTCTGCGGCGTTGAGACCGAAAAGAATATGAGACGCACATACGTAGGCTTCTTTTTCATAACCCAACATCGACAGCAGCTTGTATCCCTCGACGCCATGAAGCAATGGGTCATGCGTCATGTATCTACCGATGTCATGCAGAAGAGCCGCAGACCAAATAAATGAACAGTCGATTGAACGATTCTTTGCCAAAACATGTCCAACTTTAATCGTTGCCTCCGCAACGGCCAAGCAGTGTTTGGTCCAATCCGCCCCTCGAGCGTATTTGGATAGAAGGGCGATAGCTTCTTGGCGCGAAAGCATTTCTTAGTTATTCCTCTTTGTTAGGGTCCCGCATTATACCGGCATGAACCCTGTGGTCGATTTCAGAATGAGTTGATCGGTTGGGCGTCAAAACCAACGATTGGAGGCGCGGCTTTATTAGGGCCTCAACGTCAACCGGTTTTTTGCATGGGCCTCGATGGCCGCGTCGCTGAACCACCAGTAGCGGACCTTGCCTGAGAAGTAGTCGTCCACCTGGTCGGTGTGGTGGGGGTGGAAGATCCGCCCGGTAACGCCGCCGGGCTGCACCGCCAGGATTTTTTCCCCGTCGGCCAGATCCGCCACCATGCGCAGGGCCGCGCTGTGGGTGACGTCGAAGGGAGTGTTTACATCCCACCAGCCTCGGCAGAGGGTTTCATTAGACCCGGGGGCCGGGTGGGCGCCGCCTCCCAGCAGCCCCTTGCCGAACCCCTTTCTGCGAATCGGGCTAACCAGCTCCAGGCGGTGCACCGTGCCCCAGAGCCATTTGTCAGGATCGCTTCCCATCCGACGGGTCAATTCGGCGGTTGCCGTCAAGGCCGCCCGGTGCAGCAGGTCGTCGCGGGTTTCCCGCACCCCCTCCGTGCGTCGGTCATCGAACCACTCCGAATCGTCGGTCATGGCCAGCGCCAGCAGCCGCTCTTCCCAAATGTACCAATTGTCCAGGTAGAGAGCGGCCAATTCGGGCCCGAGTTCGTCCTCGAACACCGCGAAGGCGAATTTCACCAGCACCGCCTGGAAAATGGTGGGCGCGGCCTGGTCGATATCGTCCTGGAAATTCCAGCCTGCAAGGATTTCGCCCAGGCGGCGGGTGTCGTCGTGGGCCGTGAGGGCCTTGGCCATAACGGGCGCAAGGCGCACGGCCAGCAGGTTGCGGGTGTCGCGCTGGAACTGCCAGTGATCGAGCGCGGTGAGCGGCGCGGTCCGGTCCATGAGCTCCTTGAGGCGACGGTAGCGGAAAGACGGCGAGAAATACGACGAGTAGTAGTAGGGCAGATCCTGGGTGACGGTGGTGTGGTTGCAGGTGCCCAGCCACCCCTTGGCCGGGTTGACCAGATGGGGGTTGTCTTCGAAAGGAATCCAGCCCTGCCAGTTGTCCCGGCCGTCGCGGACCACCCACGGAACAGTGCCGCTGCCCTCCGCCCGGCGAGGCAGGGTGCCGGTCACCCGCCAGGCGAAGTTGCCGGCCGTGTCGGCCACCACAAGGTTGAGACAGATCATATTGACATCCCGCAAGGCGGCTGAGAATTCATCCACCGAGCGCGCGGTGAGAAACCGGTCTAAACCGATTCTGCCGTGCATGGTCTCGAAGGGGGCAAAGCGCATCGTGATGCACCTGTCGCCGTTCAGCCCCTTGAGCACCCCCGAAACCACCGGCCCGCGGCGGGTGGCAAGAATCCGCAGAACCTCGCTGCGGCAGCCATCCGGCGCCTTCTTGTCCCGAATCCGCAAGGTCTCCTCGATGATCTCGAAGGGGAGCGACCGGTCGCCCTCCAGGTACCGGTTGGGGTCCTTCGGGTCGACGGTTTCCACGTACAAGTCCTGCATGTCGCCGTAGGCGTTGGTGACGCCATAGGCAACGTGTTCGGTGCGGCCCACCACCATCCCCGGGATTCCGGCGATGTTCGCTCCGACGGCCCGGAATTCCGGGGTGATCAGGCCCACCGGATACCAGGGGCCCGGCAGAATGCGCGCGTCCAGATGGGGGTCGTTGGCCACGATGGGCTTGCCGTTGGCGGACAGGGCCGGGCCGGTGACCCAGTTGTTGCTTCCGATTTCGAATGTCCGGGGACCTATCCACGCGCTCATCCGGGGATCGGCGCCGAGACCGACCGGTTTCCAGTCGGGTGGCAGAGATGCGATGGCGATTCCACTGCCGGACGGGTCGTCCGGGTTGATGTTGAGGGGAAAAATCTCCCGGGCCTTTTCCGGCCCCAGGGCCTCGATGAGGGCCTGGGTGACGATCTCGGTCTGTATGTTGGCCGAGGTGTCCCAGGCCATCAGGTAGAGGATGGCAAGGGAGTCTTCCACCGTCCATGGTTCGGGATCGATGCCGGCCAGCTTGAATTCCAGGGGCAGGGTTCTGCGGCAGGTGCCGATGTAGGCGTTGACCCCGTCGGCATACCGCTGGAAAAAGGCGCGTTCAGCGGGGTCGAGGATCTTGGCGTGCCGGCGGGCGTTTCGGTAAAGCCCCAGGGTCCGCATGCGGGTGTCGAGCCCCACGGCCCCCTCGCCGGCGAACTCGCTGATCCGGCCCGCGGCAAAGCGGCGGTTGAGTTCCATCTGAAACAGCCGGTCCTGGGCCGTGACGAACCCCTGGGCCATCACCGCGTCGGATGAGCCAGCCGCACGGATGTAAGCCATCCCCTTTTCGTCGCGCAGCACCGTCACCGGCGCCGTCAACCCGGAAAGCGCCAGTTCGCCTTGCCGCCGGTAGTCGTTGAAAGCGGCGCAACCGGCGAGCAGAAACGTTCCGAACAAGATGACGACGAGCGACGTGCAGTGCTTCTTCATGGCAGGGTTCCTTTTTTTGTGGGGGTAAATCGGATCTTCACCGCGGTTTCTCGTCCTCTTTGGGTAATGATCAAGGGTTCCTTGCTGTTTTGCAGTTGTTTCAGCAGTGTTGCCGCCGACTGCCACAAGTCGCCCACCGGAGCGATGTTTGATAACTTGCCCATGGCTTGCCTTCTGTTGTACTCCTATACGTATCATTTTCAGGCCCGTTAAACAAACGGCCCTGGCCCCACTGTCTAGTCAAAGCCCTGCAATCACCTCATCAGGAGGGATTTTTCTGCAGGCCTTCAGCTGTTCAAAGCTGATATCAAGCGTTAGCCGGCTCAGTTCGACGCTCCCGCCCAGAGGAGATGGATATTCATGAAAGCACGTGAAAAGGCACACGCCATGCAAACGCTTGAAAACGTCATCATCATGGGGGCCGCGGGGCGCGACTTTCATAATTTCAACGTCTATTTCCGAGACAACCCGCGCTACCGCGTGGTCTGCTTCACCGCCACCCAGATTCCCAACATCGACGGGCGCCGCTACCCGGCCGAGTTGGCGGGTTCCCTCTACCCCCAGGGAATTCCGATTGTCGCCGACCACCGGCTGGCCTACCTGATCCGGGAACACCGGGTGGACCTGGTGGCCTTTTCCTACAGCGACGTACCTCACGCCGAGGTGATGCACAAAGCTTCTGTGGTCACCGCCGCCGGGGCCGATTTCATCCTCATCGGCGCTTCGTATACCATGCTGCCCTCTTCCAGGCCGGTGGTCTCGGTGTGCGCCGTGCGCACCGGCTGCGGCAAGTCCCAGACCAGCCGGGAGGCGACGCGCATCCTGCGCGAACTCGGCATGAAGGTGATCACCGTGCGCCATCCCATGCCTTACGGGGACTTGACCCGCCAGGTGGCCCAGCGCTTTGCCACCCTGGCCGATCTGGATGCCGCCGACTGCACCATCGAGGAACGCGAGGAATACGAGCCGGTGATCCGCACCGGCGGGGTGGTCTACGCCGGTATCGACTACGAGAAGATCCTGCGCCGGGCCGAGGCCGAGGCCGATATCATCGTGTGGGACGGGGGCAACAACGACACCCCCTTCTTCAAGCCCGACCTGCACATCGTGGTCTTCGATCCCCACCGGCCCGGCCACGAGACCGGCTACTACCCCGGCGAGACCAACCTGTTGATGGCCGACATCGCCGTGATCAACAAGGTGGACAGCGCCGAGGCCGAAAACGTGGCGAAGGTGCGCCAGGCCATCGCGCGTCACAATCCCAAGGCACGGATCGTATTGGCTGAATCGCGCTTGCAGATCGAAGATCCTGAACAGATCGCCGGCAAGCGGGTGCTGGTGGTGGAAGACGGTCCCACCGTGACCCACGGCGAGATGCCCTACGGCGCCGGGATCATCGCGGCCCGGCGCCACGGTGCTGCCGAAATCGTCGACCCGCGCCCCTACCTGGCCGGATCCTTGAAGCAAACCTTCGAACGCTACCCCGATATCGGTCCCTTGCTGCCGGCCATGGGCTACAGCCGAACACAGATCCGGGACCTGGAAGCCACCATCGCCGCCACCCCCTGCGACCTGGTGGTCTCGGCCACCCCGATGAACCTGGCGGCGCTGATGCGCATCGAAAAGCCCACCGTCCGCATCGGCTATGCCTACGCCGACCACGGCCGCCCCACGCTGGCAGAACTGATCGTCGCCTGTTTCCAGGCCAAAGGAGACTGAGATGGCCGTCTCCGCCGACCTCAAGCCGATTCTGCTGGTAGCCCTTGGCGGCAACGCCCTGATCAAGAAAGGCCAAATCGGCACCATCGACGAGCAGTTCGTCAATCTGCGGCTTCCCGTGCGCCAGATCGCCCGGCTTTGCCGCGACTGGCGGCTGATCATCACCCACGGCAACGGGCCCCAGGTGGGAAACCTGCTCCTGCAGCAGGAGTGCTGTGACCAGGTACCCAAGCTGCCGCTGGAGATCCTCGTGGCCCAGACCGAAGGCCAGATCGGCTACATGATCGAATCGAGCCTGGACGAGGCCCTGATGGAAATGGGCATCGCGTATCGTCCCCTGATTTCCCTGATCACCTACGTGGTGGTGGACGAAAACGACCCGGCCTTCGCCGCCCCGGACAAGCCCATCGGCCCGGCGTTCAGCGAGCCGGAGGCGGCCGCCCTCCCCTACCCGACGATGAAAACGGCCAAGGGCTGGCGCCGGGTGGTGGCCTCCCCCGAGCCGGTGACCATCGTGGAAAAACGCGAGATCAGGCAGTTGATGGAGATGGATTTCATCGTGATCTGCTGCGGCGGGGGCGGGATCCCGGTGATCCGCCACGGCCGGGCCTTCGAGGGGGTGGACGCCGTCATCGACAAGGACCTGGCCAGCGCGCGCCTGGCCCTGGAAGTCGGGGCGGACATGCTGCTCATCGTCACCGACGTGCCCGGCGCCATGCGCGACTACGGCGGCCCCGGCGAGACCCTGCTGAACCGCCTCAGCGTCGCCGAAGCCCGCCGGCACCTGGCTGCCGGTCATTTCCCGCCCGGCTCCATGGGGCCCAAGGTGGAAGCCTGCCTCCGCTTCATGGAGGGCGGCGGCCGGCGGGCCGCCATCACCTCCCTGGAGACGATCCTGGAGGCGGTGGCCGATAAGGCGGTGGGCACGCAGTGGATCGGGGGTTCAAAAAATGACCGATGAACCGTTCTTTTCACCCCTCGCCGCTCTCGCCGCCGCGCACCATGGCGATGTGGTCGGCGATTTCCTTCATGACGAAGTAGCGCCCCAGGGCGTCGGCGAGCTCTTCGTCCGTCGGCGCCGTACCGGTGGTTTGCGCGACGAAACGCCTTACTTGTGCCAGGGATCCGTCAATAGCGGAAGCGTCGGTCGGCATGTCAGTTCTTGGCCATGAGGTGGGTGACGGCTTTCTCCAGGCCGTCGAGGGAGAGTTCGAACATGGGAAAGATGCGGGCGATGGCGCCGATGGTCTGGGTGTAGCCCCACATGCGCTCGGACACCGGGTTGAGCCAGCACGAGCGCGGAAAGGTCTCGGCCAGGGTCTTGAGCTGGGCGATGCTCGGCTTGCCGGAGCGCTCGTTAATGTAGATCGACCCGTCGGTGGCCATCAGCTCGTAAGGAGCCATGGAGGCGTCGCCCACCATGATGAGCCTCGTCTCCGGGTCGTAGCGGGAAAACTCGGCCACGCCGTGCGGCTCGCGGTAGCGGGCCGGATCCTTCCAGACCACGTCGTAGACCGTGTTGTGAAAAAAGAAGGTCTTGACCTCCTTGAACTGGGCCCGGGCGTAGTCGAAGAGGGTCTGGACCACCGGGATGTACGGGTCCATGGACCAGCCGCCGTTGTCGATCATCAGGATCACCTTGAGCCGGTCTTTCAGGCTGCGCGAAAAGACGATCTCGATCTCGCCGGCGTTTTTCATCGTCTGGTAGATGGTGGCATCCACGTCCACCTGGTCCTTGGGACCGGTCGGCACCAGGTGCCGCAGCCGCTTGAGAGCCTCGCCGATCATGGCCTCGGTGAGGGGGCCGCTGCGCGAGTAGTCCTTGTAACGCCGCTCCAGGGCCACCTTGACGGCGCTCTTGCCCCGGGACACCCCGCCTACGCGCATCCCGCCGGGATGATACCCCGAATGGCCCACCGGCGACGTGCCCCCGGTGCCGATCCAGCGGTTGCCCCCGTCGTGGCGGCCTTTCTGCTCGGCCAGGCGCTGCTTGAAATACTCGATGAGCTCGTCGGGGGTCAGGCGGCTTAGTTCCTTTTCGTCCATCCCCAGGGCATCGGCCACGGTCTTGGGGTCGCGCAGCCACTGCTCGAGCATCAGCCGGGCGATCTCGTCGACCTCGAAGCCCTCGGCATCGGGCAGCTCGGCCCCCTCGAAGTGGTGGGCGAAGACCTGGTCGAACAGGTCGAAGTAGCGCTCGCTCTTGACGAGAATGGTCCGGGCGGCGGTGTAGAAATCGTCCAGCGACGACACCAGGCCGGTCTTCAAGGCCCGGTGCAAGGTGAGAAAGGCGGTGGGGCTCACCGGCACGCCCTGGTCCTTGAGCTTGTAGAAGAAATCGATGAACATGAATTTTTTGTGATCCAGAAATTTTTAAAAGAGCCGGCGGCGGCTCACGACATTGGCCACCCGGGCGCTGTCCCCGCTTTTCTTGAACAGCACGCCCAGATACGGCAGCTCTCCCTTGGCCATGTCCTTGGGATTGAAGTCCGGGTCGGCATTCAAGGCGCGGATCCAGTTGATCAACTCCCGGGTGGCGGGCTTCTTTTCCACCCCATCGATCTCGCGCAGGCGGTAGAACGCCTCGATGGCCACATCGATGAGCTGGCGGTCCAGGTCGGGAAAGTGCACCCCGATGATCTTGCGCATCATCTTCGGGTCCGGAAAGGCGATGTGGTGGAAGTTACAGCGGCCGAGAAACGGGTCGCTCAGGTCCTTCTTGGCGTTGGAAGTGATGACGATCACCGGCCGATGCCGGGCGCGGACGGTCTTGTCGATCTCGATGATGTCGAATTCCATCTGGTCGAGGACATCAAGCATGTCGTCCTGGAAATCGGTGTCCGCCTTGTCGATCTCGTCGATGAGCAAAACAGTGCGCTGGTCGGCCACGAAGGCCTGGCCGATCTTGCCCATCCTGATGTAGTCCTCGATGTTGCTCACGTCGCGGCTGGAGTCGCCGAAGCGGCTGTCATTGAGCCGGGTGAGGGTATCGTACTGGTACAGGGCGTCCACCAGCTTCATGCTCGATTTGACGTTGAGCACGATCAACGGCATTTTCAGGGCTTCGGCGATGGCGTGGGCCAGCATGGTCTTGCCGGTGCCCGGTTCCCCCTTGAGCAGCAGGGGCATTTCCAGGGCCATGGAGATGTTGACGATCCGGGCCAACTCGTCGTCGAGTACGTAGCGGGCGGCGCCGGAAAAATTCGGCTGGGCAGGCGACATATCAACTCCTCTAAATCTTGTGCTTTTTTTGTATTAGTAACAGTACTGCTTGAATAAAAAATAACCGGTCCCTCAAGAACCGTATTTGGCCCTCAGGGTCGCGGAAACGCCGGCGGTCAATGCCAAGATCCGTTCGGCCCGCTCCGCAGACAGGGCCCCGGTGCCGCAGGCCGGGGTGATGAGTACCTGGTCGACGATGCGCTCGCGGCGCACCCCGAGGTTTTCCAGCTCGGCGGCCTGCCCTTCCCAGCGCTTGACCAGCCCCTCCACGGTGGCGTTGTCGATATCGTCGGGATCCAGGGTCGGCACGATGCCCCAGGCCAGGATGCGCCCGTCTTCGAAAAAGGCGCGGATCTTTTCCGGGTAGAGCATGAAGCGGTCGAAATAAGCGAAGGCGTCGAAGTTGATCACGTCCATGCCGGTGTCCATCACCATTGCCCAGTCGGTGTTGGCACAGACGTGGATCCCGGCCAGGGCCCCTTCGGCGTGAATACTTTCGACGATTTCCGCCAGGCTCTCGGCCACGTCTTCACGCGACACGCTGATAAACCCCGAGGAGCCGAACCCGGCCAGCCCCGGTTCGTCGATAAAAATCATGGCCCGGGCCCCGGCGCATTCGGCCAGGGTACGCGCCTGCCAGCGGGCGTTGAGCGACAGCAGCTTGACCAGGGCATCACGCAACTGGGGGTCGTGAAAGATGAAGCCGCCGGCGGCGTCCTTGATCGAGGTGCCCAGGGAGAAGGGGCCGGCGATCTGCCCCTTGACCGCCAGCGGTTTTTCAGCAAGACCGGGCAACCGCTGGCAGAGGGCGTAGAACCCCCGGGCCGCTTCTGGGGACAGGGTAAACCGCGGGTCCAGCCCCTCGGGCCATTTTTCCACGCTTTCCATGTAGCTCTCGTAGAACGTGAGCAACTGCGCCTCGAAGCCGGGGGCCTCGGTCTCCAGGAACACCCGGGCGGGGTTGCCGCTGAAGCCGGGAAGCCCGGCGGCAAATTGCGCCACGAAGCTTTCCTGCGGATAAGCCGGCAACTGGGGCCAGACCGGCACGCGGGGGGCGTGGGCCAGCACGAGGTCCACGGCCCGCTCAACGTCGGACAAGGGCAAACTGCCGATAAAGGTGGTGTTGAGGGCGGCGTGAAACGGTAAAGGCATTCGGGGTGTACCTTTCGTTTCGATGATGTTTTGGGCAAATATTGAAAAACGTAACACTATCATGCCGCCCCGGTCTTGACAAGCACCAGGCAATCCGTGGCATCGCCCTTTAGCTTCTGAGCGTGGCCGTCAGGCGTAGCGGGTGGATCAGCAGGTCCAGGGCGTCGACGATGGAAAGGCAAACGGCGTCGGCCGCCGCCAGGGTGGCAAACGATGCCCCTTCGCCGAGAATCACCGCCAGGCCCAGGGCCGCCGCTTCCAGCATCAGCCGATCGTTGCGCCCATTGCCCACGGCACAGACCCGCTCGGCGCCCAATGCTTTAACATATTCCAGCTTCCCCTGGTCCTGGGACCCGGGCGGCAGGATCGATACCCGGCTGGGGATGCCCCGCATTCCCTCGCGCACCTTGCCGAAGGTGTCGGCCGTCAGCACGTGCACTTCCTCCAGGTCGGTGCTCAGGCGCTGCAGTCGCTGGGCCACTCCGGGGACCAGAATACCGTCCACCGCCAGGGTGCCGTTGTAATCCAAGACAATGTGCTCAACCCGAATCGGCCCCCAACCGGGGATGTCGACGCTGATCATGGGGATCTCCTTTTCAAGGTTGGCGCCTGCGGCGCGTTCCGGGTCTGCCGGTGGGAGCGGCCTGACGCGTCCGCCCGCTCCGGCTTCTGGTTCGAGCGTCCAGGTGCATGCGCCGGCATGCTTGTTACAGGTACGGTGAAAAAAGCCAGGCCGCCGCATCGCGCAGCTTGATGGGCAAGGACCGGCCGTCCAACTGCGCGATGGACACCGGGCTGGATTTATGGATGGCCTCATCGATGAAACGCTCGATGCGCCCGCTGACGGTCGAGTCGAAAGTTTCCAGGTTCAGCTCGAAGTTGAGGCGCAGGCTGCGCGCATCGATATTGGCCGAACCGAACTGGGCATAGGTGCCGTCCACAACGAAGAGTTTGGTGTGGGAAAACGGCGGCGGCTGCCAGAAGACGCGTACGCCCCACTTGAGCAGCTCCCAGAGCATGTTGCACGTCGCCCAATCCACGTAGGGCAGGTTGCTGCGCCGGGGCAGCACCACGTCCACCGCCACCCCCCGCAGGGCCGCGGTTTGCAGCGCGCTCAAGATTCCCCGCGGCGGCAGAAAATACGGCGTCATGATGGCGATGCGCCGATGGGCCGCGGCGATGGCGCCTCCCAGGATCGATGCCAGCTTGTCCAGGTCCTCGTTGGGCCCATCGACAATGGCGCGGCACAAGGCGCCGTTGGCCAACGGATGGCATTCCGGCGAAAGCTCCAGGCGCTGGCCGGTGCAAAAGCGCCAATCTTCGACGAAGCATTGTTCCAGCTGGCGAATCACCGGACCGATCACCTTGAAATGCACGTCACGCATCGGCTGGCGCCAGCGCTTGGGGACCGCAGTCATGTGGCGATCGCCGATGTTCATCCCGCCGACGAACCCGATGCGCCCGTCTACGGCCAGCAGCTTGCGGTGGTTGCGCAGGTTGATCTGCACGGTGGGCGGCAGCAGCCGGGGCGGCAAGAAACGCGCTGCCGGCACTTGGCGGCGCTTGAGCAGGGTCCCGGCGCGCGGCCATGAATAGTACTCGCCGATGCCGTCGATGATCACCCGCACATCCACCCCGCGGTCCACCGCAGCAGCCAGGGCGTCGATAAAACGGCGGCCGATGCGGTTGGTTTCGAAGATGTAGGTGGTGAGAAAGATTCGTCTCCGCGCCGCATCGATGGCTTCCAGCATCAGCGGATACGCCTGATCGCCGTCGACGAGCATCTCCACGCGGTTGCCGGCCACCAGGGGCACCCCGGTAACGGTGTCCGAAACCCGAGCCATGGCGCGCAGCGCACCAGGCACAGGGGAGCTTTCCAGGGCCGTCTCGTCGAGGACCAGGGGCTCGAAATGCGGCGCATCAAAGCGCCACTGGGTCCGCAGCCCCAGTTGCTGGGCATGGGTACGCACCCGGTTGACACCGAACACGAAATAGAGCAGCGGGCCGACAAAGGGAAAAACCAGGCTGACGGCGATCCAGCCCAGGGCGGCCCGGGAATCGCGCTTGTGCAGCAGGGCGTGCCCCACGGCGAGCACGCTGAAAAAAATCTCCAGCGCTATCCACAGATGGAAGGACATGGATTACCCGCAGAGATCAACCAACGTTGCCCTGTCGCCCCGGCGTCTGGCCCGGCACCGCGTTGGCCGGACAGTCCGAAAAGACGCAGCGCCGGCATTCATGGCGACGCACCGTGGCCAGAAAAACCGCCAGGGAAAGCAGGTACACCAGCAGCAGGCCCGGCTCTTCCGCCAGCCAGGCCAGCGGGAAAAAGAGCACCAGCCCCATCGCCGCCACCGCCACCAGCTTCTCCAGGCGGGTCAAGGAACCATTTCGCGGAGCGAAGAATTTGGGCAAGCCCCAGAAGAAAATGCACTTCAAAAAACGGCCCGGTTTCTGGTAATGGGGGCAATGGGTGCAGAAAAGATGCATCACCACGGCGACGCCGGCCAACACGACACCCCCGTAAGAAACCAAGCCAAGGGCGGATTGCGGATAGATGGCCACCGCTCCGGTGAATAGCGGCACCAGGGCCGCTGCCGTATAGTACAACCAATCGCTAAAAGCGTAATCCTCACGCACCTCAATACGGTCTTCCATCATGACGCCTCCCTCCTGTTCCACCGATCCATGAACACGGAAACCGTGCCGCGATACCCATTGGTACTCTTGGACCGAGGGCAAGTCAAACCGCTCTTGCCCTCGACGGGGCAAAAACTCCCGCCGATGGATGAAACGGCCGAATTTGACCCCGTGGCCATAGTGTGCTTATGCTGAAATCGGGCCCATGGCATCGAGGCGCCGATCCAAAGGCCTGCATTCGCAGCTTTCCCCCCTCTCAACGGAATCGCCAACCATGAAAAACCACAGGCTGTTCAAGAATTGGGGCACCGTCAAAAAAGGGCTGGATGCCGCCAGCATCCAGCTCTCCTTCGCCAATCATCTCGAGTACTCGCTTTCAAAGGATCAGTATACCGCCACCACCCAGGACATGTACACCGCCCTGGCCCTCACGGTACGCGACCGGATAATCGAACGCTGGATCAAGACCCAGCAAAAATACCATAAACATGACGTCCGGCGCGTCTATTACCTGTCGGCCGAATACCTCATGGGACGGATGTTGGTTAGCAATCTCGTCAACCTGGGCATCTACCAGGAAACCCAGAAAGCGTTGGCGGAACTGGATATCGACCTGGAGGAGCTGGCCGAGATGGAGCCCGACATGGGCCTTGGCAACGGGGGCTTGGGACGCTTGGCCGCCTGTTTTCTCGACTCCATGGCCACCCTGGCCCTGCCGGCCCAGGGTTACGGTATCCGCTACGAATTCGGGATCTTCGACCAGGCCATCCGCAATCTGGGCCAGGTGGAACTGCCCGAAAATTGGCTCAAGTTCGGCAATCCCTGGGAAATCGGCCGGCCGGAGTACAATTTTTCCGTGGATTACAACGGGTTCGTCAAGCAGACCCACATGCCCGACGGACGCCTTGTGACCGAGTGGTGCGACACCAACCGGGTCATCGGCGTTGCCCATGACGTACCCATCATCGGCTATGGCAACAACACCGTCAACAACCTGCGCCTCTGGTCGGCGCGGGCCAGCCGGGAGTTCGATTTGGGGTACTTCCAGGACGGCGACTATCTCAAGGCGGTGGAAGAAAAAAACCTGTCTGAAAACATCTCCAAGGTCCTCTATCCCAACGACCAGATTTACGCGGGCAAGGAGCTGCGCCTCAAGCAACAGTACTTTTTCGTCTCCTGTTCCATCCAGGACATCATCCGCCGCTACCTCCATGAGCACAAGGATTTCTCCCTGTTTCCCGAAAAAGTGGTTATCCAGCTAAACGACACCCACCCCTCGCTGGCCATCGCCGAGCTGATGCGCCTGCTGCTCGACCGTTACCAGATGGGCTGGGATCGCGCCTGGGACATCACCCAGCGCACCTTCGCCTACACCAATCATACCCTGCTGGCCGAAGCCCTGGAAAAATGGCCCGTGTCGATGCTCGAAAGCCTGCTGCCGCGGCACTTGATGATCATCTATGAAATCAACCGGCGCTTCCTGCGCGATGTGTCGACGCTGTATCTCAACGACACCGACCGGATGCGACGCATGTCGATCATCGAGGAAGGGCCGGAAAAAATGGTCCGCATGGCCCACCTGGCCATCGTCGGCTCCCGTTCGGTCAACGGGGTGGCCGAGCTGCACAGCAGGCTGCTGCGCAGAAAGGAACTGAAGGATTTCTACGACATGTTCCCCGAGCGCTTCAACAACAAGACCAACGGGGTTACGCCCCGGCGCTGGCTGCTGGCGGCCAACCCGGCCCTCGCGGGGCTGATCGAAAGCCGCATCGGGCGCAAATGGGTCACCAATCTCGACGAACTCAGGCACTTGGAATCCTTCATCAATGCCAAGAACCCCGACGAGTCCTTCCTCCAGCAATGGATCTCCATCAAACGCATCAACAAGGAGGTCCTGGCCCGGTTGACCATGGACCTGACCGGGGTCGGCGTTTCGCCCGAGGCCATTTTCGACGTCATGCTCAAGCGCATCCACGAGTACAAGCGCCAGCTGCTCAACATCCTCAACGTGATTTACTGCTGGCTGAAGCTGAAACACGACAGCAGCTTCAGTTTTCACCCGCGGGTCTTCTTTTTCGGCGGTAAGGCAGCTCCGGGATACGCCCGCGCCAAGCTGATCATCCGCCTGATCTGCCACGTGGCCGAAATGCTCAACCGCGACCTGCAAACCCGCAATCGCATCAAGGTGGTGTTTTTGCCCAACTACCGGGTTTCTCTGGCTGAAAAAATCTTCCCGGCCGCCGATCTCTCGGAGCAGATTTCCATCGCCGGCTATGAAGCCTCGGGGACCAGCAACATGAAACTGGCCCTCAACGGCGCCCTGACCGTCGGCACCCTGGACGGGGCCAACATCGAAATCATGGAGGCCGTGGGGCGCGAGAACATCTTCATTTTCGGACTGACCAACGACGAGGTGGCCGCCTTGCGAACCGATTACCATCCTGCCGACTACCTGGCGGCGGATCCCCTCTTGAGCGAAGTGTTCTCCTTGATTCAAAAAGGCTTCTTTTCGCCGGAGGAGCGGGACCTGTTTCATCCCCTGATCGAACCGCTCCTCAGGGAAGACCGCTTCATGGTCCTGGCCGATTTCGCCGCTTACCACAACTGCCAGAGGCAAGTCGACGAGCGCTACCGGGACCGCCAGGCCTGGACCACCAGCGCCATCCTGAACGTGGCCCGGATGGGCCGTTTTTCTTCGGATCGCACCATCAAGGAGTACAACCGCGACATCTGGCAGTGCACGCCGCTGCCTATTCTCATGGAGTAGCGCCCCTGGAGGATCCAATCGATCCGAAAAAAACCAGGGCAAAAACGATGTCAATCGATGGATCGCCGGCGGGCGTCGGCGGCCTGATCAACCTCGGCCGAGAGGCGTCGGAAGGCCTCCCCCAGGTCCTTGCCTCGCTCATGGATGCTCTCGAGGGCTTCCATGCGTTCGTTGACGTACTGCAAGAAGGGGTTCAGCCGCCGGCCGATCCGCTCGTAGATGGCACTGATCTCCGCGGCAAGGCGCGTCTCCAGGGCCTCGCCGAGGCGCGCCCGGCCGGCCTTGAGATTCTCCTTGAACTCCCGGCGCATCCGTCCGCGGCGGGCCACCAGGGCGCCGCCGGTGAGCAGCACCCCCACCCCGGTGAGCAGCCCCCCGGTGACATCGAGCACCGTGATGTGGGTCGTGGCCAGCAGCAACGCGCCCACCAGAGTCATGGCGCTACCGCCCACCAGGGTCGAACCGGCCCGCTCCGGGTTCCGTGCCAATTTTTCGGAAAAAAGGGTCTCGGGCCGCAGTTCGGCCATGCTGCGCTGCAGTTCGTCGATCAGGTCGTCCCGGCGTTGCCAGAAATCGATCACCGGCTCTTCGGGCCGCTGCGCCGCGCCGCTCATCTCGGATAACGAAGCGGCCAGCTCCTGCAAAAAATCCTCGATATCGGTCAGGATGCGCCGGCCGCTGCGGCTCAACACCGCATCGATCTCCTTGTCGAGACAAGCTTCGAATTGGGCCTGAAGCCGCTCCATCCAACCGGCCATGCCGCCTCTGCGGCCGAAGGCGGCGCCCACCGAACGCCGGAAAAAAGTGGGTACGGCCAAGCCGTCGGCGAATTTTTGGTAGGTCGCCTCACCGCACTTGTCGAATCGCTCCAGCACTTCGCGGACCAGAGACGTCGCCTGTTCCAGGCTGCGTTCCCGGCGATTGTCCATCCGCCCGGCCAGATCCTGGCTGCGCCGGCGGTCGGCTTCGAGCTGGCGGCGGGCCTCGGCCAGGGCCGCGCCGATTTTTTCAAAAAGCGATTCGCTCGTGTCCAGGATGGCCCGCAGCTTGAGGAAAAGATGCCGGCCGCCGGTCACCGTGTCCCGGATAAAGCGGCGCATCTGCTCGAAACCGCTTCCCGGCTGGCCGGCCAGTTCGCGCATGACCGAGGTGGCGAAAATCTCCGGCTCGGCAATCCCCCGGTCCCGGGCGTACTCGATCACCTTGGCCGTGTTGACGGCCAGCTCGGCCTCGGTGGCCAGGTCGGCCTGTTGCAGGACAAACACCACGCGCTTGCGCCACTCGTCGCTGACGGCCTCCAGCAGTTGCCAGGCGGAGCGGGTGTGGGGGTTCTTGGCGGGGAACACGAAGATCACCAGGCCGCTGTTGGGGATGAAGCGCTGGGTGATCTCCTGGTGGTGCTCGATGATGGTGTTGGTGCCGGGGGTATCGACGATGGCGATGTCCTTGAGAATTTCCGCCGGCACGCCGATGCGGCGCAGGTGGGGATCGATCTGCGTCTCCGCCGGCTCGGGCGCCCAGACGATTTCCTGGATGGCATCGGTGCAGGGAGCCGGGTCCACCCGGCAGACGTCGGCGCCCAACAGGGCGTTGACAAAGCTGCTCTTGCCGGCCTTGATCTCGCCGACAACCACGAAAAGGAACGGCTCGGCCAGGGTGGCGCGCAACCGGTCGATCACCGGAAGCAGATCGCTGCTGCCGGCCGCCTCGGCCAGAGACCAAAGCCGGGCGAGCAGTTCGGCCAACGCGTTGCGCTGCCGGGCGAAGGTCTCGTCGACAAGTCCTGGATCTGAATGCACGGGGGGCAAGGTATCCTCTTTCTTTTCAATTTTTTTTTGTGCTATTTTACCGACCGTCTCGGCTGATCATCGGCCTCGGCCCGTTCGTTTTTTTTCGCCAAACCTCTTCTCATCGCCAGGAGCCGCCCATGCGAATGAATCGCCCCCTCGACGACGCTGACAAGGCCCGCTTCAACGAACTGAACGCCGACAACCTCTCCTTTCTGACCGACCGCTACAACCGGGTCAACCGCTGGGTCATCGCCGACATGATCCGCCGCAGCGCCTATCACTACCCGGACAAGGCCGCTTTGATCTTCGGTGACCGCACCTACACCTACACCGCCCTGGAAGCCGAATGCAACCGGACGGCCCACGCCCTGCGCGACCTGGGGGTGCGAAAATACGACCGGGTGGCCATCCTGGCCCACAACACGGCCCACCACGTGCTCACCTGGCTCGG
>DQXI01000192.1 GCA_011042305.1 Desulfobacteraceae bacterium
CTGGCGGAGAACCTGCTGGAAAGCGAACTGTTCGGCCATGACAAGGGCGCCTTCACCGGGGCCCACGCCATGAAAAAGGGACGCTTCGAACTCGCCGACGGGGGCACCCTGTTCATGGACGAGATCGGCGACCTTCCCCTGCCCTTGCAGGTAAAGCTGCTGCGCGTGTTGCAGGAAAAGAGCTTCGAGCGCGTCGGCGGCACCAAGCCGATCACGGTTAATATCCGGGTCATCGCCGCCACCAACCGCCGCCTGCGCGAGGAGGTGGCCAGGGGCCGGTTCCGCGAGGATCTTTTTTACCGCCTCAACGTGGTCCACATCGACCTGCCGCCGCTGCGGCAACGCAAGGAGGACATCCGCCTGCTCGTCTCCCATTTCATCAAGAAATACACTCCCGAGCGCAAGAATGCAGCCCCCATCACCGGGATTTCACCGGAGGTAAGGCGCCTGCTCGACGCCCACCAGTGGCCGGGGAATATACGCGAGCTGGAAAACATCGTGGAACGGGCCATGATCCTGTGCCCCGGGGATACTATCGGGGTGGAAGATTTGCCGGCCGAATTCCGCGATACCATCGCCACCTCCCTGCGCATGGGGGGCATCCCCGCCGAGGCCAAGCTCTACGATACGCTGGCCAAGGTCGAACGCGAGATGATCGTACGGGCATTGCGCACCGCCGGCGGCGTTCAGGCCAGGGCGGCTGAAATCCTGGGCATCGGCAAGAGCGGGCTGAACCAGAAGTTGAAAAAATACGACATCGACGTCGCCGCCCTCATCGAAACAAACGAGCTGACTGACGCCTGATGATAAGTACTTCCCGACCGGGGTTTATCCTTGGGCCCGTTCCCGTGCCACGCCGGCATAGATGGAGTCCCCGAACTCATCGACAAGCTTGCGATAGGCGGCCGCAGCTTCATCCCGGCGGCCCTGGGCGTCGTAGATGCCGGCCAGCGCAAACAGGGCCTTGTCGCGCAGCGGCGCTTCGGGCATGGCCACCACCTGGTTCAGGTAACCGGCCGCCTTTTGCCAATCCTGCTTGTCGGCGTAGACATCGCCGAGGCTGTTCAAAATCAGGGCGCGGTAAAACGGGGCATCGTCAAAATCTTCCAGAACCCGCTCATAGAGACCGATGGCCTCATCGATGCGCCCGGCCTGGTAGCAGATGTCCGCATAACGGATGCGCGCCAGCTTTCCTCCGACCCGGTTGCCATAATCGGCGATGAGCGTCTCGAAGCCCTCCCGGACCGCCGCCCATGCCTTTTCAGGGGAATTTTCGGCCGCGCTGCGCTCGGCGCGGTATTGGGCCGTGTATTGATCCAGGAGGGCAAAGGCCGTGTTCTCGGAGCGGGCCAACCAGTAACGCGCGGCGGTGAACACCACCAGCAGGCAGGCCAGAGCCGCCGCGGCGTAGGTGAGGGAGCGCCGATGGCGCTGGCCGAAGGCGATCATCTTGCCACTGAAGGTGATAAACTGATCGGGCTCCTTGAGCAGTTCCTTGCGGCTCGGTTTTTTTTCGGCAACGGCCATCTGTCGCATTCTCCTTGAATGAAGGGGTTAGTGAAAAAACAAGAAAATTAGGGATAGCAGGGCTCATCAGGCCTGTCGGCCGGATACAAGACCGTGCGGTGCCATGGGCCCTTGGGCGTTCAACAGCCTTGGCCTTTTTTCCTTACCACACCAGCGTCCTGGCAATCCAGCCGGTCTCGCCATCGGCATGCCGGACACGGAGCCACTGGCCCCGGCGTTCGAGGACCCTGAACGGCACCCCCGCATCGGCCACCAGCACCACTGGATGGTCGGTGCCGGGCCCGGCGCGCAGGTTGCAGTTGTTTTTGGCCACCACCACCGTTTCCAGCTTGCCGAGCAGCGAGTTGTGCAGCCAGCCCCGGTCCCCCTCGAAATCTTCAAACAGGCACCACGCCCCCTTGCGTTCAATCACCTTGACCGGGTAATACTGCTCCACCTGCCAGATCACGGCGTGCTCGGTGCCCGGCCCGCTGCGGACGTTGGCCTTGGGGACCTTCACGGCGAGCCGTTCGGCCTGGGCAAGCCCGGCGGCCAGAAGCCAGATGGCCAGGGCCGCAAAAACCACGCGCGGCTTCACGGCGTCAAGATCCGCACATCACAGATCCCCGCCAATCCCGTCTTGAATCGCTCGGCATCGGCCCGGGACCCCACCAGGGTGTTGTAGTGCATGGGGATGGCGACCTTCGGCTTGATACGGCGAGCCGCCTCGACGGCCTCTGCGGCGGTCATGACGTAGGTGCCCGAGACCGGCAGCAGGGCCACGTCGCACTCGATGGCGTCCATCTCCGGGATCAAGTCCGTATCGCCGGCATGATAGATGCGGGTGCCGTCCAGGGTCACCACGAAGCCCAGCCAGTTCTTGGCCCTGGGGTGAAACTTCTTGTCCGTGTTGTAGGCCGCCACCGCTTCAATGGAAACGGAGCCGATCGTCATGCGGCCGCCCGGTGCCAACAGGCGCACATCACCCTTGAGCTTGGCGGCGGATTCGGCCTCGGTGACGATCACCGTTTTTTCATGGCTCACCTTGGCGATGTCTTCAGGTGAGCAGTGGTCGTAGTGGGGATGGGTCACCAGCACCACATCCGCGGAAAGCGGCACCGCCACCTGGTAAGGATCGAAGACGACGGTCTGCCCGGTGCCCGTCACGGCAAAGCCGTCGTGTCCAAGCCATCGCAGGCCTTGCAAGATTTCTTCAAGCATGACCGCCTCCTTTCTGGTTGGTTGAAGGCTTGACTGCCACCGGTCCTTCAGGACAATTCCAGCAGCCGCCCGCCCTGGTAGATGGCCACCGCCACCAACCACGCCAGACCGGTGCTGTAGACCACCGAAAACACCATCCAGCGGTTGCCGGTCTCCCGCCGCACGGCGGCCACCGTGGCCAGGCAGGGGACGTAGAGCAGCACGAAGGCCATCATCGCCAGTCCCGCCAGGGGGGTCATGCCCGCCGCCCGCAGGGCCCGGCCCAGGGCATCCTCGGAATCGGCTTCCGCTGCGTACAGCACCCCCATGGTGGAAACGACGATCTCCTTGGCCACCACCCCGCTGAGCAGGGCCACGCCGCCGCGCCAATCGATGCCCATGGGCGCCACCAGCGGCTCCAGCGTCTTTCCGATGCGCCCCATGTAGCTCTGGGCGATTTGCTCGGTGCGCTGCTGCCGGCGCAGTTCGGCCAGCTCCCGGGAAAGTTCCATCTCCAGCACCGGCCGCCGGACGGAATCCGCGGCGGCGATCTGCTCCTGCCACCGGGTGACGGCAGCCTCCCGCAGGGCCCCATAGTCCTGGCGGTAGTCCACCTGGCGGGGAAAAGAGCTCAGCACCCAGACGATCACCGCTCCCACCAGGATCACCCCGCCCATCTTCTGGATGAACATCCTTGCCCGGTCCCACATGTGAATCATCAGGCTTTTGAACATGGGCATGCGGTACGGCGGCAGCTCCATGACGAAAGGGGCGTCGGCGCCGGGCAACAGCGTCTTGCGAAACAGGCGACCGGAGAGCATAGCCATCACGATGCCCAGCAGATAAATGCCGAAAATGACGGTTCCGGCCCGCTGGGCGAAAAACGTGCCCGCCAGAACGAGGTAAACCGGCAGCCGGGCCGAGCAGCTCATAAACGGCGTCACCAGGACAGTGAGGATGCGATCCTTTTCACTCTCCAGGGTCCGTGCCGCCATCACGGCCGGCACGTTGCAGCCGAAGCCCATCAGCATCGGGATGAACGACTTGCCGTGCAGGCCTACCAGGTGCATGATCCGGTCCATCAAAAAGGCGGCCCGGGCCATGTAGCCGGTATCCTCGAAAAGGGAAATACAAAAAAACAGGATCAGGATATTGGGCAGAAATACCGCCACGCTGCCCACCCCGGCCAAGACCCCGTCCACCAGCAGGTCCCTCAAGAGCGATTCGGGCATCCAGTGCTGGATCAGGCCGCCGACGGCCTCGAATCCGGCCCCGATCCAGTCCATGGGATAGGCGCCGAGGGAAAAGGTCAACTGGAACATGGCCCAGATGAAGAAGACAAAGATGGGAAAGCCGAGAAAGCGATCGGTCAGAACCTTGTCGATGGCGCGCGACATGTCCACCCGCTGACGCCGGGCCGGGGTAAGCACCTCGCGCACGATGCCGGCGATGAAGCCGTAGCGCTCGTCGGTCATGACGATTTCCGGCGCATCGTCGTAGCGGTCGGCCAGTTGGCGGCGAAGCCGGTCGGCTTCCCCGATGATCTTTGGACCGTTTTCCCCGGTAGCGGCCAGGATCCGCTGCCGGACGATGCGGTCGTCTTCGAGCAGCTTGATGACCGTCCAACGCGGGTTGTAGGGGAGTGAACCGTCGGCGTTGCTTTCCATGAAAGCCCGCAGGCTTGCAATGGCCGCCTCGATGTCCTGGCTGTAACGCACGCGACGCTTCTGCGGCACCGGCGCCCCGGATTCGGCCAGGTCGATGGCTTTCTGGAGCAGCTCATCGATGCCCTCCTGCCGGTTTCCCACCGTGAACACCACCGGCAGATCCAGTAGCTCGCTCAGCTTGGCCGCGTCAATGCGGATGCCGTTGCTGCGCGCCAGGTCGGCCATGTTGAGGGCGAAAAGCACCTTGCAGTCGATCTCGCGCAACTGGGTGGCCAGGTAGAGGCTGCGCTCGAGGTTGGAAGCGTCGATGATGTCGATGACCACGTCGGGCCGCGCATCGAGGACAAAGTCGCGGGCCACGATCTCCTCGATGGAAAACGGGGTCAGGCTGTAAGTGCCCGGCAGGTCGATAATGGTCAGCTCATAGCCGAAGCGCTGAACGTGCCCCTCTTTTTTCTCCACCGTCACCCCGGGCCAGTTGCCCACTTTCTGCCGGGTGCCGGTGATGGCGTTGAAAATGGTGGTTTTGCCGGAGTTGGGGTTTCCGGCCAAGGCGATGGTCAGGTGCTTGGCAGACGACATGGGCGGATCCTGTCCAAAGTGGTGAGCGACACGAATTCAGACGGGCTCATGATAGGACGGAAAGCGGTGGCCGATGCCGGCAGTCATTGGCCGACCGGATCGACCTCGATTTTCGCGGCTTCCTCCACGCGCAGCGACACGTGCATGGCGTTGATCACCAGTTCGAGCGGATCGCGCAGAGGGGCGTACTTTTCGATCCGGATCCGCACACCGCTGCGCAAGCCCATTTCCAACAGGCGCCGCCGCAGGGCGCCGTTGCCGCCCACCCGGGCAATGACGGCCTCCTGCCCTTCCCGCATATCTTTCAGTGTCAACATCCCGGTTAATCTCAGTCCTCGGCGTTGTGGCTCAACGGCCTCCCCGGTTTGGCGCGGTCGGGGCGTACAAGAATCTTCTGCGCCAGCCCCCGACCGATTACCAGGCGCCGGTTTTCCAACGCCAGAGCGATCTGTCCTTCATTGATGTTGGTAATCACCTCGACGCTGTCGCCAACGCGCAGCCCCATGGTCATCAGGCGCATACGGGCGCCGGCACCGCCGGTGAAATTGATAATGGTCAACCGCTCACCGGGCCGGGCCATGTCCAGGGGCATGCGATCGATGCGCTCCTTGAGGCATTCGGCGCAAATCCCGTAGAATTCCACCCGGTGCTGGAGGAGATGAAAGCCGTGGGCCTCGGCGATCTTGATCTGCAGCGTTTCGAGCGGGTCGCTTTGGAACTCGTAGATCCGGCGGCACTTGGTGCAGATCATGTGATCGTGGTGCTGCCCAAGGTGCAGGGGTTCGTAATGCACCTCTGCGTTGCCGAAGCGGCTGCGCCGGGCGAATCCCAGCTGGCACATGAGTTTTAGGGTCTCCCGGACAAAATCCGCATCCAGCGCCGCGCCTTCATCGGCCAAGCGCTGGTGGACCTCCGAGACGGTGGGGTGCCCTTCGATCTGCAACAGCACCTCGAGAACCCTTAACCGATCTTCGAATCGGTCGATGCCCTCCTGACCGAAAAGCTTTTTGAACTGCTCTTTTTCCTTGTGGTGCAGCGTCTTCATAGCCCTCTTTCCAAGGCGACAAAACTAAATATGGACAGGCCGGCTGTCAACGCTCGGCTGGTCCCGGCAAAGGCATCGACCCGGCGGGCGGATCAATCCGGGCCGGGCAGGGTAAGGGTCGAGCAGGACCCGGTGGCGCAATTGTGGCTTTCCACCTTGGCGCCGCCGGAGCGGCCGGAACGCACCTGGTGACTGGCAGCGCTCATTACCCGCTGGAAGTTAGTTTCCTTGCAGGATGGGCACCGGACCTCGGTCTCGTCGCCGCTGTCCATGATCAGCACTTCGAAAAGCGCGTTGCAAGAAAGGCACTTAAACTCGTAAATGGGCATGGGGAACCTCCTGAAATCCAATTGGCCCGCACCGTCCCGCGCCGGGGCTGGCGGCACCGGAGCCAGCACGATGAAAATTTTTAAAATAGTGCCCGGCGGGATGCGGTGTCAAGAAATTAAGGCCAGTGGCATCCCGTCATCGCTGTTCGAGCAACTCGCGGGCATGGGCCAGCGTCCGGCCGGTAATTTTTTCCCCGCCCAGCATCCGGGCCAATTCTTCCAAGCGCCCCTTGTCGTCCAGGGGATGAATGGCGGTGCGGGTGCGCCCCTGGACCACGGTTTTTTCGATGCGGAAATGGTGGTCGCCGAAACGGGCGATCTGGGGCAGGTGGGTGATGCAAATCAATTGGTGATGATGGGCCAAGTCATGCAGACGGCGCCCCACCACCTCGGCAACGGCGCCGCCGATGCCGGCATCGACCTCGTCAAACACCACCGTTTCCACTGCATCGTTGGCCGCCAGGATGGCTTTCAGGGCCAGCACCACCCGCGACAGCTCGCCGCCGGAAGCGATGGCAGCCAGCGGCTTCAAGGCCTCGCCCACGTTGGGCGCCAGCATGAAGGTCACCTGGTCGATACCCGCCTCGCCGGCCACAGTCCCATCCACAACCAGGTACGGCTCGGTGCCGGCGCCGGCCGCCGGCCGGCTCATGGCCACCTCGAAGCGGGTGCCTTCCATTCGCAGGGTGGCGAGTGCCGCCTCCACCGCCCGGGCCAAGTCCCGGGCCGCCGCTTGGCGCCCGACGGACAGCCGACGGCAACACTCGGCCAAACCGGCGGCGGCATCCTCGAGAGCGCGCCGATTGGCCTCGATGCGCGCGTCGATATTCTCGATGCCGTCGAGCTCCCTTTCGACGTCCTCCAGGTGATCGATGACCTTGGGCAGGGTGCCGCCGTATTTTTTCTTCAGCCGCCGCAACACCTCGAGACGTTCCTCCACCTGGGCCAGGCGCCCTTCGTCGACTTGCAGGGTGCCTAAATGCGTCTGCATCTCCACCGACAGCTCCTGGATAAGGATGCCCATCTCATCCAGGCGGTGGGCAAAGGCGGACAAGGCCGGGTCGATAGCCGCGGCCCGGGCCATCTCCTTGCCCACGGCCGCCACCTGTTCCAGCACCGCCCCATCGCCGCTGTAGAGAACCGCGATGCCCCGGTCGAGGGCCCGCATCAGGGTCTCGGCATGGCGCAGCACCTGGCGTTCGCGCTCCAGGACCTCGTCTTCGTCGGGCACAAGGCCGGCGGCCTGGATTTCGGCGCGCTGAAACCGGAGCAGCTCGATCCGCTCGCTCTGGCGGACCTTGAGCGCCTCAAGGTGTCGGCCCTCGGCCAGCAGCGGTTGAATGGCGCGATAGGCCTCGGCCACGGCTTGCCGCAGGGCCATGAGTCCGCCGTAGCGGTCCAAAACAAGCAGGTGCGCATCCTCCTTGAGCAGGGTCTGATGGGCGTGCTGGCCGGAGATGGAGGCCAGGGAGCCGGTCAGCTCGGCCAGCACCGCCACGGTGGCAAGAGATCCGTTGATGTAGATACGGTTGCTCTCGTCGCGGTGAATGATGCGCCGCACCAGCAGGCCGTCGGCCGGGTCGTAGCCGTGCTCGACCATGGCCCGGGCCGCCGGGCTGTCCGGGGCGACCTGAAACAGGGCCTCGAGTTCGGCGCTTTCGGCTCCGGTGCGAATCAGCCGCGACGAAGCCCGGCCGCCCAGCAGCAGGTTCACCGCACTGATGATGATGGACTTGCCAGCTCCGGTTTCACCGCTGAAAATCGTCAGGCCCGGCGCCAGCCGGATGCGCAGGTCCTCGATAATGGCGAAATTTTTGATGGCCAACTCCTCGATCATCTATCCGACAACCTCCGGGGCGTTTTGGTCCGTGGGCGGCTAACCAACTTTGATCAAAGGAAATATATGGCACAAGGGCCGGCGCTTGTAAAGCATGCCGCCCCCGGCGCCAACCGCCCCCCGGCACCATCGTCCCCTTGCGCCCGATGGGCACAGGCGCTATAGGCACAGGGCAAAGAGGAGGCGGCCGCTTTTCCCCAAAGGTGCCGCGATGGCGATGAGCAAATGCGCGCCACCGCCAATCGATACCCAGACGGAGAAATTCCCATGAGTTCCTGGATTCCTTACAATGAGGGCGAATACAGGGTGGAGGAAGCGTTTTTGCACGTTTCCTCCGGCCACGGCCTACGCGTGACAGAGGTGGTGGTGGAGATCTACGACGACGGGCGGGGCAAGAACCTGCGCGGCTACGGCCAGGTGGTCAACGCCCTGCTGGTGGATCTGCTCGACTGGGGCGAGGAGGCGGACCTGATCCTGGCCTTGGCGCCGGGGCACCGCTATCGGCTGCCGACGCCGGTCATTCGCGCGGGAAAGGTTTTTGCCCCGGACGTGCGGTCGGCGTTTCATTTCCAGCCCCGATCGCCTTGGACACCGCTGGGTGACCGGGAATTCGAACGTCTGGTGGAGGAGACCGTATTTCTGAATCCGTCGTGAAGGGAACTGCGGCAACCGGAGACCGGCCGTTCCGCGCGGAGGGGGAGGCACTTCGGCCGGCAGCCCCGTCCTCCACTTCTCGGGTCGGCAACCCCTGGCTCAGCCCGCAGCGGCGACAAAGGTCTCCAGGACCTGCGGGAGCAGCACCGACGGGGGTGTGTTGAAGGCGAGGCCGCCGGTACGCCGGGCCAGGGCCGCCACCGGGTTGGGCTCGGGGTTGATATCCACGATACGGGCCCGGTGGTTGTGGGTGATTTCCCAGGCCACCTTGTTGGCCAGGTTGGTGTGACCGGAAAAGCCGGCCATCACCAGCAGCTCGCTGCGCCGGGCCGTTTCGAGGATGCTATTGACGCTGTGGAGGGGTTCGTCGTAGCTCTCATCGCGCCAGAGAATGTGCGGGCGGGTCAAACCGCCGCAGGCCGGACAGCGCAGCAAAGCCAATTCATCCGCCGTGAGCGGCTGCTGGGCCGTGCGGCCCTGCAGAGCCTCGGGAACCGGGTGCAGCGCCGGGGTGCAGCCGGCTGCGCAGTGCATGAAGAACAGGTTGCCCTGGGGTTCGAACAATCCCGCGGCCGGATGTTGGCAGCGTCGATGCAATCCGTCGACGCATTCGGTGATTACCTTCAATCGCGGCCCCAGGGTCTCAGCGGCTCGAGCCGCGGCCTGATGAACCAATCCCGGCTGTCCCCGCCGCGCCTCCGCCAGCCGCAACAGGTGCCACGCCCAGACGACGTCGGGCGCCTGGTCGAACAGCGCCCAGGTCATCAACTCCCGGGCCTCGTATGACTTGCCCCGATAAATAAAGGGCCGCGGATCGGCACGAAACGACGCCACCCCGCATTCCTCCGAGACCCCTTCCCCGGTAACAACCAGCAAATTCCCACCACTGCCGGCAAACGATTCGATCAGGCGACACAGTTCGGCGTCCATGCGTTCTCCTGGATTTGTAGTTTTGGGGCAGGCAGCCTAAACGGCGGGCCAGCTCGGATGGATCTTTGCGGCCGAAGCCGCCCCGTTTCAAAGGTCGACAAGAACACGCGGCGGCCAAACAGTCAACCATCAGTGCCGCGGCGCGGCCAGGAAAACAGCGCAGCGGCAAAAAACAAGGGCCGATCCCCGCAAAAGGGATCGGCCCCGTTCATCTCTCACCGGCACCCCCGGTGGCATCTCGCCAGGGTTAACGCACCCCGCTTTAGTCGCACAACTCGAACAGGGCCGCCGCCCCCATGCCGCCGCCGATGCACATCGACTCGACGCCGTACTTGACGCCCTTGGCGCGCATGTTGGTCAGCAGGGTAGCGCACAGCTTGGCCCCGGTGCAGCCCAGGGGATGGCCCAGGGCGATGGCGCCGCCGTGAATGTTGATCCGGTCCATGTACTTGTCCAGACCGAGTTCGCGAATGCAGTAAAGGGCCTGGGAAGCGAAGGCCTCGTTGATCTCCCACAGGCCGATGTCGTCGATGGTCAAGCCGGCCAGCTTGAGCAGCTTGGGAATGGCGTAGCGAGGACCGACGCCCATTTCGTCGGCGCGGCAGCCCACTGTGGTGT
Organism: Desulfobacteraceae bacterium; assembly: GCA_011042305.1. Taxonomy (GTDB): domain Bacteria; phylum Desulfobacterota; class Desulfobacteria; order Desulfobacterales; family UBA2174; genus UBA2174. The sequence continues at coordinate 10,369 of DQXI01000192.1, forward strand.
AAAACTTGAGCTTGGCGACGGGCTTGAGGCCGAGCTCCTTGACGGCCTTTTCGCTCATGATGACCGAAACGGCGGCCCCGTCGGTGGTTTGCGACGAGTTGCCGGCGGTGACGGTGCCGTTGAGGGCGAAGACCGGCCGCAACTTGGCCAATCCTTCCAGGGTGGTCGACTCGCGGATCCCGTCGTCGAAATCCTGCAGGAACGTCTCTTTCTTGTAAGTGCCGTCGGCCTGGAGCACGAAGCGGGTGGCCGGGGTGGGCACGATCTCGGTGTAGAGCTTTTCCGCCTTGGCCTTGGAGGCCTTCATCTGGCTCTCGTAGGCGAACTGGTCCTGGTCCTCGCGGCTGATATTGTAGCGGTTGGCCACGTTTTCGGCCGTCATGCCCATGGAGATGTACAGGTCCGGGTGCTCGCGGGTGTACTCGGGATGGGGGCGGGCCAGGTTGCCGCCCATGGGAACGTAGGTCATGGACTCCAGGCCACCGCCGATGGTGATATCCGACCAGCCGCACATGATGCGCATGGCCGACTGGGCGATGGCCTCCAGACCCGAAGAGCAAAAACGGTTGACCGTGGCCCCGGAGACTTGGTCGGGAAACCCGGCTATCTGGACGGCGATACGGCCCACGTTGAGTCCCTGTTCGGCCTCGGGGAACGAGCAGCCGATCATCACGTCGTCCACCTGGCCCTTGTCCAGGCCGGGGGTCCGCTGCACGGCGGCATCCAGGATAAAGGAAAGCAAATCCTCGGGCCGGGTGTCTTTGAAAGCCCCTTTGCCGCGACGGCAACCGGGGGTTCTGACGGCAGTTACGATATAGGCGTCTCTCATGGTGCGATCCTCCTCATCAACGCTTTAAAAAGCGGTCCGGGCGACTAGTTGCGCAGCGGCTTGCCGGTCTTGAGCATATGCTCGACACGGGCCTGGGTCTTCTCCTGTTTCCAGAAGTCACAGAAGGCTTGGCGCTCCAGGTTCAAGATGGTCTGCTCGTCGATCATGGCGTTGGTGCGCGCGTCGCCGCCGCTGATCACGTAGGCGATACGCTTGGCCAAAAAGACGTCGTACTCGCTCACATACCCGGCGCCTTGCATGTTGAACAGCTCGGCCTGGATCATCCCCTGGGCCGCCTCGCCCAAGACCCGGATGGGCCGCCGCACCGGCGGTGCGTAGCCGTCCTCGACCATGCGCAGTACTTCCCGCTTGGCCTCACCGATGAGCAAGTCGCGGTTGAAGACGATCCGGTCGTTGGGGCCAAGATACCCGTTGGTCCGCGCCTCGGCGGCCGACGTGCTCACCTTGGCCATGGCGATGTTCATGAAACAGGGCACGAAAAACTTGGCCAAATCCACGTCGGTGACGTTCTCCGGAATGTTGGCGGTCATCTTCTTCCACAGGTTGAGGCAGCCGCCGCCGCCGGGCAGCAGGCCCACGCCGATTTCCACCAGTCCCATGTACAGCTCGGCATGGGCCACGATGCGATCGGCAGCCCCGATGCACACTTCGCAGCCGCCGCCCAGGGTCAGGCCGTAGGGAGCGGCCACCACCGGAAAGCTGGCGTAGCGGGTCTTTTGCATCCCGTCCTGACCTTTCTTCAGGAAGGCGTCGATTTCGTCGAACTTGCCCGCCTTGGCCAGTCCGGCCATGAACGCCAGGTCGCCGCCGGCGGAAAACGCGCCGGGCATCCCGCCGGCCTGGTTGCCGATGACCAATCCGGCGGCGTTGGCCTCGACATAGTCGATGGTTTCACCCATGAAATCGACGATCTCGCCGTTGATGGCGTTCATCTTGGTGTGGAACTCGAGGCACAGCACGTCGTCGCCGAGATCGATCAGGCTGGCGGAGTTGCAGGTCTTGATGGTCTTGCCAGCGCCCTTGAGGGCCGGCAGGTCGATCTGGGTTTCGCTCACCGGTACCGGCTTGTAGGTTCCGCTGGCAAAATCGTAGAAGTAGCGCCGACCGCCTTCGGTCTTGTAGAAGGTCTGGTTACCGGCGGCCAGCATTGCCTCGACCTTCTCCGGCACCTTCATTCCGTCGGCCTTCATCTTGGCGACGGCCTTTTCGACCCCGATGGCATCCCAGGTCTCAAAGGGGCCCATTTCGAAGTTGTAGCCCCACTTCATGGCATTGTCGATTTCCACGATGGTGTCGGAGATCTCCGGGATGCGGTTGGCCGAATAAATCAACTGGCTGGCAGTGGCCTTCCAGGCAAAACGAGCCCCCTTGTCGTCGCCGTAGACAATGGCCTGCATCTTTTCCGGCAGGGTCTTGGCGGCCTTGGCCGCTGCCAGGCAGGGGAAATCGGCCTTGCCGTACTCGATGTATTCCAGGGTAGCCGGGTCGATGACCTTGCGCACCTTCTTCCACTCGGGCGTCAAATCCGTCTTGTAAAAGCCGGCCTTGCTCTTTTTGCCCAACAACTTCTTTTCGATCATCTGCTCGACGAACTCGGGCAGCACGAAGCTGTCGCGTTCCTCGTCATCGGTCACCAGCTCGTAGGTGTTCTTGGCCACGTGGCCCAGGGTATCGAGGCCGACCAGGTCGGCCGTCTTGAACATGGCCGTCTTGGGCCGGCCCATCACCGGGCCAAAAAGGGCGTCGGCCTCAGGAATCGTCAGCCCCTCTTCGACCATGAGCTGCATGGCCTTGACCATCCCCTGGACCCCGATGCGGTTGCCCACGAAGTTGGGCGTGTCCTTGGCCCAGACAATCCCCTTGCCCAGGCGTTTTTCGCCGAAATCGGCCATGAATCGCAGAATCTCGGGCAGTGTGTCGGGCCCGGGAATGATCTCCAGCAGATGCATGTAGCGCACCGGGTTGAAGAAATGGGTACCGAGAAAATGCTTGCGAAAATCCTCGCTCAGCCCCTCGCTCATAGCCTTGAGGGGAATCCCGGAGGTGTTGGAGCTGACGATGGTGCCGGGGGTACGCACCTTGTCGATGCGGGCGAAAACGTCGCGCTTGATCTTGAGGTTTTCGACCACCACCTCCACGATCCAGTCCACGTCGGCCAGCTTGTCGAAATCGTCCTCGAAGTTGCCCACACGGATCAGATTGGCGTCCTTGGGCTGCATCAGCAGGGCCGGGCGGGACTTGACCACCGTGTCGAAACCGGCCTGCACGATCCGGTTGCGCGCCTTGGGATCCTTTTTTTGATCCTCGGTCAAATCGAAGGGAACGATGTCCAGCAACAACGTTTTGACGCCGGCGCTGGCCAGGATGGCGGCAATCCCGCCTCCCATCACGCCGGAGCCGAGCACCGCGGCCGTTCTGATTTTTCTGTGCATGGGATCCTCCTCACAAGCGATGGATAAATACAGCAGTTATCAGTGAATGAATATTCATTCATCTAACAAAACCCAAGACGATATGTCAAGGGGAAATTCGAATCGGTCCAGTATTTTCTAAAAGGATAAAATAGTTATTTATTTTCAAATAGATAACTTTTTACCAGACCACTTTTGCGCAACGGCCGAAGCGGGCTTCGAAACAGCCGGGGGCTTTGGCGAACCGATGAGCGCTTATTCATTTATTTTCCATTCTTTTGTGCAATCGTTTTCCCGCTCCGGGCACACTCGCCGCGACAGGATGCTTTTCGAAGGTTCGGGAGCGGTTCGGGTTGCCGTTTCGATCTGAAAGCGATACGGATGAACGAGGTGTCGTTTTTTGCGAATTTACCGAATACCGAAAAATTCCAAGAGGAGGCGTCAATGAGCATCGAAGTGTTGATCCGAAGGGATTTTGTCGAGGAAAAGGCCAAGGAACTGGCACCGCTCATGATCAAGCTGAGATCTCTGGCCAAGTCCCGTCCCGGCTACATCTGCAGCGCATCGCTGCGCTGCATCGAACCGCCTGATGAAAGGGGCTACCTGATTCGCAGCACCTGGGAGTCTCTCGACGCATGGAAGCGCTGGTTTCACAGCGAGGAGCGGTCCGCCATTCAGCGACAGATCGACGCCATTGCCGGTGTAAACACGGAGTATAAAATCTACGAGCCCCTGGTGGACGGCTTTTTCGAAAAACTCTGCTGAGCCGCAGCCGTGCCCATCCTGCCGATTCAGCCGGTGGCCTTGAACAGTGGCAAGTTCAACGCCTCGGCATTGAGGATGCTCGGCGCCGCCGGAGGCGGGTCCGCCTCCAAAAACGCGTCGATATCCGGGCGGTTCCACGCCGGACGCCCCGCCAGCACGCCGGCCACGTTACACGCCGCCAAAATGGCCATCCCCTCGCGCGCCCAACGGGTGGCCGATCCGATGTGGGGCACCAGCACCACGTTCTCCAGGTCCGCCAAACCCGGCACCAAGGCCGGTTCATCCTCGTAGACATCCAGTGCCGCACGAAACTGCGGGTGTCGTCGGCAATGGTCCACCAGGGCCGCTTCGTCGATCACCGCCCCCCGGCTGGTGTTGACCAGGACGGCATCGGGCTTCATCAGCGCCAGCCGCTCTGCATTGATCAAATGCCGCGTGCTGTCATCCAGCGGCGTGTGGATGCTGACACAGTCGGCTTCCCGCAGCAGGTCTTCGACCGCCTCGGCGCGCCGGCAGACAACCGGCGGCTCCCGCCGCGCAGCGAGAAACCGGCTGTAGGCCGCGGCAAGCTCCTCCAGCGCCGGCTTGGGGTGAAGGCTGTAATAGATGATATCGGTCTTGTGGCCTTCCATCATCATGCGGGCATAGGCGGTGCCGATGCGGCCGGCGCCGATGATCCCCACGGTCTTGCCCCGCAACTGGGTGCCGAGGAACAGGTGCGGTAGCCACCGTTCCCATTTTCCGGCCCGCAGGTAACGCTCGGCCTCGCCGATGCGCCGTGCCGCGGCAAGGGTCAAGGCCACGGCCAGCTCGGCGGTCGCCCCGGTGAGCACCCCCGGGGTGTTGCCCACGGCAATGCCGCGGCGGGTGGCGGCCGCCAGGTCGATGTTGTTGAACCCCACGGCGTAGTTGCTGTAAACCTTGCCCCCGGCTCCCTGGAGCGCTTGAAACAGGGATTCGTTCCACGCTTCCACCAGCTGGCCGATGACACCGTCGCAGCGCGAGCCCATCCTCTGGCGGATTTCGTCGGGGGACAAATCCGCGGTGCCGGTGAAGATCTCCACCCGACAACCGGCGGCCACGAGAATATCCACCCACCGATCACCGGGCAGGTCCCGGGTGACGATGATGCGTTTTTTACCGTCCGGGTTGGCGATACGCCAGTTGTCGCTGTTCACGATACCTCTCTGATTTTGATTCTTGCCGACTCCGAAAATAAGCCCCTCCTCGCTTTTCACGAAGAGGGGCGATAGACAAGCGGGGATTGACGACTTGTCGGCGTGGCGGCCTGCTTAGAAGTAAACCCGGAAACCAGCGTAGAGATTGTGGCTGGCGACCTCAGCATCGGCGAGATCGAATTCCGGATCGGAAGTCCCGAAATAGCGATATTTCAGATCGATCGTGGCACGGGGATGGACCTCGATCCCGACGCCCGCCCCCACCTGGTAGGCGAAAACGATATCGTCGTCGGCTCTTAGCACCGTACCGTACCCCGGCACGCTGATATCGCTGACATCAACCTGGGCTGCACCGAAGCCTACCGTCACAAAAGGTGTAAGAATAGTCGTATTTTTGAAATCGGCGTAACCATTTAGCAACAGCGAATATATCGCGACATCGCCACCGATATCAGCCTTTCCAAATCCGGTAACATTGACGTTGTCAAAGTCATTCTTCTGATAGCCAAGCTCCAGCTCACCCCTGAAAAATTCGGTGAGGTTGCCCCCCATGGCATACGAAACCGCGACTCCCTCTTTCATTTCGAACTCGGTCTTGAGTCCGTTGTCAAAATCCACATCCGAGTCGTCGGCGATGGCCACCCCCGCATTTAAACTGGCATAAAACCCCTCGGCCGCATGCACGGTGCCAACCATGAAAAAAAAGGCAAAAAAGACTGTGACGGTAAGGGCATACCTTTTCATTGGCGTTCCTCCTTTTGGCTTTTGGCAGTAAATTTTCCGCTGCAGGCCTGAACCTGATCGCCATACCAGTGGCTACCACCCCCTCCCCCCACGACCTGTCAAACTAAATATGCAATATAAAAACCTCTGTTTTCAGGCATCTATTCGACAGTCTGAACAATTAAAGCGAAACCCATCCGGCCGATCCGCCCCCGGCCTTGCTCCGCCCTGGCGTTCTGCGGCGTTTTTCATGGTCTGCGGTTTTTGGGCTGAAGCTTGACGGCGGTCCCGTAGGCCAGCAGTTCCGCCGCCCCTTGCATCACGGTGGAAGTGGTGAAGCGGAGGCTCACGATCCCGTCGGCGTTCAGAATCCTGGCCTGCGACACCATCCGGTCGAGGGCCTGTTCGCGGGATTCAGCCAACATCTTGGTGTATTCATTCACCTCGCCGCCTACCAAGTTGCGCAAACCGGCCAGGATATCCTTGCCGATATGCCGGGCACGAATGGTATTGCCCTTGACCAGTCCCAGCGTCTGGGCGATCTCGTAATCGGCGAATTCGTCTTGTGTCGTCATCAACATGGCGGGCTCCTATTTTTCCACCGTCTTGTCGTAGTGATCGTCTTCTTTGTTGGCCAAACGCTCTTTGAGCACCTTGGCAAACAGAAGGCCGACGCCCACCATCGCCAGCACCCCGATGACACCGGCGGGAAAAGTACGGGGAATCCCCATCAATATCCCGCTCAACCAACCGAGGGCCGCCGCCAATAGCAGGGCATAGCCGACTTTTTCCATTAGCTGTTCTCCAGGGCATGGTTCATGGCAGGATTGCCTTTATATACTCTAGTTTGATCAAGAAAAGAAGCCGACGCTGGAATCCAGGCCACTGGGTGCGCCGAAAACGGCAGCCGCCGGATCCAATGAAGCCTACGCGCATTGCGACCTCGTGCGCAACGTGTTACACCACAGCCGGTTCACCGCTTGACGGTTTGCGGCCATCATGCCGGATTCCGGTCTATCAGAGCCTGTGTTTGAAACACCTTGCCATGATGCACATCCACCACAGCAACCGCACCGAGGTCCTCCTGGAGCGGTTTGTGGCCATGATGCGCCAGCCGCTGGCCGATCCCATGTCATCGGAGACGGTGGTGGTCCAGAACCCGGGCATGGCCCGCTGGCTGGCCCAGCAAATGGCGCTGGAAACGGGAATCGCCGCCAACCTGGACTTTCCCCTGCCGGCCACCTTCGCCTGGCGCATCTACCGCGCCTGGCTGCCGCAGATGCCGGAAGAAACCCGCTACGACCGGGAAGCCCTCCACTGGCGGATCCTGGCGCTGCTTCCCGCCTTCCTGTCCCAACCAGCCTTTGCCGAACTGGACCGCTACCTGCAAAACGACGCCGACGGCCTCAAGGCCTATCAGTTGGCCGGGCGCATCGCCGACGTCTTTGACCAGTACCTCGTGTACCGGCCCGACCTGGTGCTCGACTGGGAGGCGGGCCGGGAAAACCACTGGCAGGCGATCCTGTGGCGGGCCGTGGTGGAAAGCGCCGGCGGCATGCACCGGGCCGGCATTTTTGACGCCTTTCGTCAGGCCACCGACCAAGGGGCACCCCCAACCGGCCCCCTGCCCGAACGGGTGAGCCTCTTTGGCCTCACCGCCCTGGCCCCAGTGCACCTGCACGCCTTCGACATCCTGTCGCGCCACCGCCCGGTGCACCTATTTCTACTCAATCCCAGCGCCGAATACTGGGCCGACATCGTCGACGACCGGGGCCAGGCCCGGCGGCGGGCCCTGTGGCGCGGCAGCGGACGCGAGGACCTCAGCGGCCTGCTCGACGTGGGCAACCCTCTCCTGGCCGCCTTCGGCCATACCGGTCAGGGATTTCTCGACCAACTGCTGGAAACCGGCGCCCAGGACCACGATGCCTTCGCCGATCCCGGCGAAGCGTGCCTGCTGGCCTGTCTGCAGCATGATCTGCTCCACCTGAAGGACCGGCGCGGCGGAAGCCCGCCGGCCCCCCTCGCCCCCGATGATATTTCCGTGCAGATCCACGCCTGCCACACCCCCATGCGCGAAGTCCAAGTCCTCCACGACCGTCTCCTGGCGCTTTTCGAGACGCTGCCGAACCTGCATCCCCGCCAGATCGTGGTCATGGCGCCGGATATCGACATCTATGCCCCCCATGTGGAGGCGGTCTTCGACGCGGCACCCGAAGCGCGCTTCATCCCCTGGAGCATGGCCGACCGGCGCCTCACCGCCCAGGAACCGGTGGTGGAAACCTTTCTGAGCCTGCTAAGCCTGCCCGAGATGCGCCTCAGCGCCTCGGAGGTGCTGGGTTTGCTGGAGGTGCCGGCGGTGTCCCGACGCTTCGCCCTGGATGCCGAGGGCCTGGCGCGCATCCGCACCTGGGTGGAAGAATCCGGCATCCGCTGGGGGCTGGACGGCGCCATGCGGGCCGCCTTGGGCCTGCCCGCCGATCCGGCCAACACCTGGCAGGCCGGTCTGGCGCGCCTGTTTCTCGGCTACGCCATGCCCCCGGAGGAAGTCTTTTACGGGGACACCCTCAGCTATCCGGATGTGGAGGGAAGCGAGGCCAGGGACCTGGGGGTGCTGCAGACCCTTGTGGACCGGCTGGCGCACTGGCGCGCCGTGCTCGAGACCCCGGCCTCCGCAGCGGCCTGGCTCCGGCGGATCAACGACTTGATCGATGATTTCCTGGCGCCGGATCCGGATGAAGCCGAAAGCCTCCAGGCCCTGCGACGGACCGTGGACAGGCTGGGGCAGGCATGCGGCGAGGCCGGGCTTGAGGCCTGCCTGGAGGCCCGGGTAATTCGCGCCCACCTGGAGGCGCGCCTGGCCACCGCCGGCGGAGCGCGGCGGTTTCTGCTCGGCGGCGTGACTTTCTGCAACATGGTCCCCATGCGCGCCATCCCCTTCCGGGTGGTCTGCCTCCTGGGGCTCAACGACACGGATTTTCCCCGCCGCCAGCAGCCGCCCGGCTTCGATCTCATCGCCCGCCATCCGCGGCCCGGGGACCGGTCCCGCCGCTTGGACGACCGGTACCTGTTCCTCGAAACCCTCCTTTCGGCCCGCGACGTCTTTTATATCAGCTACCTGGGAAACGACGTGCGCGACAACAGCCCCCGGGAGCCGTCGGTGGTGGTCAGCGAGCTGGTGGGCTACGTCGACCGGAGCTGGCGGCTGCCCGGCGGCGAGAGGCCCTCGACGCGCCTGGTCCGGCGCCATCCCTTGCAGCCGTTCAGCCCCCGTCTCTTCGACGGCCGGCACCCCGACCTGTTTTCCTACGATGCCCGCTGGTGCCGACGGGAGCCGGAGCGCCTGCCACCGGGCCCCCGGCCCTTTGCGGCGCATCCGCTGCCGGTCCCTGCAGACCGGCAGCCGGTGGTGGACATCCGTGACCTGGCGCGTTTTTTCAGCCACCCGGCCTGCTGGTTTCTCCAGCAGCGGCTCGGCCTCCAGTTGCTTGCAGACCAAGGACCGCCGCCCGACGAGGAGCCCTTCGACATCGCCGGCCTGGAACGCTACGGCGCCCGCGACACGCTGGTGGCGGAAATGCTGGCCGGCCGCCGGATCGAAGACGTGGGCCGCAAGCTGCGGGCCCGCGGCCAGCTGCCCCACGGCGCCCCGGGCGAGGCGGCATGGGGCGAGGTGCTGGAAGGCATGGATCTTGTCGTCCAACGAGTGCAGGATGCAGTGCGCCGGCCGGTGGAACCGCTGGAACTGGACCTCGTCGTGGACGACGTCGTTTTGCGGGGGTGGCTCAGCGGCCTCACCGAGAGCGGCCGGGTGGCCTTTCGCCCCGCGGCGTTGAAGGCCAGGGACCGGTTGCAGCTCTGGATCCACCACCTGGCCCTGTGCGCCGCCACGGCCGGCGCCCGGCCAGCGACGAGCCTCCATGTCGCCGCCGACAGAATCCTGCGCCTGGCGCCGGTGGCCGCTCCCCTCGAAATTCTCCAGGATCTGCTGGCCCTCTGGCGCGAGGGGCAGTCGGCCCCGCTGCCGTTTTTTCCGGACACCTCCCATGCCTATGCCGAGGCCTGGGCGCGAAGCGGCAACCCGGACAAGGCTCTGGCCGCCTGCCGCCGGACTTGGCGGGATGACTACAACGCCCGCGGCGATGCCTTTGACCCGGCCGTCCAGCTGGCCTGGCGCGGACAGGATCCCCTGCAGGAGCGATTTCAGCAAACCGCCCTGCGCGTCTTCGAACCGTTGTCGGTCGCCGCCGAAGAGGAGCCGCTGACATGACCGCCCGGCGCCTGGATCCGTTGCGCCTGCCGCTGCGCGGGCACCGCCTCATCGAGGCCAGCGCCGGCACGGGCAAAACCTATACCCTGGTGACGCTCTACCTGCGCCTGCTGCTGGAGGCCGGCCTCGATGTGGCCGACATCCTGGTGGTCACCTTCACCAATGCAGCCACCGAGGAACTCCGGGGACGCATCCGCCGGCGCATCTGCGAGGCCGTCGATGCCCTGGACACTCCCGGTGCCGCCGACGCCTCCCTGGCGGCCATCCTCGACGGCCTGCCGGATCGACGGGCGGCCCGACGGCACCTGGTCGACATTCTGACCCGCCTGGACGAGGCCGCCGTGTACACCATCCACGGTTTTTGTCAGCGCCTGCTCAGGGAAAACGCCTTTGAAAGCCGGGTGGCCTTCGAGGCAGAATTCGTCAGCGACGAAAGCGAGCTGCGCCGCACGGTGATTGCCGATTTCTGGCGCCGCCAGACCGAATCCATGAGCATCCTGGAAGCCCGCTGGCTCAGGCGCCAGTGGCGCACTCCCCTCGACCTGCTCGAGGCATTGGGGCCCCTGGTACGAGACGAGCGGATCCAGATTCTGCCCGATCCGGCCGCCATGGCGCAAACGGTTGATTTCGCCGCCCTGGCCGAGGCCTTCGAGGCCCTGAAGGGCGCCTGGTGCGCGGATCGCGAAGCCGTGGTGCAAATCCTGGAAACCAGCAGCGGGCTCAACCGGCGCTCGTACACCCGGCCGGTGGTACAACGTGCCGTGGCCGCCATGGACGAGATGCTCTCCGGAGACCTTCCCCTGAGCCTGCCGGATGAGCTGGAACGCTTTACCCCCGCCCTTCTCAAGGCGCAGACCCGGGCCGGCGAAGCCGCCCCGACGCACCCATTCTTCCACCGCTGGGCCGCCTTCGCCGAAACCTTTGACCGCACGTTGAAAGCCCGCAGGATAACGCTGCTGGCCGCGGCACGGGATTTTC
>DQXI01000154.1 GCA_011042305.1 Desulfobacteraceae bacterium
ACGATCTAGGTTGTAGGCGCGGATATAAACCTTGCGAAAACCTTCCGGAACGCGGTCGTAGGAAGACAAAATGCTCAGCAGGCGTCCGTTAAAAGACCGGATCTCGTCGGTGAGCCGCTTGATGGAGCCGGGCTGATCGGGCGCCAGGAACGCCACCTGGAGACCCTGGTGTTGGTTGTCCAGCCCGGTCAAGGTGACCAGCAGGCGGTTGACTTCCGCCTGGGTGATAACACCGACGATGCGCCCCTCGTCCACCACCGGCACCCCGGAGATTCGGTGGCGCAGCAGCACCGCCGCGGTCTCTTCCACCGTGAAGTCCGGGGGGACACTGATGGCCGGCGAGCTCATGATGCTGGCTACCTTGATCTTCGACAACAGGTAGAACAGCTCATGGACCTCCAGGCTGGTGGCCTCGGAGGCCGACGCCCTTTTCAGGTCGCGGTCGGTGACGACCCCCACCAGGCGTCCCTGGCGCATCACCGGCAGCAGGCGTCCCTCGTTTTGCTTCATCAGCTTGATGGCCTTTTCCATCGGATCTTCGGCTTCGATGGTCTCAACCTTCGGATGCATCCAGCTTTTCACCAACATGGCTTCCCCTTTCGGTGCGGGGGTGGAAACGCCTAGCTTCTCTTCTCCGGCCTCAGGCTCAGCAGCGGAATGGGGCAGCGCCGGTACATCTTCTGAGCGCAGGAACCGAGGACGGCGTCGGCAAGATTGCCGCGCCCCTTGGTGCTCATGATCAGCAGATCGGCGCGCTTTTCCTCGATTTGCTCGAGCAGCCCCACGTGGGGCACGCCCACGACGACAATCATCTCCACGGGCAGATCACTCCCGCCGGCCTTTTCCAGCAGTGCTTGCATGCTGCGGGTGCGCTCCTCGTTCTGGCGGGCGATGTAGTCGTCCAGGGAAAACTCGCTCTGGTTGGAGAGCACCCGCTCGATGGTGCAGACATCCCGCTGGTTGATCACGTTGACCAAAATCAATGCCGCCCCCAGACGCCGAGCCAGCACAACGCCATGGTTCACCGCGGCTTGACTGTAAGAAGAAAAATCGACTGCCACCATGATCCGTTGGTAAAGCGCCATGAAAACCTCCCTCGGCTGCGATGTTGGAACTCAAACACCCCTGCCGTTTATTTAAGCAAACCCCATGCCACCGAATTGCGGCCAGGAAGCGCTAAAAAGGCTTGATAATAAAGGAAACAAGAAATGGTGAGGCAACGGTGGAAACGGGAATGTGTCGGTTGGATTGACAGGCTGTAAACGATCAGCCTTCCTTTACAGCGGTTTCGATCCGCAGTCCGTACTTGTCGATCTTGGCGTGCAGGGTGGGCCGGGAGATGCCGAGGAGCTTGGCCGCCTTGGATCGGTTGCCGCCGCAAAGACTGATGGCCTCGCGCACCAGGACGCTGGCCACCGCGTCCATGCAGCGCTCGAAGCGGTTCTCGTCCGTGCCGCTGGTGAGCATCCGCAACGCCCACTCCCGCAGGATCGACGCCTGCTGCTGGGGCGATTGCACGCTGACGGCGGCATCCTCGGCGGCCTGGACGATATCCTCGACGCCCAGGGGCGCCCCACGGCTGAAAATCAACGCCTTTTGAAGGGTGTTGGACAATTCGCGCACGTTGCCCGGCCAAGGGGCGTTTTGCAGCAGACCGGCCGCTTCAGGACTCAGGCCGGGGTTTTCGATGCCGGCCTCGACCGCGTGGCGCGCCAGGAAGTATTCGGCCAGGGCCGGGATGTCGTCCCGGCGCTGGGACAACGGCGGCAACCAGATGGTCACCACCTTGAGACGGTAGTAGAGATCCTCACGAAAGCGCCCCTCGGCCATGGCCGCCTCGAGGTTACGGTTGGTGGCGGCGATGATGCGCACGTCCACCGGAATGGTCTGGCGTCCCCCGAGGCGTTCGAGGCTTCGTTCCTGGAGCAGGCGCAGAATCTTGGCCTGCAGGCCGAAGGGCATGTCGCCGATCTCGTCCAGAAACACCGTGCCGCCGTTGGCTTGCTCCAGCTTGCCGATACGCCGGTGCACCGCGCCGGTGAAGGCGCCTTTCTCGTAGCCGAACAATTCGCTTTCCAGCAGGGTCTCGGGAATCGCCACGCAGTTGATCACCAGAAACGGCTTGTCGGCCCGGTCGCTGTGCTGGTAGATGGCCCGGGCCACCAGCTCCTTGCCGGTTCCCGATTCACCGCGAATCAACACGGTGGCACTGGTGGCCGACACCCGGCCGATGGCCTTGTAAACCGCCTGCATGGCCGGACTGCGTCCCACAATGGCCTCCCGGGAGGCGCCGACGGCCACGGCGTCCACCTCCACCGGAGAGCGCATGAAGCGGCCGGCTTCCAGGGCCTTGGCGATCAGCTCCAGCATTTGGGGAATATCGAAGGGCTTGAGCACGTAATCGAAGGCCCCGCACTTGGTGGCCTCGATGGCTGTTTCCGTGGTGCCGTAGGCCGTCATGATGATCACCGGCAGCTTCGGCTCCAGAGCGTGGATCTCGCCGAAGGTTTCCAGCCCCCCCATCCCGGGCAGGCGCATGTCGAGAATCACCAGGTCCGGGACCTCGGCACGAACCTCCTGCAAGCCGGCTTCGCCCGAAACGGCGGTGCGCACCCGGTAGCCTTCCTCGATCAACAGCTTCTCGAAGCTCTTGCGCAATTGGTCGTCGTCATCGATGATCAGTATCGTTGTCACTTTCGTCCTCCTTGATCGGCAGGGTAATGGTGAACGCGGCTCCCCCGCCCGGCCCGGAGGCCACATCCAGCCAGCCGCCGTGTTCGGCAATGATGCGCACCGCGATGCTGAGCCCCAGGCCCGTGCCCTCCTCCTTGGTGGTAAAAAACGGCTGGAGGATCTTTTCGCGCAGCCCCTCGGGGATGCCCGGGCCGTTGTCCACCACGCGCAACTGCGCCACCAGCCCCCGGGACCGCACCACCGCCGTCTGCTCGTGGAGGTCGATGTGCCCTTCCCGTCCAATGGCCTCGCAGGCGTTGACGATCAGGTTGACCAGCACCTCCTTGAGCTGCTCAGGGTCGGCGCTGATTTCCGGCAGGGGCGCCCGGCGGTGCACCGTGACGGTCACCTCGTACGCCTTGAGCCGGTGCTCGAGCAGCTGCAAGGCCATATCCACCACCGTCGAGGGGCTCACGGGCTGCATCTTGAGCTTCGGCGGCCGGGAAAACTCGAGAAAGTTCTGCACGATGGTGTCCACGTGCCGGATCTCCTGGCTGATGACGTCGAAGTCTTCCTTCTGGGCCGGGGTCAGGTCCAGGGTGCGGTTGAGGGAAAACAGGCGCATCTTGATCGAGGTGAACGGGTTGCGGATGCTGTGGGCCATGCCGGCGGCCAGCTTGCCCACCATGGCCATCTTTTCGCTTTGGAGCAGGTGCTCGCGGCTCTTGGCCAGTTCGATCTGGGCCTGGTCCACATCCGAGATCAGCCCCCGCACGCTGCGGTTGAGGGCCGCCACCACATCCAGCTCCTGGGCTTCGGCCTCCGGGTGCCGACCGGTGGCCCGGCTGAGCTGCTGCAGGGGGCGCAGGACCTGGATGCCCAGGATGAAGGCCAGCACTCCGGCGCAGCCGAGGCAGAGGAGAATCGTCACGGCGGCGATGATCCGCAGCCGGAAGGCCTCCTTGCCGGCGGCGGCGGTGACCACGGCGATCTTTTCGGTGTGCTCGCGCTTGTAGTTCTCGCACAAGTCGAGGATGGTAAAAAAGTGTCGGCGCACCTGCCGGTGCAGGCGCTCGCCGGCCTCGCGCTGGCCGCTGCGGTAGTAGTTGATCACCTGGTCCTTGGAGGCCACGTAGCGTTGATATTCTTTCTCGATTTGATCGATCATCTCGTGCAGCGATGAACTTTGCGCCAGTCGCCTGGCCTCGGCGAGCCGGTCGATGAAAACCTGCCGGTACTGACCGAGCTGCCGAAGCCAGGTCGGGTCGCCGTCGAGCAGGTAATAGGTGACAAATCCCTTCTGGTGGACCAACGCTGTCTCGAGGGCGCCGGCGGTCTTGTAGGCGGCCAGCTCCTTCTCGGTCACCTCGGTGAGCAGGGCCTCCATCCGGTAGGTGTACCAGATCATCACCAGCGCCCCGATGAGGCTGAAGCCCGTCAATGCCAAGAGCGTGAGGTAAAATCGTTTTTTCAGGGTCATCGCAACGCACCTTCGGTCAGGCCGCCGGCGGCGGCGCCTCGCCGACAAGTTGGCGGATTTGATCTTGGATCTTGTGTCGGTAGCGGGCCACGGTGTCGCAGCAGGTCATCACCATGTCCAGCTGCCGGGTGTGGATGATCAGGTAGCCGAGAATTTTCAAGGCCTTGCGCATTTCCTCCGGCTTTTCATGCTCGATGCGGGCCGCCAGGGCGTCCTCGCGAATCGACACCGAAAACCCATGGTCCTCGAGAATCTCGCCTACGAAGACCACCCGTTGCACGCGTCGGTCCGCGTCGGCGGCGCCTCCCTTGAAACGGAAGGTGGCGTAGTTTTCCCCGGGCCGATCGCCCACCAGGGCTTCCACGGAACAAAAATGAAACCCCAGGCGCGACTGGAGGCTGCAGTAGTGACGGGAAATCATAAAGTAGTTGCGGTTGGCCATGCTCGATCGCACCGTGGGCTCCAGGGCCCGGTTGGCCGTGGCCTGAAACATCACGGACATCAAGCCCCGGCCGTCCACCGGCGGCGGCCCCTCCCAGGGAAAGGCCGTGATTCCCTCCCAGAGGGCCAGCATGGGAATCGAGACGACATCCTCCAGTTGGGCGTAGGGTCCCGGGCTCTGGCGGGCGAGGCCGTCGTCCAAATCCAGTACCCACCACTGCATCGGGATATCGGTGAAGAGCTGTTTGCTGGAGCGTTCGGGGAAATGATGGTGTTTGCCGAAGGAGAACATCTCGTGCACGGCCTTTTCGTGGCAGAAGCGCGTGATGTCGTGGAGGGTGCGGCAGTTCCGGGGGCGGAAGCTCGGGCTGTCGGGATCAAGGAGGTTGAGCGGCACGATGTACTCCGACGCCTGGCGCAGCGTTTCGTACACCGGGCTGCCTGCCATGGGGTTGGCCGCCCGGGGCTTGGCGGCCAGCAAGGACGCCACGCGACCGCCATAGACGGCCGTAGCGGTGGCGTCCACGGTGACGGTGCCGGCTTCTGTCAGCGCCGCGACGGCGCCTTCGACCCCCATCAGGGCCGGCACCCCGAACTCACGGGCCACGCTGGCCAAGTGCCCGGCGATACTGCCCTGCTCGGTGACCACCGCCGCAGCCCGGTCCAGCAGCGAAGCCCACCGCGGCAGGGCCTGGGCCGCCACCAGCACCGCACCGGCGGGAAAGGCCAGGGCGTCGGCGTCCCGGCGCAACACAAACACCGGCCCGGCGCCAGCCCCCGGGCTGGCGGTCCGGCCGCCGCGCAGCAGCAGGGGCGCCGTCACCGGCAGAAGGTCAGCGGACGGATCGACCGCAGGCGGATGAAGCTGCAGGGGACGGCACTGCAGCAAGTGAATCCGCCCCTGGTGATCCAAAGCCCACTCGAGATCCCGGGGGCCGCCCTGGTCCGCTTCGGCCGCCGCCGCCAGGCGCGCCAGATGGTTCACCTGGGGCAACGTCAGGGAGGGGCGTCCACGGTCGGCGGGGTCGGTCTCCAGTCGGCTGAGCCCTTCGTCGGGATGGCATGCAAAGCGAATCTCCTTGTGCCCGATCTGCTGCGCCACCAGGCCAGGCGCGGGATTGCGGCGCGCGACGAACAGGTCCGCCGTAACACCGCCGTCCACCACCGATTTGGGCAACCCCCAGGCGCTGTGAATCAGGATCTCGTCCCGGTCGGGCGCCAAGGGGTTGCGGGTGTAGATCACCCCCCCGGCCACCGCGTCGATCATGGGCATGCAGCCGACGCACATGGCCACATCCTCGTCGCGCAGGCCCCGGGCCAGACGGTAGCGCATGGCCGCCACCCCGTACTTGCTCGCCACCACCTCCTTGTAGGCCTGCATCAGATGCTCCGGGGCCACGTTGAGTTGACTGCGGTACTGGCCGGCAAAGGAGGTGCCGGCCGCATCCTCCCCCAGGGCGCTGGACCGCACCGCCAGGCGTGGCGCCCGCCCACCTTCCGCCGGCAAACGGTCGAGGGCCGCCGCGACGGCCGCTTGCAGTTCACCAGGCACCTCGGCGCGGATGATCAATTGCTGCAGGTCGGCGCTGAGAGCATACAAATGGTCCAGGCGCCGGACGTCGGTAGCCTGGAGCCGGCGGTTGATCTCGGTCTGCAGGTCCGAGTACGCCATGAAACAGGCAAACCCCGCCGCGGTGACCACGAACCCCTCCGGCAGCGGCGCCCCCAGCCGGCCTGCCAGGTCCGCCAGATTGGCCATCTTGGCCCCCACCAGGTCGGCGTGCTCCGGGCGGACGTCAGCCAGCGGCAGCACCAGCGGTCCCTGCCAGGACGGCTCGGACGCGGAGACATGGCGGTTGATCTCGGCCTCGATCTGCCGGAAGCTGTCAAACAGCCCGGAATAGGCACCCGGCGCCAGCTCGTCCAGGTAGCGCACGATGGCAAACACCGTGGCCAGGAGCCGGGTGCAGCGCGAACGTACGAAGGTCATCCCGAAGGGAGCCTGGCCGCCAAGGGCCTCCTGGATCTCGCTCATGATCTCCAGGGCCTTGTTGTTGGCGCCGAGCAGCAGCTTGAACTGGTGGTAGCGGGCCTGGAAGGCGAGCCGCAAGGCCTCGACGTCCTGCGCCGCGGCAGGCGGTACCGGGCGCCGAAACCAGCGGCGGAGCGTATCACGAAAGGAAGGCATTTATCGAATGACCAAAATGTGAAATGAGCCAAAACGACCAAGGTTGCAGACCCTGATCCGGCCGGTTTCCCGGGCGCAACCGGCCGGATGTCCATCAAGGTGTCATTTTAGCCATTTTAGTCATTTTAGTCATTTCAAATATGGGTTAATGCTCCAATTTCATCCCTGAGCCCTCAAACATGAACATGACGGCGAAGCCATACCACAGGGTATAGACCACGTAGAAGACGAGGGAAAAGATCACGACGCCCCAGCGGTCGGAAATGCTCTGGGCCTCGATGCCGTAGTAGTTGTAAGCCGTTTCCAGGGCCTTGGCCTTGACGGTGTCGAGGATCTTGGCTTCCTTGAATTTCTTTTGCCTTTTGAGCGCCTTGTCCATCCCTGCGATCGCCTGCCACCAGTTGTAGAGCGCTTGGCGCCCGTCGACGCCGTAGCGCGCTTCCAGCGCTTGGCCCTCGTTGCGGTACATCGTGTCGGCATCGGCCAGAATGGCGCCCATGATGCGGCCCAAGTCCCCCGACACCTTTAGCGTCGCGCCGTCGGTGTTCACCAGAGCGCCGGCGGCGTTGAACTGCCGGGCCACTTCGCCCGCCCTGTCGGCCGTCGGCATGGTGAATCTCATTTCGACGCGTTGGCCCTCCAGGGGGGCAACCTCCTCTTTGACCTTGGGAATGTAGTAGGCGGATCCCTTGGAAATCGAGTTGTAGAGGGCGTCGAGATATTCGAGCCCGTTGTGGCCGTGGTAGATGGGGAAAAACATGGCCACCAGCACCACGATAAAGACGATCATCATGCCCAGGCCGAGTCTGAATTCGTTCTTTTTGGTTGCCATCAGTGTGCCTCCCTGCCTCTCAGGACCCCGATGTTTTTAAAGAAGGTCCCGATCACCCAGACCCCGAAACCGCCGATAACGATGAAAAAAGCCCAGACGCCGATGCTGTCGAGGGCCTTGGCCATTGCCGGGCTCAACGAAATCACCTCCATGGACGCCAGCTTGCCCGGCAGGGCGAAGAACCGGTTGACGAAGCCGGCCAGCACCGCCATGGCGTAAAAGCCGCGGATGGTGATACCCGGCACCACCTTGGTGACCATGGCGCCCACCTGGATGCCGACCAGCGAACCGAGCAGCATGCCCATGGCCAGGGTGTAGAAGATGAAGCCGAAAATGGCGTACTGGCTGATGGCGGCATAACCGGCGGTAAAGACGATCTGGAAGATGTCCGTGCCCACCGTGGTCATGGAGGAAACCCCGAGCATGTAAACGAAGATGGGAAAGGTGAGAAAACCGCCGCCGACGCCCATGATCCCGGCCGCCAAGCCCACCAGCGCTCCTGAAAGGACCAGAAAGACCCACGAGATCTGGCGCCCGCCGGGGGTCAGATCGAAGTCGAAACGCACCATCGGCGGCACCTTGACAGCCTGCAAGCGTCGCGGCAGGCTGCCCAGATCGGCCCCCTCGCTCTTGCCTTGCCCGGCATCGCGGAACCCGCCCTGCCGGCTGGCCTTGCGGGCCCTCAGGAAATCCAGCAGGGCGTAGGTGCCCAGGAACCCGAGCATCAGGGCGTAGATGGTGGTGATGAAGGCGTCACTGAGGACGGGGTTGATTTCGTATAAAAAACGGTTGAGCAGCCCGCCCGCGGTGGCACCGAGGATGGCGCCGAGCAGGAAGACCACAGCCAGCGGCACCGAGACATTGCCCAGCTTGCGGTGGATGACGCTGCCCATGATCGCCTTGGCGAAGATGTGAAACAGGTCGGTGCCCACCGCCAGAATCCCCTTGATGCCGGCGCTCATCAGGGCCGGGGCGATGATGAAACCGCCGCCGGCGCCGATGCAGCCGGTAATCAAACCGGCTCCCAGGCCGATGAGAATGGAAACGATGAAAATTCCGGTGGAGTAGAAAGCCGGGCTATAGGCCTTCTTGCCCCCCAGGACGTCGGGCAGGGCGCCGGCGATCTGGTCGGCGAAAACCACCCCGCCCAACAGCACCGGAATCGTCAGCAGGCCAAGCAGCAGCACCCGCCGGCGATCACCCAAGATGGTGTTGGACATTTCCATCTCCCACCGGGCGTGGGCCTGCGCCCCCATCATCATGAAGCGCCCCCAATGTCTGAAAAAGTTCATGTTCCCTCCCTTGACGATGCGATGTGCCTCATTCTTCCCTTTTGCAACAACCGTTTGCGGTAGGCGTCCTGCATTTTGTAGATCAACTCGTCCAGGTCCACCGGCTTCATCAGGTAGTCGAAGGCCCCCAGGTCCATCCCCTTTACCGCTGCCTCCAGGCTGGCGTGGCCGGTGAGCATGATCACCTCGATGGGGGCATGGCGCTGCTTGATGATTTCCAGCAGGCGGATGCCGTCCATCTGGGGCATGCGCACATCCAGGACCACCACGTCCACTGGATCGCTCTCCAGCACGGCGAGGGCCTCCTGGGCGCTTGCGGCGGAGCGGACGTCGACGCGCCGGCGGCGCAGCCGTTTGATCAGGGTGTCGAGAAAATCGGCCTCGTCGTCCACCACCAGGATTTTGCAGTCATCCAGCGGGTTTTTCTTCCCGCCGGCCGTACTCTCGGCTACTTCCATAAGGCACTTCCAAAGTTTTGTTATTTTTTCACATAAGAGAATTTTTTCCCTTTGGGCTCATAATTCAGTTTCAGCTAAAAGCAACGGATGTGCCATCCCGCAACAGCGGCGGATAAGCCTGCCATAAACCGTCCGCCACGGATGGAAAGGAGGCGGGGTCCCGGATTCTGTCCGGAATTTTTACAGCCTGTAAAAAGCGAGTGGCCAAGAAAAATATTGGATGGCTCGGGTTTGATAGAAATTGGTAGTTGCAACAGGCCAATTGCAGACCGTAAAGTGACTCTACGGCGTTTCGCCGAACCGGCAAAGCACCTCCCGGTGAGAGATCATGAACGTGCTGCTGAACATCGACGAGAATTCCAGGGTCCCGCTATTTCGCCAAATCAGGGACCAACTGATCCACCTGGTGGACACGGGCAGCCTTAGGCCGGGAGCCCGCCTGCCGTCCACCCGGCATCTGGCCGAACGCCTCTCGGTGAACCGCTCCACCGTCTACCGGGCCTACCAGGAGCTGTGGTCCCTGGGCTACCTGGAGAGTCGGCCGGGATCGTACTCCACGGTGCGCAGGCGCCCCAAGGTGGCTGCCGCCACCCGAGGCCCGGCACCGGGGCACATCGACTGGACGAAGCGCGCCTCGCCGGCGAGCGAGGCCCTTCATGCCGCCCACCGACGCGAGGAAGCGCTGTTGCAAAAGGCATCCGCTCCCGGCGTCATCAACTTCGTGCCCCTGTCTCCCGACAGCCGACTGTTTCCCATGGACGCCTTCCGGCGCTGCATGAACCACGTGCTGCGCCGTGAGGGCCCCGACCTGCTACAGTACGGCGCCCCGCTGGGCTACAGGCCGCTGCGGCAGTTCATCGCCGAGCGGATGCGGCTGCACGGCGTGTCGGTGACCGTCGACGAGATCATGATCACCACCGGCGCCCAGAACGCCATCGAACGGCTGCTGCGCCTGCTGGCCGCCCCCGGCGCGCCGCTGGTATGCGAATCGCCGACTTACGCCAGGGCCATGGACATCTTCCGGCTGGCCGGCGTCCAAATCGTTGGCGTGCCCATGACCGAGGCGGGGATGGATCTGGACGTGCTGGAGCAGGTGATCCAGCGCCACGGTCCGGCCCTGGTCTACACCATCCCCAACTTTCACAATCCCACGGGCATCACCACCGACCAGGCCCACCGGGAACGCCTGCTGACCATCTGTGAACGCCATCGCCTTCCCCTGGTGGAAGACGGCTTCGAAGAGGAGATGAAGTATTTCGGCAAGACGGTGCTGCCCGTCAAGTCCATGGACCACCACGGGGTGGTCATCTACCTGGGCACCTTTTCCAAGATCCTGTTTCCGGGGCTTCGTATCGGGTGGATCGCCGCCGACCGGCGCTGCATCGACCGGCTGGCGTCGATCCAAAGGACCCTGATCCTCTCGGGCAACCTCTTGGACCAGGCAGCGCTGCACCGCTTCTGCCGCACGGGCCACTACGACCTCCATGTCAACCGCATGCACCGGATCTACCGCCGGCGAATGCAGACGGCCATCAAGGCCCTGCGGGCCGCGTTCACCGACGGCCCCGTCCACTGGACCGAACCAGCCGGCGGATACACCATATGGCTCCGACTCCATGACGTGGCGGCCGCCGAAGACGAGATCGTCCAGCGCTTGCTGGAACACGGGGTGATGGCGCTGCCGGGCAGCTTCCACTTTCACGGGGCCGCCGACGGGACCTACTTTCGCCTCTCCATCGCCCACCTGGACGAAGCGGCCATCACCGAAGGGATCCGCCGGCTGGCGGCGGGAATCGAGGATCTGTACCGGCGCCCCGACGAAAGGAACCTTTCGTGAACGCCTCCGCCCAATCCCATGCCTTCCCCCTTCTCGGCTACCCGGGCCACGAGATGCTGATCCCGGACATTATCCGCGCCAGCGGCTGCCACCTGTGGGACGCGGCCGGCAACCGCTACGTGGATCTGGAGTCCGGCGTATGGTGCACCGTTTTGGGCCACGGACACCCGGTGCTGCTGCGCACCATCGCCGAACAGGGATCACGGATCGCCCATGCCGGCTTCGGCTACACGAGCCCCGTCGTGGCCCAGGCCGCCGAGGAAATTCTGGATCTTCTCGGGCTTACCGGCGGCCGCTGCGTGTTCTTGTGCTCGGGCAGCGAGGCGGTGGAATACGGCGTGCGCCTGGCGCGGATGCTCATCGACCGGCCCTTGCTGCTCTCCCTGGCCGACGCCTACTTCGGGGCTTACGGGGACGCCAGCCTCCG
The DNA here is from genome assembly GCA_011042305.1 of Desulfobacteraceae bacterium. Lineage (GTDB taxonomy): Bacteria > Desulfobacterota > Desulfobacteria > Desulfobacterales > UBA2174 > UBA2174. The sequence continues at coordinate 11,629 of DQXI01000154.1, forward strand.
CGTCCCGGATCGATGGTTCAGCTTCGACTGGACAGCCTGCCAGCCGTGCCCCCACGACGCGCCCTGCGGGCCTCATTGCCCCCGCTGGGCGGCCATCCCCCTCGAAAAACTGGGCGGCTTCGTCTTCGAGCCGGGCAGCGCCTCGGGAATGGTGCGCTTTCCGCCGGCCAAGCTGGTAGCGGCCATCGCTGCCCAAATCCGGCAAAGCGACGGCCTGATCGTGGTCAACGAGGTAACCACGGGCATCGGCCGCACCGGACGCTGGTTCGGTTTCCAGCACTACGACCTGGACCCGGACATCGTGGCCATGGGCAAAGGACTGGGCAACGGGTATCCGGTGAGCGCCGCAGCCATCGGGCCGGCGACGGCCGCCCGGCTCGGCGACCGCCCGGTGCCCTACGCCCAGTCCCACCAGAACGACCCCCTGGGGGCGGCCGTGGCCCGGGAAGTCATCCGCATCATCCAGCGGGAAGACCTGATCGCGCGCAGCCGGCCAAAGGCTGACTTCCTGCTCGCCGGCCTGGAGAAAATCGGCCGGCGCTCCGGAAAAATCCGCGCCCTCCGCGCCAGGGGGTTGATGATCGCCGTGGAACTCGAAGACGAACCCGCCGCCGTCCGCGTACACCGCCGGTTGGCATGCCGTGGCTACGTGGTGACGCGCCGGCCGGGCCTCAACCTGCTGCGCCTCGACCCGAGTCTGGCCATCGACATGGCCGACATCGAGGGCTTTTTGACGACCCTGGAGGAAGTCCTGGCAACGGATGAAACCGCGGCAGGACCGGCCACCCAGGAATGAGTGAATCCATCACCCGGCATCGGAAGGAGAATTCCATGACCACCGAAAGAGACGAAAACCAGCCCACCACCGACCGGGAAACCGGCACCGACAGCGTCAAGCGCGGCCTGGCCCAGATGCTCAAGGGGGGCGTGATCATGGACGTGGTCACCCCGGACCAGGCGGTGATCGCCGAGCAGGCCGGGGCCGTGGCCGTCATGGCCCTGGAACGGGTTCCGGCCGACATCCGCGCCCACGGCGGAGTGGCCCGCATGTCGGATCCCGGCCTGATCCGGGAAATCATGGCGGCGGTGTCCATCCCGGTGATGGCCAAGTGCCGCATCGGCCACTTCGTGGAAGCCCAGATCCTGGAAGCCATCGGGGTCGACTACATCGACGAAAGCGAGGTGCTCACCCCCGCCGACGAGCGCCACCACGTGGACAAGCACAGGTTCAAGATCCCCTTTGTCTGCGGGTGCCGCAACCTGGGCGAGGCCCTGCGGCGCATCGGCGAGGGGGCGGCCATGATCCGCACCAAGGGCGAGGCCGGCACCGGCGACGTAGTGGAGGCGGTGCGCCACGCCCGCACGGTCCTGGGCGACATCCGCCGCCTGCAAACCCTGCCCGAAGAGGAGCTGGTCGCCTTCGCCAAGGAGATCGGCGCCCCCCTGGAACTGGTGCGCGAAACCCGCGCCCTGGGCCGCCTGCCGGTGGTCAATTTCGCCGCCGGCGGCATCGCCACCCCCGCCGACGCGGCCCTGATGATGCAGCTCGGGGTGGACGGAGTGTTCGTGGGATCGGGGATCTTCAAGAGCGACGACCCCGCCCGCCGGGCCAAGGCCATCGTGGAGGCCACGGCCCACTTCGACAACGCCCAGGTCCTGGCCAAGGTCAGCGAAAACCTCGGCGCTCCCATGACGGGGATCAACGTCAGCAGCCTGGATGCGGCCGAGCGGCTGGCCGAGCGGGGCTGGTGAGAATAATGGAAACCGGCGCAATGAAGGTCGGCATTCTCGCCCTCCAGGGCGGCGTGGTGGAGCACGCCAACCTGTTGCAACAGGCCGGGGCCCAACCGGTGGCGGTGCGGCTGCCGGCGCACCTCGACGGACTGGACGCCCTGATCCTGCCCGGCGGAGAAAGCACCACCATCGGCAAGCTGGCCGTACGCTTCGGCCTGCTGGAACCCCTGCGCCGTTTTGCCGCCGCCCGACCGGTGTGGGGGACCTGCGCCGGAATGATCCTGCTGGCCAGGAACACCGGCACCGCCCCGCCCCTGCTGGCCGCCATGGACATCACGGTGCAGCGCAACGCCTTCGGCCGCCAGGCGGACAGCTTCGTCATGGCGATCACCGTCCCAGCGCTCGAGGACGGCCTTCGGCGCCCGTTTCCGGCGGTGTTCATCCGCGCACCGCAGATAGTGGCCGCCAATGGGACGGCGCAGATCATCGCCCGCCTGGCCGACGGCACGGCGGTGGCAGCGCGCCAGGGCCGCCTCCTGGCCACCGCCTTTCACCCGGAACTCACCGGCGATGACCGTTTTCACCGCTATTTTCTTGAAATATCAGCGAAAATGAAAGAAAATGGACAACCGCCGAGGATCAATCGGACCAGCGCTGGGGAAAATCGGTGATCAAACCGCTGACCCCCCAGCCGGCCAGCTCGCTCATCCGCTCGGCGCTGTTCACCGTCCAGACGTTGACGTGCTTGCCGGCGTTGCGGATCTGGCGCACCAGCTGCGGGGTGACCATGAGGTGGCCGGGGTGGTAGGCATCGGCCTGCAGCTCACGCAGCAGGCCAAGGGGATCCGGGTGGGGCTCTTTCACGAGGGCCGCGGTGGCATAGGCGGGTCGCAACGCCTTGATCTGTCTTAAATAGTTAAAATTGAAGGACGAGATCAGGACCCGCTCGACCATGTCCACGCGATCCAGCACCCTCACGGTTCGCTGGACGATGGCATCGCCGCCGGGAAGCCCTCTCTGGTCCTTGAGTTCCACGTTGACCACCAGGTCCAGCTCCCGGGTGAGGCGCAGGGCCTCCTCGAGGCTGGGCAGCGGCTCGGTGCGGTAGCGGGCCAGGTCGGCGGGTGAAACGGCGCCGGCGGCGATCTGGCCGTGACGGTCGCGGCGGGCAAAGGGCGCACCGGTGGACAACTGCCGCAATTCGGCAAGGGTGAAGCGGGAAACGATGAACGGCCGGCGGCCGGCAAAGGCGGGATGGGCGGCCACGTCGGTGAGCCGCAGCAGACCGCGGTCGTGGATCACGACGGGATGGCCGTCGGCGGTGAGCTGAACGTCCAGCTCCCAACCGTCGGCGCCGACCCGACGGGCCATTCGGGCCGCAGCCAGGGTGTTTTCAGGCGCCAGGGAACTGCAGCCGCGATGGGCCAACAGCAGCGGCAGACGACGGCCCCGGAAAAACAGGCACACTGTCTTACAATTCGCCCAGGGGACGCTGGAAGGTATAGCCGGCCGGCTCCTCCACGAGCTTTTGCCGCACCTCATCGGCATTGCCGCCGGCGGCGGAAAACGGCAGCGACACCACGTAAAGCACCCCTCCGAGGACCGTGGCCGCCAAGCCGAGGGGGCGCAGCAGGACCAGATCAACGGCCATGGCACCGCCGGATCGGCCTCCATCAGCCGGGCCAGCCGTCTCGGCGGCCAGGGCCGACGCCATCGGCAACCCCGCCAGGCAGAGCACCAGGCTCAATACCACAATGGAATAAATCAATGCGCGCATCGCAACCGCTCCTTTCGAATTGGCTGGCGCCGGACTTGCCAGGCGCCGGGCTTGGCGATATACCGGAACCGGTTTGCCGGGCCGTCGCCAGGGCACGGACCAGACCCGCATCCCTTTAGGAAAGCTAAATAAATCCCCGATGCCTGTCAAGCGAAAAGAACCAGCCGCGCCGGTGGTGGAAGTGGCCGTGGCCCTGCCGGTGTTCGGCACCTTCAGTTACCGCGTGCCGGAGATCTGGAACGATGCGGCCGTCGCCGGCGCCCGGGTCCTGGTCCCTTTCAAAAACCGCCGGGCCACCGGGTACGTGCTCGGTCCGGGCGAGGCGCCGGCCGGTGTTGACCTTTTGCCTGTCGAGGACGTCCTCGACCCGGCGCCACTGCTGCCGGCAACCATGATTCCCTGGCTGCGCTGGATGGCCGACTATTACCTGCACCCCCTGGGCGAGGTGATTCGCACGGCCCTGCCCGGCGGGCTCACCGACGCCGACATCTCCATCTGGCATCTCACCGAAACCGGCGCCGCGGCCCTGGCAGGCGGGCAGATCGAGGCGCCGCAGCGTGAAGTTCTGGAGGCCCTGCAGCGGCAGCCGGCGCGGACAAGGTCCCTGCGCCGCCGCCTCAAGGCCCCGGGGTTGACCCGGCACCTGGGCGCCCTGGCCCGGCTTGGCTGGATCGAGCGCCGGCAGACCCTGGTGCGTGGGGCCACGCGGCCAAAGAACGAGCGCTTCGTGCGCCTGGCAGAGGGCATGCCCCCCTCCGCCGTCGGGCCCAAGGCCGCCGCCCGCCTGCTGCCGATCCTGGAAAACGGCGATGCCGTGTCCATGGCCGACCTGAGGGCCAAAATCCCCAATGCCGCCCGCCTGGTCTCCCGCCTGGCGGCCCGGGGCCAGGTGACGGTGGAAGAGCGGCCCGTTTTCCGCGATCCGTTCGGCGAGCCGGTGCGCCCCGACGCTCCCTTGCGGCTCAACGCGGACCAGCAGCGGGCAGCCGACGCCATCGTGTCGCGCCTGGGCGGCGGCTTTGCCACTTTCCTGCTGGCCGGCGTAACCGGCAGCGGCAAGACCGAGATCTACCTGCAAGCGGCGGCCGAAGCGGTTCGCCGCGGGCTGAACGTGCTGGTGCTGGCGCCGGAAATCGCCTTGATCGCCCAGCTCGAACACCGTTTCCGGGCGCGCTTCGGCGCCCAGGTCGCCCTGCTGCACAGCGGCCTGTCCGCCGGTGAACGCTACGACCAGTGGCGACGCATCGTCGCCGGGGAAACCCGCGTGGCCATCGGTGCCCGCTCGGCGGTCTTCGCGCCGTTTCCCGCCACCGGGCTGATCATCGTCGACGAGGAGCACGACGGCGCCTTCAAGCAGGAAACCGGGCTCCACTACAACGCCCGGGACATGGCCATCCTGCGCGGCCGCTACGATCGCGCCGTGGTGCTGCTCGGTTCGGCCACCCCTTCCATGGCGGCCCTGCATGCCGCCGCCGCCGGCCGCTACCAACGGCTGGATTTGCCCGAACGCATCGAATCGCGCCCCTTGCCATCGGTGGAAATCATCGACCTGCGGGCCGACCGCGACAAGCGCGGGGTGCGGCGCTTCCTCAGCGCCCCCCTGCTGGCCGCGATGCAGGAAACCCTGGACCGCGGCCAGCAGGTACTGCTGTTTCTCAACCGCCGCGGCTTTGCCGCCTTCCCGGTCTGCGCCGCCTGCGGCGAGGCCCTGCGCTGCCGCCGCTGCGCCATCTCCCTGACCCTGCACCAATCCCGCCGCGCCTACCAATGCCACTACTGCGGCGATTGCCAGCCAGCCGACATCCGCTGCCCCCACTGCGGCGCCGACAAGATCCGCCCCCTGGGTTTGGGCACCGAGAAGCTGGAAACCCTGGTGCAGGGGGTCTTCCCTCAGGCCCGGGTGGCGCGCATGGACCGGGACACGGTGGGGCGTCGAAAGCAGCTGCTCACCATGCTGCGCCAGCTTCGCGAGGGAGCCATCGACGTCCTGGTGGGAACCCAGATGGTGGCCAAGGGGCATGATTTTCCCGGCATCACCCTGGTGGGCATCGTGTGCGCCGACCAGACGCTGAACTTTCCCGATTTCCGCGCCGGGGAACGGACCTTCCAGCTCCTGGCCCAGGTGGCCGGCCGGGCCGGCCGCGGCGCCTCTCCGGGACGGGTGCTGCTGCAGACCTTCAACCCGGATCACTTCAGCATCCGGGCGGCCTGCGCCCAGGATCCGGACCTTTTTTACCGCCAGGAAATGGCGCTGCGCCAAGCGCTGGCCTATCCGCCGGCCACGCGCCTGGCCCTGGTGCGACTGGCGGGGCGGGACCCGGAGCGCACCACGGCGGCGGCCCGCCGCCTGGGAGAAGTGTGCCGGCAGCAGGCCGCCGGCATGGGAGGGGGCGTGGAGGTACTCGGGCCGGCGCCGGCGCCCATCGAGAAAATCGCCGGCCGCCACCGCTGGCAGATCCTGATCAAGGACGCCGACGTCCAGCGCCTGCGCCGCCTGTTGGGCCGGGTCCAGGCCGAAGCGCTAGGCGCCCGGCGCCCCAGGGACGTCCAGGTGGTCATCGACGTGGATCCGCAGTCGATGCTTTGATTGATTCGGGTATTTTTAGCCAAAAGGCCCCGTGTCAAAACGGACACTCGGTTAAGCCACTTTCATCCACCTTGGATTCCTTGGTGAATCGCTGCCTTTTGACACTCTCGTTCATCGAACACCTCGCTTTCGTTTTCCCGACTCTGAACAGGGTGTCCATTTGAATTACCGTCCGGCAGGCTGCACGGGCTCTGGGCGTAGCGAGTGAGGAGAACCCGGATCGGGCCTTCCAGGAACTGGTGCCGGGAACGGGGTTTTGACGGTTACTTCGTCAAAATCCCGGCACTGTGGAGAAGCAAGGAAGAGGGGGAAAGAAGTTCCCGGGGGAGGAAGGAGATGCCGGGAGGGGGACTAAAGGGAACCTGAGGGTTCTGGAGGGGACGGATGGGATAGCACAGGATTTCCGTTCAATACCGCGATGGAACGTCATGGTTGCATAAAATTTGCAATATAGTCGGGAAAAATGCGCGGTTTCCAAAAGGAACGGGAGGTTTTCGTGGCGGTAACATTCATTAAGAATCCCATACCCAGGCCCGCACGGGTTGATGGGGCCGAAGATCGCACTCGCGTGCTCGTTCGATCGGTGGGGCAGCGCCTCTTCGAGCAGGTGCTTCATGCTGAAAGCGCCGTGGGGGAACCGGCTGCCGAGAGCGGCGCCGACTGGTATCTTCTCAAAAACACGGGCGGCCTCATGCCGGACTTGGAGGCGATACGCGGACAGCTTCGGTCCCTGGACCGGGGGCAGATCCAGGCCATGATGACGGCGGCCTACATCAAGGCGGCGGCACTGGGATCGGACGCTGCTTGCTTGACGCGCCCCGATTTTCCCCGGGGATGGAATCCCGGAGTCCTGTCCAGAAGCTGCCAGGAAGGTGTTCTTTCAGGGTCGGAACCGGAGAGGACGCCGGCCGGTGAAGCTCCTGTGGGGGCGCTGTCGGCCCGCTTCGAATCGGGGGGCGGCGACGGTGTGGACGCCATCGGCTACGATGAGCGTGGCGGGACGTCCTATGGGATCTACCAGCTTTCTTCCAAGGCCGGAACCCTGGACCGGTTCGTGGACTTTCTGCGGGAACGGGAACCCTCATGGGCGTCCAAACTGGAAGCCGCAGGGCCTGCAGATACGGGGGGTCGCCGTGGAAGAATGCCCGCCGTCTGGCGGGAAATCGCCCGACAAGATCCCGATCGCTTTGCCGAACTGCAGCATGCCTTTGTGCGCCAAACCCACTACGAACCCGCGGCGGAAGCCATCTTTTCCGCTACGGGAGTGAACGTAAACGGACTTTCCCGGGCGGTTCGAGAGGTCCTGTGGAGTACCGCGGTGCAGCACGGCCCCCGGCGCGCGGCCCGGTTCTTTTGCAAACCCCTCGGCCAAGCCATGGGGAAAGACGGGGCCGTGAACGAGGAGCGGCTGATCCGCGGTGTCTATGAGCTTCGAAAGCAAACGAGCCGGATCTTTGACGGCTCCATCCGGGATGCTCTCCTTGGAAGGTTTTCTGAAGAAAAGAAGATGGCCCTCGCCATGCTCCGGGACGATAAAACTGAGACGCTGGCCTGAAACCTTCCTGTGCCGCATGGCCAGGGGCATGCCTCTTGAAGCAGGCATCCCGTTTCATCCACTGTGGCCTCTCGTACTCCATCGGACTGACGTAGCCCAGGAATGAGTGCGAACGATCTACATCACGTTGGCGAGGGTCAGTGAAGGGGCGCGTGAGGATTTGGCTGGGATCGTGGCGTTTTGGTGGGGATTTGAGGGATTCGATTCTTGGCGGCCGGTCGGATGGGCAGTAGGGTGCATGCGGTATTTATCTGCTTGACAAGGGGTTGTGGACGGCAGCCAGGAAGGCAAGAAGTGGGTTTAAAGTCGCGGCTACTTCCGAAAAGCGAGTTCCTGTCTTCAACAATGGCGACCGGTTGCCGATGCTGCTGGATTTGGCCAGATTGTTTTCCGGGGAGAGAAAAGAAACAGTCGCTGCCACTGCCGCACAACAGTAAGAAAAAGGAGAAAATACCATGAGCCGGGGAAAGGATTTGGAGGATGAAAGGCAGCTTGTCTGTTTCCGCATCGCAAATGAAGAATACGGAATTGGGATCATGCAGGTGCGGGAAATCATTCGCCTCGATAGCATAACCGCAGTGCCGGGCACTCCCTCCTATGTCTCCGGCATCGTCAATCTGCGCGGAAATGTTTTGCCGGTAATCGACCTGGGGCGGCGTTTTGGCCTGGAGAGCAGCCAGCATTCCGAACAAAAAAGGATACTGGTAGTGGAGATGGACAGCCGGACAACCGGCCTTATCGTGGATGCGGTAAGCGAGGCACTGCGCATTCCGGAAAGCGATATCGAGCCCGCGCCACAGATCCTGAGCGCCAATGTGTCCAGCCGATATATCACCGGCATCGGCAAGTTGGACGGGGGCAACAGAGTAATCATCCTGATAGATGCAGGCTCCATCCTGGAACAAGAAGAAATTGAGGCATTGCCCGGCGCGGATGGCAGGAAACAGGCACCCCCCGCTGGCGCCCAGTTCTCAGTTGATGATGATTCAGGCCAGCAGAGTAATTCCGGCGAAGAGAGCAACGCTTGGATGAAAGAAAAGGGTTCTCCTGAATCTGTAACGGACACCTCGGCAGAGGATGTCACAGAAATAGTCATCAGCGCAGTGGAAAAAATCGAAGCAAAAAAAAAGGCTGATGAGCAGGCAAACCGTGAAAAAATAATGCATGGTCTAATGAAGCTGAAAAAGGCTGAACTGCTTGCCAAAGCCAAGAAACTGGGGCTCAAGGTAAGCACAAAAATGACCAAGAAACAGATAGTCGGATTGATCGTGGACACTAATTAATGCCTTCATCCCAATTGGCGAACATTTCGATGGGAAAGAGAAACGAGGAAGGATACGTCAACCCTGTACTTCTGGCCGTTGGCGGTGGCAAGGGAGGAACCGGCAAAAGCACGGTTGCTGCATGCCTTGCCGCCGAGCTTGCCCATTGTGGACGACATGTAATTTTGGCGGACCTGGATTTTGGCGGGGCCAACCTCCATACCATGCTGGGGATAGAGGGTACCGGTAGGTCCATTGTTCAGTTTCTTTACCATCCAATGGCTGTGACGAATCTCAATGACTGCCTTGTACCGGCAGGCATTGACGGCCTGTACCTTCTGCCGGGTGACGGTTTCATGCCCGGAATAGCCAATATGGAATTTGCAAGGAAGCAAAAACTGATGCGGGCCTTGAAAAAGCTGCGCTGTGATTATGTCGTCTGTGACCTGGGGGCTGGCAGCAGTTTCAATGTGATTGATTTCTTTCTGTTTGCCAACAGCGGCATCTTGGTACTGACTGCGGAAGCTACCGCAATCCTGAATGGTTACGAGTTTATGAAAAACTGCATCTTCAGAAAAATTTGCAGGTATTTCGCAAAGGATCCTGAGGTAACAGAGATTATCAACAATTACAAAAGACGCTGGGAAAGCGGCTCCGGCGGTTCCATGCAGGAAATGATCATGAAGGTGCAGGCAGTCTTTCCCGAGGCGGCAAGGGGGATGCAACAATTGTGCAATGAATTTACTCCGGTCCTGCTACTAAACAGGATAAAACTTGAAGATAACTCGCTGGGTAAGAAGCTAAACACCTTGAGCCAGAAATATCTTGATATCAAAATAAAATATCTCGGTGCCCTGACGCCGGAGACTGCCTTGCGGGGCAGGATCCTCTCTTTTTTGAAGAAA
>DQXI01000010.1 GCA_011042305.1 Desulfobacteraceae bacterium
ACTCCATCTTCCGCTCGGGAAGGCTATAAAATACAAGCGGTGGATCGTTTGTCTCCTTGCCAAGGCTCGCTTGGCGCCTTATTCTCCCCGCGGCACGAAAGCCGGTTTGGAACTTGAACCTGGATACGTGAAACTTGGCCCATCAAGTCTTCTTTGTCCCTTTCAGCCCCAAACCTGGAATCTGGAACCCTGAACCTGGAACCATCATGCCTGCACTTCAACGCAACGACAACCTGCGCAACATCGCCATCATCGCCCACGTGGACCACGGCAAGACCACCCTGGTGGATGCCATGTTTCGCCAGAGCGGCCTCTTCCGGGAAAACCAAGCCGTGGACGAGCGGCTCATGGACAACCTGGACCTGGAGCGTGAGCGGGGCATCACCATCGCCGCCAAGAACTGCTCGGTGGTCTGGGACGGCGTGCGCATCAACATTCTCGACACCCCGGGACATGCCGATTTCGGCGGCGAGGTGGAGCGGGCCTTGTCCATGGTGGACGGGGCCATTTTGCTGGTGGACGCCTCGGAAGGGCCGCTGCCTCAGACCCGCTTCGTCCTCAAGAAGGCCCTGGCGGCCGGGTTGAAGCTCGTCGTGGTGATCAACAAGATCGACCGGCCCGACGCCCGGCCGGCGGCAGTGCTCGACGAGATCTATGACCTGCTCATCGACCTGGACGCCACCGAGGCGCAGCTCGAGTTTCCGCTGCTGTACGCCATCGGGCGCGAGGGGATCGCCCAGCGCAGCCTGGAAGAGAAGGGGACGGACCTGACGCCCCTGATGGATACCATCATCGGCGAAATCCCCGGGCCGGCCCACGACCCCGGGGCCCCGTTTCAGATGCGGGTTTCGGACCTGGGTTACTCGGACTATCTCGGGCGCCTGGCGGTGGGCAAGATCTTCAATGGCACCGCCCGCTTTCGCGAGGCCTTGGTGTGCATCGGGGCCGACGGGGAGTGGCGTCCGCTGAAGATCTCCAAGCTCCAGGTGTACCGGGGCATCAGCCTGGAGGCCGTGGACGAGGTGCAGCCGGGGGACATCGCCGTTCTGGCGGGCATCGAGGATGTGACCATCGGCGATACCATCTGCACGGCAGCCTCACCCCGACCCTTGCCGCGTATCCACGTGGACGCGCCCACGGTGTCGATGCGTTTTGCCATCAACGATTCGCCCCTGAGCGGACGGGAGGGCAAGTACGTGCAGATGAGCCGCATCCGCGAGCGGCTCCAAAAGGAGGCCCTGCGCAACGTGGCGATCCAGGTGGAGGCCAACGGCGACAAGGAGAGCGTGGTGGTCAAGGGGCGCGGCGAGTTCCAGCTGGCCATTCTCATCGAGACCATGCGCCGCGAGGGCTACGAGTTTTGCGTGGGCCGGCCCGAGGTAATTTTCCGCGAGGCCGGAGGGATCAAGCAGGAGCCCGTCGAGCGGCTGCTGGTGGACTGCCGGGAGGGGTTCCTGGGCGTGGTCACCGAGAAGCTCACCCTGCGCAAGGGGCGCATGATCGACCTGGTCAACAACGGCAAGGGCCGGGTGCGGGTGGAATTCACCGTGCCCACCCGGGCCCTGATCGGCTACCGCGACGAGTTTCTCACCGACACCCGCGGCACGGGGATCATGCACGCCGTTTTCGAGGGCTACGAGGCCTACCGGGGCGATTTTCCCGGCCGCTTCAGCGGCTCCATCGTGGCGGACCGCGCCGGTGCCGCGGTGGCCTACGCCCTATTCAACCTCGAGCCGCGGGGCCGCCTCTTCGTGGTGCCCGGAGACCCGGTATACGAGGGGATGATCGTGGGCGAGCACAACCGCGGTCAGGATATCGACGTCAACCCATGCAAGGAAAAGAAGCTCACCAACATGCGCGCCGCCGGCAAGGACGACAACGTGCTGCTGTCGCCGGTGCGTCCCATGACGCTGGAGCAGGCCATCGCCTTTATCCGCGAAGACGAACTGGTGGAGATTACCCCCCGCTCGGTGCGCCTGCGCAAGGCCGAGCTGTCGGCCGCCAGGCGCCAGAAGGCGATGCGCGCCCGGCGCAAGTTGGAAAGCTGAGCTGTTCTTCTGGCGGACGGTGAAATTCTGCCGGCTTGATCCCCCCGGGGGTTCATGCTACTTTGCCACCTGTAGTTTGCCGCAAATTTATCCGATTGAAATCCCAGAGAAAGATCCATGCCACGATCTCCGTTCCAAGACGTCCGCAAGGAAGTGGCGGCCCTGAATATCGGCACCAAGATCAAGCAGCTGCGCCTCAAGCGCGGACTGACCCTCCAGGCGGTCTCCGACCGCACCGGCCTCTCCAAGCCTTCCCTGTCGCAGATCGAAAACAACAGCGGGGCCCCGCCCATCGCTACCCTGATCAAGATTTCCAACGCCCTGGGGGTCAAGATCGGATATTTCTTCCAGGATGCGCCGGACCAGCAGCGGCTGGTGGTAGTGCGCCGCGAGGCGCGCCGGGAGATCAAGAAGCTCAATCACGCGGACCGTTATGCCGGCATCGGCTACCGTTACGAGTCCCTGGCCCATCCCATGGTCGACAAACAGATGGAGCCGTTCATCGTGGAGATCGACCCGCGTGGGGTGGACGAAATCCCCTACAATACCCACGACGGCGAAGAATTCATCTTCGTGCTCAACGGCCGTCTCGAGTTCCGTTCCCCGGACCAGGTTATTGAACTGGCGCCGGAGGACAGCATCTATTTCGATTCCTCCATCCCCCACGGCTTGCGGGGCATCGGCGGTTCGGCCCGGGTCATGGTGGTGGTGTTCACCGGCTGAAGCCATTTTTGCCTTGACTTCGGCGCGGCGGGCTCGTAAGGGTTTGGCCAGGCTGAAAGCTTTTTCGGTTGCGCCTAACACCTCTATCCTCAAGGGGGCCTCCGGATGCAGGAAATCCGCTTCCACGGCCGCGGCGGTCAAGGCACGGTCCTGGCTTCCATCTCCCTGGCCAAGGCTTTCTTCGAAGCCGGCTGGGAGGTGCAAACTTTTCCCCTTTTCGGCGTGGAGCGGCGCGGGGCCCCGGTGGAAGCCTACCTGCGCATCGCCCACGAGAAAATCCGCCTGCGCAGCGGGGTGTACAACCCCGACCACATCGTGGTGATGGACGCCAAGCTCATCGGCGCCATCGACGTCACCCGGGGGCTCAAACCCGGCGGCTGGATCCTGGTCAACAGCGCCGTTCAGCCCGAGATCGAGTTGGCGGCGGGCGATTTCCGCCTGGCCTGGGTCGACGCCACCGGCATCGCCGTGGCCCATCGGCTCGGCACCCGGACCCACCCCATTATCAACACGGCCGTTCTCGGGGCTTTTGCGCGCACTTTCGGGATGCCGGAGCTGGCGCATATCGAGACCGCCGTGCGCCAGGAAGTTCCCGTCAAAAAGGAAGAAAACGTTGCTGCGGCCCGAGCTGCCTACGACCGGGTCCACTTTCTCAAGGGGGAGGAAGCATGATCGCATCCTTGCGCCCGACGTTGCTCTTTCCCGTCAGCCGCACCAGCACCGAGGCCAATCGCACCGGCTCCTGGCGTTTCGTGCGGCCGGTGTACCGCTTCAAGACGGCACCGTGCAGTGCCGCTTGCCCGGCCGGCATCGACATCCCCACCGTGGAGATGCTGGCTTCCCGGGGGCAGATTCATGACGCCTGGGCGCACATCTGCCGCGAAAATCCCTTTCCCGCGGTCTGCGGCCGGGTCTGCTTCCATCCCTGCGAAGACGCCTGCAACCGGGCCGAGCTGGATGCGCCCATCGCCATCAACGCCCTGGAGCGCTACATCGGTGATGCCGGCCTGGCAGCCTGCAGCCCTCTGGTGTCGCCGGCGGCGGCTCTCCTCCAGCGCGAGGTGGCCATCGTGGGGGCCGGGCCGGCTGGGCTGGCGGCGGGCTATTTCTTGACCCAATTGGGAATTTCGGCCGAGATCTTCGAGAGCACCGAGGAACCCGGCGGCGTGCTGCGCTGGGGGATTCCCTCCTACCGGCTGCCCAAGGCGGTGCTGGCGGCGGAGATTGACCGCATCGCGGCGGCCGGGGTGAAAATCCACTGCAACCGGCCCGTCAACCCGGATACGCTGGCCGAAATGGCCGCGCGCTACGACGCGGTGCTGGTGGGCGCCGGGCTGGCAGCTCCCCTGCGGCTCAACATTTCCGGCGAGGCCTCCATCATCGACGGGCTGGCTTTCTTGAAACAGGTGCAGGCCGGATCGGCACCCGTGGCCAGCGGAGAGGTGGCGGTGATCGGCGGCGGCAACACCGCCATCGACGTGGCCCGCACCCTGCTGCGCCAGGGGGCGCGGCCGACCATCGTCTATCGCCGACGCCGGCAGGACATGCCCGCCTTTGGCCACGAGATTGCCGCCGCGGAGGCCGAAGGTGTCAGGATCGTCGAATTGATGGCCCCGGTTTCGGCGGCGGCCGATGGCAACGGGGTCCGGATGACACTGCAGCCGATGAGGGCCGCCGAGGTGGGGGCCGACGGCCGGGTGCGGGCCGTGCCGGCCAAGCAGCCGCCCCAGGAGATGCGTTTTAAGGCGGTGTTTTCGGGCATCGGCGCAGGAGTCGCCGAGCCCTGGCACCGGCCTGCCGACGAGGCCGACGCCATCCGTTTGAGCCACTGCGCCATCTGCCGCGGCACGCCCACGGTGGGCTACATCGGCGACCCGGTGACGGCGGAAAACAGCGTGGCCCATGCCATCGGCTCCGGCAAACAGGCCGCCATCGCGCTTCACGCCCTGTTCACCGAGGGCCCGGAGGCCGTGGCGCCGGCGGTGGACCGCTGCCGGGTGGGCCCTGGCCCGGCCCTGTCGATGGAGATTTACCTCAACGGTGAAAGAAGCCGGCGCAACGGCCGGGTCGTCACCTTCGCCGATGTCAACACCGATTATTTTCTGCGGGCCGAGCGCTGTGCCATCCCGGCCCTGGCGCCGGCCGCGGCGGCCAACGGGTTCGAAGAGGCCGTGGCGACCTTGAAGCCCCGGGACGCCTTGGCCGAAGCGGCGCGCTGTTTCAACTGCGGGATCTGCAACGACTGCGACAACTGCCGCATTTTTTGCCCGGAGCAGACCATTCTGGTGGGCGAGGGGGGGCGGCGCAGCGTGGACCTGGACTACTGCAAGGGATGCGGCATCTGCACGGTGGAATGCCCCCGCTGCGCCATGGACATGGAGGAGGAATCGGCATGAGGCAGGTTCTGGAAGGCAGCCACGCCATCAGCGAAGCGGTGCGGCTGGCCAAGGTCCAGGTGGTGGCCGGCTACCCGATCACCCCCCAGACCCACATCATCGAGGCCATCAGCCAGCACTGCGCCGACGGATCGCTCAAGGCCCGTTTCATTCCGGTGGAAAGCGAGCATTCCTCCATGGCGGCGGTCATCGGCGCCGCGGCCACCGGGGTGCGGACCTTCACCGCCACCAGCAGCCATGGCCTGGCCCTGATGCACGAGGTGCTTCACTGGGCCTCGGCGGCGCGGTTGCCCATCGTCATGGGCGAGGTCAATCGGGCCCTGGGGCCGGGGTGGAACATCTGGATGGACCAGAGCGACAGCCTGGCCCAGCGCGATACCGGCTGGATCCAACTCTACTGCGAAGACGCCCAGGACGCCCTGGACACCACCCTCATCGCCTTCCGGCTGGCCGAGACGGTCAACCTGCCGGCGATGGTGGTCATCGACGCTTTTTACGTCTCCCACACCTTCGAGCCGGTGGACGTGCCGGACCAGGAGACGGTGGACCGTTTCCTGCCGCCGCTGGAGCCGCGCTTCCGCATCGACGTCGACCACCCCCAGGCCCTCTATCCCATGGTGGGCCCGGCCTTTTTCATGGAGATGCGCCGCAGCATCCAGGACGGGATGGAGGCGGCCGGCCCGGCTTTCGATGCCATCGCAGGCGAATTTGAAAGCGTCTTCGGGCGTCGCCACAGCGCCGTGGAGACCGTCGGGTGCGAGGATGCCGACCTGGTCTTGGTGACCACCGGTTCGGTGACCAGCACGGCCCGCCTCGTCGTCGCGCAGCAGCGAGAACAGGGAAAGCGCGTGGGCCTGTGCAAGATCAAGCAGTTTCGCCCCTTTCCCGCCGAGATGATCCGCGCCGTGCTCGGGTCGGCGCCGCGCGTCGCCGTCATCGACCGCAACGTCTCCTTCGGCAGCGGCGGGATTTTCGCCCGGGAAATCCAGGGCGCCCTGTGCCCGTTGGAACAGCGCCCGGCAGTGTACAGCTACATCGCCGGCCTGGGCGGCCGGGACATTACCCCCGAGACCATCGCCGAGGTGCTGCGCCTTGCCGAGGAAACACCGGCGCCCGAGGCCGAAAGCCGCTGGGTGGGGCTCAACCCGGACGTAAAACCGTGACCCGTTGACCAGATACCAGAGGAATGCGTGACGCCATGAGCGAGTCGATCAACGCCGACCGTGGACTGACCTACCCGGGCAACCTGGGGTGCCCGGGATGCGGGGCCAGCATCGCTATCAACCACGCCCTGAAGGGTCTCGGCGAGAAGACCGTGCTGGTGATCCCGGCCTGCTGCTTCGCCATCATGGCCGGCCCCTATCCCATGACGGCGCTGAAAGTCCCCATTCTGCACACCGCTTTCGCCACCGCGGCGGTTTCCGCCGCCGGGGTGCGCGCCGGGCTGGACATGCAGGGGGACACCGAGACCACCGTGGTGGCCTGGGCCGGCGACGGGGGAACGTTTGATATCGGCATCCAGTCGCTGTCCGGCACCGCCGAGCGCAACGACGACATCATCTTTGTCTGCTACGACAACGAGGCGTACATGAACACCGGGGTGCAACGCTCCTCGGCCACCCCCTACGGCACCCGCACCACGACCACTCCCGGGGCGGGCTGGAAGCGCACCCGCAAGAAGAACATCATGGAGATCATGGCGGCCCACCGCATCCCCTACGCCGCCACGGCCAACATCGCCTTTCCGGACGATTTCATCCGCAAGTTCGCCAAGGCCCGCGAGATGCGGGGCGGCACGCGGTTCATCCACGTTTTTTCCTCTTGTCCCACCGGCTGGGGAGTGGCGTCCTCACTGGCGATCAAGATCGCCCGCCTGGCCACCCGCAGCAACATCTTTCCCCTCTACGAGATCGAAAACGGCACCGACTGGACCTTGAACCTGGAAGGCGACCTGCCGGTGGGCGACTACCTCGGCGCCCAGGGCCGTTTCCGGCACCTCACCCCCGAAGACCTGGAGCAGATCCAGCAGGAGGTGGACGCCGACCTGGCCTTGATCCAGGAGCGCGTGGCCGCCACCCGGGTGCGCAAGGCTCATTTGAAACCGGAAACTTGAAATTCGCACTGGCTGACAAGGCGAGTCCCTCAGGGCCGGGTCTTTTCGAGTTTTCAGTTTCTAAATCCCCCAATCGGTGGCCACCGGCTCGCGCATGAGCAGGTCCACGGCCTGACCCGCGGCGACGGCCGTCTCCGGGAACGCCTCGGAGAGGGCCCGGATGTGGCGCAGGTTGTCGGCGGTGCGCAGGATGAGCATCACCAGGTCGCCTTCGGCCATTCCCGAGTGCCGCTGGACGGCGGGCCAATCTTCTCCCCTGGCCCAGGCGTAGACCGTCGCCGCCGGCTGGGGCATAAGGGGCCGGACGGCAAAGCCCCGGTCGATCATTTGCCGGGCGAAGGGGCGCAAGGTGTGCTGCAAGGCCAGGCAGGCATCCATCAGTTCGTTGTGGCGGTCCAAGGGGGCCGCGTTTTCGTTGACGTCCTTCTCCTGGACGAAACTGGCAATCATCCCGGCCAGCAGGGCCGGATCCGGAACAGCCAACACCCCCGTGCGCAGCCCCTGGGCGATGATCAGGGGCTGGTCCACCCGGAGCCGGGACGCCCAGCGCCCGTCGACGGTGAGCCGGCCGGTCTCGTCCACGAAGCCGTGCTCCTGGAGAAAGGCGAGGTGGCGGCGAAAATCGGCCGCCAGGAGCTGGGCCGGACCATCGACGCGGCGGCGATGGAGGCGCCGGGTCTTCTGGCCGATGGCAAAGGCGGCCAGGGAGCGCGAGAGCAGCTCTTCCACCTGGCGGGGGGAGTGGGAGAGCAGGAGGTTCAAGACCATGGAAAAATCGATGCGCACCTGGCTCTCCACCACAGAGGGGGGAGCGGCGAGCAGCTCGGCGGCCAGGGCCAGGTCCATGTAGGGGCCGGGCAGGGCGAGGACGAAGCCGATGCGGTCCATGCCGCGGCGGCCGGCCCGGCCGGTCATCTGCTGAATCTCGGTGGCCGTCAACGGGGCGAAATCCTTGCCGTTGAAGCGGTCCGTGTTGAGAAAGGCCACGGTCCGGGCCGGAAAGTTCACCCCCGCGGCCACGGTGGAGGTGGCGAACACCGCCGTGAGCAACCCCTCGGTCATCAGGGTTTCCACCACCAGTTTCCAGGCGGGAAGCTGGCCCCCGTGGTGGGCCGCCACGCCCCAGCGGGCGGCTGCCAACCGCTGGCGATGACGTGCGATGTGTTCGCTGGCGGCGGACAGTTCGGCCAGGCGCCGGCGCCGGCGCTCGGTTTGCTCGGGGGCGGTCTCGATGCCAGCGCACAGGCTCAACGCCCGGTCGCAGTCGGCGCGGGACTTGAGAAAGAAGATCGCCGGCAGCAGGTTGTAGGCGCCCAGGATCCGGATGATCTGGTCGAAGGGCGGCAGGCGCCGCCCCGGGGCCAGGCGCGGCGGGCGGCGGGCGGTGGCGTAATCGAAGACCTTGCGGTAGAGCCGGGGTTGTCCGTTTTTGTCCTTGCCGCCGGTCAGCGGCATCAGGGTCCCGGAGGGATGCAGAAACAGGGCTTCCAGCGGGACGGGGCGCTCACCGGCCTGGACCACGGCGCAGGGCCGGCCGCGGATGGATTCCAGCCAATCGGCGATTTGCCGGGCGTTGCCGATGGTGGCCGAGAGCAACAGCAGCGGCACCCGCGGCGGCAGGTAGATCATCACCTCCTCCCAGACCACGCCCCGGTCCGGGTCGCCGAGATAGTGGGCCTCGTCGAGGACCACGAAGTCGGTGCCGAGGCCGACTCCCCGGTCCATGGCATCGTAGAGCTGGTTGCGCAGGATCTCGGTGGTGCCGGTGGTTACCGGCGCCTCGGCGTTCTCCTTGCGGTCGCCGGTGAGGATGCCCACCTTGTCCGCGCCGAAGGCGGTACTGAATTCCCGGTACTTGGCGTTGGTCAGGGCTTTGAGGGGCGAGGCGTACCAGGCCCGCCCCCCGGCGGCCAGCACCCGGGCGATGGCTTGCTCGGCGATCCAGGTCTTGCCGGCCCCGGTGGGGGCGGTGACCAGGCAGTCGCCCTCGCTTACCCGGGCCAGGGCTTCGCGCTGGAAGCGGTCGGCGACGAAGGGCCCCGATTCGGGGATGCCGATGCGGGCGAAGATGCGCCGCAGACGGGTATCGGCGCCCGGTTTCAGCCTCGGGGCCGAATTTTTGCGCTCGACACTGCGTCGCGGTGGTCGCTTGGAGGCATGGGGACGAAGCGGCATCAGATCTGGTCGATCATGTCGCGGACCACGGCCTTGGCCTGGCTGTCCACGTCAAAGGGCGAAGCGCCGTTGAGGTCGGCTTCGATCAAGGCGTCGTCGTAGGGGATGGCGCCCAAAAAGGCAAAGTCGGGCAGATGGTTCTTGAGAAAGTCGATATCTTTTTGAGATCGGATCTTGTTGCCCACGATGGCAATGTTGCGCAGGCCGATCTCGCCGGCGAGCTGCCGGATGTGACCGGCGGTGTCGATGCTGCGCCGGCCCGGTTCCACCACCACGATGAGCCGGTCCACCGCCTGGGCCGTGCCGCGTCCCAGGTGCTCGATGCCCGCTTCCATGTCCATCACCACCACTTCGTTGCGGGCCAGCACGATGTGGGTGATCAGGGCCTTGAGCAGGGTGCTCTCCGGACAGATGCAGCCGCCGCCGCCCTTCTTGACGCCGCCCAGGCGCATCAGCTTGATGTTTTCCAGGCGGGCCGAGAGGCTGTCGGGCAGGTCGTCCACCTTGGGGTTGAGTTTGAAGAAACCGCCGATGGTGCCCGGTTGGGCGCCGGTGCGCTCGAAGATCAGGGACTTCATTTCGGCGATGGGCACGATCTCCTCGGCGTCGGGAATGCCGACGGCGCCGGCCAGGTTGGCGTCCGGGTCGGCGTCGATGGCCAGCACGCTGCGGCCTTGAGCGCTCAGGGTGCGAATCAACAGGGCGGAGAAGGTGGTCTTGCCCACGCCTCCCTTGCCGCTGACGGCGATTTTCATGATGCGATCCTTTCCGTATGATTTCTCAGTTTCAAGCAGCCTACTATAACACAGCCCGGCCGGGCGGCAAGGCCGGCGGTGATTGCCGATAGTTGACCGGGTGCTATATCCAAGATAGAAAAACCGAGATTCTGATTTAAAGCGAGGCATCAAGGTGACGACACAGACGCCATCAACCGGGGCGGCGCTCTCTTCCGGCAGGCCGCCGGTCCCGGAAATCCTGGCGCCGGCCGGCAGCCGCGACAGTTTTCTGGCCGCCCTGGCCGCCGGGGCCGACGCCATCTATTGCGGCCTGAAGAACTATTCGGCCCGCATGGCGGCGGAAAATTTTACCTTCGAAGACCTGGCCGCCCTCGCCGGCCTGGCCCACTGCCGCGGCGTGCGCGTTTATGTCACCCTCAACGTGATGCTCAAGCCCGACGAACTGGACGACACAGGCCGGCTCATCCGCCGGCTGGCGCGCCAGGTGGCCCCGGATGGGATCATTTTCCAGGACCTGGCGGTGGTAGCGCTGGCTCGCCAAGCGGGTTTTGACGGCGAGCTGCACCTGTCGACCCTGGCCAACGTGAGCTTCCCCGAGGCCCTGGCCCTGGTGCGATCGTCGCTCCAGGTGGACCGGGTGGTGATTCCCCGCGAGCTTTCCATCGACGAGATCCGGGCCATGGCGGCCGCCTGCCCGGCCGGGCTGCGTTTGGAAGCCTTCATCCACGGGGCCCTGTGCTACGCGGTTTCCGGCCGCTGCTACTGGAGCAGTTTTCTTGGAGGGCGCAGCGGCCTGCGGGGGCGCTGCGTCCAGCCCTGCCGCCGGCGCTACGAACAAGACGGTGGCAAGGCGCGCGCCTTTTCCTGCCAGGACCTGAGTCTCGACGTGCTGGTGAAGGTGCTCAAGACCGTCGACCAGGTGGCGGCCTGGAAGATCGAGGGGCGCAAGAAGGGGCCGCACTACGTCTACTACACCACCGCCGCCTACCGGCTGCTGCGCGACGCGGGGCACGACCCCCAGGCCAAGCGCGACGCCCTTTCGCTGCTGAGCCGCGCCCTGGGAAGGCCCGGCACCCACTACCGTTTCCTGCCCCAGCGGCCGCAACACCCGGTCGCCGAGGGGGAAGCCGGCGCTTCCGGCCTGCTGGTGGGACGGGTGCGCGGCGGGACTGGCAGCGCCTACCTGACCCCGCGCGAAGCTCTTCTGGCTGGCGACATGGTACGCATCGGCTACGAGGACGATCCCTGGCATGCGGTGGTGCGCATCGGCAAGGCGGTGCCCAAGGGGGGGCGTTTTCATCTGAAGCCGGTGCGGGGCAAACGGCCGCCCAAAGATGCGCCCGTTTTCCTCATCGACCGCCGCGAGCCGGCCCTGGCCGAAATGATCCGGAAACTCCAGTCCGAGCTGCCGGCGGTTGCCGTCGCCGCCGGCCCGGTTTTCAAGGCCGGTTTGCCCAAGCCCCATCGCTTCGACGCGCCGGTGAAACGCCAGCGCATCGGCCGGGAACTGAAGGCCGGAAACGACGGCTGCTGGCTGGATGAAATATGCCTGGAGGCCGCCGCCAGAAGGCGACGGCGGCTCTGGTGGTGGCTGCCGCCGGTGATCTGGCCAGGCGAAACCCCTCGGCTGACCGAGCAGATTCAAAAAGCCGTGGCTGTGGGCGCCGCGGGGTTCGTGCTCAACGCCCCCTGGCAGCGAGCTCTTTTCCCGGACCGGCTCAAGGTGCCCGTGTGGGCCGGCCCGTTTTGCAACCTCGCCAATCCCCTGGCGCTGGCGGCGGCCCGGCGCATGGGGTTTGACGGGGTCATCGTCAGCCCCGAGCTGGGGGGCGACGCGCTGCTGGGACTGCCGAAGCGGAGCCCGCTGCCCCTAGGCGTTGTTCTCGGCGGCAACTGGCCCCTGTGCGTGGCGCGCACGGTGCCTGCGGCCATCGCGCCGGAAAAACCCTTCCAGAGCCCCAGGGGAGAGACCGCCTGGGGGGTGGTCCACGGCGCCAATTTCTGGCTCTATCCCAACTGGATCCTGGATTTGAAGGGCCACGAAAAAGACTTGATCAAGGCCGGATACCGGCTGCTGGTTCGCCTGGAGGAAACGATGCCCGCCGGCGTGTCCCTCAAGGAACGGCCCGGATTTTGGAACTGGGACCTGGGGTTGCGCTGAAAGGCGCCGGAAGGTCGCATGATCGACGAGGAGGGGTCACTTGGGCGGCTTGCGCACCAGCTTTTCGCGCAGCTGCTTTTCCAGCTCCGCGTGCAGCGCCTTTTTCTTCTCCGCCTGTTCGGCCTTGATGGCGTCCACCTTGCGCGTCAGGGACTTTCTTTCTTCCTGGAATTTTTTTATCGCTTCGGCAAAGGCGGGCGTCTGTTCCTCGTCGGGCAGCTCCTCCAGCTTGGCATGGTCGCGCACGAAGAGCCGGGTGCCGAATCCGCCTTCCAGGAGCTCGATGATCCCCAGCTCGTGGAGTTTGCTGCAGATGAGGTTGGCCTGTTCGGAGGAAAAGTTCAGCATTTCGGTGACGGCGTCCACCGAAGGCGGACCGTTGTGCCGGTGGGTCAGCACCCGAATCGCGGCGACGACCAACTGCCCGTTTTTATAGAGGCTTGCCATTGAAGCGCCCGTGCTGGAGGTTTCAGGTTTTCTTGACAGCGATGGGCAAGGAGGGTATCATTCTTCTTTAATTTGTCAAGCGGATCGCCATGGCTGCGCTGTCGCCACCACTTCCCCGGAAGTGGTCTTTTTCTGCTCAGTGGCAAGGTCCCCTGCCCGCCCAATCGTGAAGACGGCATCGGTGCTTGCCGAACCAATGACCCGCTTTAAATTCAAGGGGGAGTATGCCATGACCGAGATCGTCGAAGTCAACGCCAGAGAGATTCTTGATTCCCGCGGCAATCCCACGGTGGAAGTCGATGTCAAGCTCGCCTGCGGGGCCATGGGTAGAGCGGCGGTTCCCTCGGGGGCTTCCACCGGAAAGCGCGAGGCGCTGGAATTGCGCGACACCCGGACCAAGCGCTACGGCGGCAAGGGGGTCACCAAGGCCGTCGCCAACGTCAACAAGGAGATCGGCCCCACCGTGCTGGGCATGAACGCCATCGACCAGGCGGCCATCGACCGGCACCTGATCAACCTGGATGGCACGGAGAACAAGTCCAAGCTGGGGGCCAACGCCATTTTGGGCGTCTCCATGGCGGTGGCCCGCAGCGCGGCCGACGCCCTCGGCCTGCCCCTGTACCGCTACCTGGGCGGACTCAACGCCCGCTACCTGCCGATGCCGATGATGAACATCGTCAACGGCGGGGCCCATGCCGCCAACAACCTGGACATCCAGGAGTTCATGATCATCCCGGTGGGCGCCGTTTCCATCGCCCAGGCGGTGCGCATGGGCGCCGAGACCTTTCACAGTCTCAAGAAGATCCTCAAGGACGCCGGGCACAGCACCGCGGTGGGCGATGAAGGCGGGTTCGCCCCCAACCTGGAGTCCAACGAGGCGGCCATCGCCTACATCATCGAGGCCATCAAGGCGGCCGGCTACAATCCGGGCAAGGAGATCGCCATCGGGCTGGACGCGGCGGCCAGCGAGTTTTACCAAAAAAGCCGCTACGTGCTCAAATCGGAGAACAAGTCCCTGACCAGCCTCCAGATGATCGACTACTATGCTAGGCTGATCGAAAAGTATCCCATCGTGTCCATCGAAGACGGCCTCGCCGAACAGGACTGGAAAGGGTGGCACAAGATGACCGAACGGCTCGAAGGGGCCATCCAGATCGTCGGCGACGACATTTTCGTTACCAACCCCAAGATCTTGGCCAAGGGCATCGAGGACGGCATCGCCAATTCGGTGCTGGTCAAGCTCAACCAGATCGGCACCCTCACCGAGACCCTGGAAACCGTCGAGCTGGCCAAGCAGGCCGGCTACACCACGGTGATTTCCCACCGCAGCGGAGAGACCGAGGACACCTTTATCGCCGATCTGGCCGTGGGCCTCAACGCCGGCCAGATCAAGACCGGCAGCATGTCCCGCAGCGATCGCATCGCCAAGTACAACCAGTTGATGCGCATCGAAGAGGAGCTGGGCCAGGCGGCACGTTTCGCCGAGGACTTGCTCTGATTTTTTTCGACCGAAACACCGCCCGCGGCGTCAAATGCGCCCGCGGGCGGCGGTTTTACCGCATCGCGACCCGACACCCTGGCTCTGGGGAAAATTTCACTCGAACCGATCAAGCGAAGGCAACGGAAACGACAGGATGACGACTCGGGCTAAATACATCTTCGTGACGGGAGGGGTGCTTTCTTCCCTGGGCAAGGGGTTGGCGTCGGCGTCCATCGGGGCGCTGCTGGAAAGTCGCGGGCTCACCGTGACACTCCAGAAGCTCGACCCTTACATCAACGTCGACCCCGGTACCATGAACCCGTTCCAGCACGGCGAGGTCTTCGTCACCGACGACGGCGCCGAGACCGACCTGGACTTGGGCCACTACGAGCGCTTCACCCAGGCCAAGCTGGGCAAGGACAACAACTTTACCACCGGCAAGATCTACCATTCGGTGATCACCAAGGAGCGCCGCGGCGACTACCTTGGCGGCACGGTCCAGGTAATTCCCCACATCACCGACGAGATCAAGAACAGCATCCGCCTGGTGTCCGCCGAGGTGGACGTGGTCATCGTGGAGATCGGCGGCACGGTGGGCGACATCGAGAGCCTGCCCTTCCTCGAGGCCATTCGGCAGTTCCGCGCCGACGAGGGCAAGGAGAACGTGCTCTACATCCACCTGACGCTGGTTCCCTATATCGGGACTTCCGGGGAGGTGAAGACCAAGCCGACCCAGCACAGCGTCAAAGAGCTGCGTTCCATCGGCATTCAGCCTGACATTCTTCTCTGCCGTTCCGACCGTATCCTGGACAAGGACATCAAGGCCAAGATCGCCCTGTTTTGCAACGTGGGGGTTGACGCGGTGATCACGGCCAAGGACGTGGATTGCATCTACGAGGTGCCGTTGTGCTTTCACCGGGAGGGGCTGGACGACAAGATCGTCGAGCTGCTCCACATCTGGACCCGGGCGCCGCGGCTCGAGGGGTGGGAAAAAGTGGTGGAAGCGTTTCGTTCCCCCGTGGACGAGGTCACCATCGCCATCGTGGGAAAGTACGTCGATTTGACCGAATCCTACAAGAGCCTCAACGAAGCCCTGCGCCACGGCGGGTTTGCCAACGGCTGCCGGGTGAACCTGACCTTCATCGACTCGGAGACCATCGATGAAGCCAACGCCGCCGGGAAACTGGAAGCCGCCGACGGCATCCTGGTGCCGGGCGGGTTCGGCGCGCGAGGGGTTGACGGCAAGATTCGGGCGGCCCGGTTTGCCCGCGAGCAGAAAGTCCCCTACTTCGGAATTTGTCTCGGCATGCAGATTGCCGTGATCGAATTTGCCCGCCATGTCGCCGGGTTGCCCCAAGCCTGCAGCAGCGAATTCGACCCGGAGAGCCCCGACCCGGTGATTTACCTGATGCGCGAGTGGTTCGACGCACGCACGGGCCGGATGGAACACCGGGACGTGGATTCGGACAAGGGCGGCACCATGCGCCTCGGCGCCTACCCGTGCCGTCTGGCTGCCGGCAGCCTGGCCTTCAAGGCTTACGGTGCCGAAGAGATCAGCGAACGGCACCGCCACCGCTACGAGTTCAACAACGCCTACCGTGAGCGCCTCGGCCAGCATGGCTTGATCATCAGCGGATCGTCGCCCGACGGCAGCCTGGTGGAAATCGTCGAGCTGGCGGACCATCCCTGGTTTCTCGGCTGCCAGTTCCACCCGGAATTCAAGTCCCGTCCCAGGGCGCCCCATCCTCTGTTTGCCTCCTTTATCGGGGCCGCCCTGAAATGCCGCCGGCAGAAAAACTGATCGTCCCTCGAACCCGGGAAGCCTGGAAAAGACGATTTGCAGCAGCACCATGCCGCTGTGCTTGAACTTGTTTCCGTGGACCAGGTTCCGGCGCAGCAAGGAAGTGGTCAACTTGCGTATGGCGCTGGATCACGGCGGCTACCGACCGACTCTGTTTGTCCTGCCTGGGCAGAAAGGCGGAAAGCGGTTCAAGGCGATTTAAAGGGATGGCGATGGAAGGACCTCGCCGATCTGCCGGTCGTTATCCTCGCAGACGACCGGGCCCTTTCAGCCGGTGGTTTGCCACAGCCGTTTCGCCAGGCCGGAAGCGCGATCGGCGGTGCGGGCCGTCGCCTTGCGGATCAGGCCGGTGTCTCCCCGGATCTCGATGTGGTGCCGGGCCCGGGTGACGGCGGTGTAGATCAGTTCCCGCGACAGCACCCGCACGTCGCGGTCGGGCAGCAGCAGCAGGACCCGGTCGAATTCCGATCCCTGGGCCTTGTGCACGGTCATGGCAAAGGCGGTCTCGTGCGCCGGCAGGCGGCCGGGGGAGATGCTTTTCAACTCGCCGTCCGCTTGCCGGAACCAGGCCCGCAGCACGCCGTCGATCGGGTCGGGCCAGAGAATGCCGATGTCGCCGTTGAACACCCCCAGTCGGTAGTCGTTGCGGGTGACCAGGATCGGCCGCCCCCGGTACATGCCGCCCGGCTCCACCGGCAGCCCGGTCGCCTTCAATCCCATTTCCACCCTACTGTTGCTTCCCACCACGCCGGCGGCGCCATCGCGGGTGGCGCAGAGAATGGCGAAATTTTCCAGGCGGGCCAGCGCTTGGGCGGGATCGGCGGCCTTGAAGATGGCGCCAAAGGCGTCGACGGCGGCCTCTGGCGTTCTCGGCGGACCGGCCGGATCCGGGGCCACATGGGTCACATCCTCCGCGCCGGTGTCGAAAACGGGCACTGGGTCGGCACCGGCGCGCACGGTGCGCGCCAGGGCGCCGATGCCGCTGTGCGGGCCGAAGCGGTAGCTCTTCTCCAGCAGCGCCAGGCAGTCGTCCAACGCCGTGGCCGCCGGATCCGCCGGGCCGTCGTAGGCGGCGCAGCGCTTCAGTTGGGCACACAGGGCCGGGCTGTAGCCGCGGCCGGGTTTGGCGCACAGGTCGGCAAAGACGTTGCCGGCCTCCACCGAGGCGAGCTGGTCCTTGTCGCCGAGCAAAATGAGCCGGGCGTGTTCCGGCAGGGCAGCCACGGTCCGGCTCATCAGGGGCAAATCGATCATGGAAGCCTCGTCGATTACCAGCAGATCCAGATGCAGCGGGTTGTCCGGGCCGTGGCCGGGGTTGGCCCGTCCCGGTCGGACCTGGATTAGCCGATGCAGGGTCATGGCCTCGGTAGGGATGGCGGAGCGCACCTCGGCGGCCGCCGGCAGCTGCTCGCGGGCCTTGCGGATCGCCTCGGTGAGGCGCGCCGCGGCCTTGCCGGTGGGGGCTGCCAGCACCATTCGCGGAAAAGGCGGCCCGGCCAGTTCGGCGATGAGGGCCAGGATGACGGCCACGGTATGGGTCTTGCCGGTGCCCGGGCCACCGGAGACGATGCACAGCCGGCGCAGGGCCGCCAGAGCCGCTGCGGTTTTTTGATCGTCCTGTTCCCCCGGGGCCCGTGGAAACAGGCGATTGAGCGCCGCTTCGATCCGCTCGAGATCCACGGGTATCGAGGCCGAAGCCAGGCGGTGCAGTCCATCGGCCAAGGTTTTCTCGAAATGCCAGTAGCGGGCGAGATAGAGCCGGGTTCCGTCGAGGATCAGGGGGCGCTCCGGCGTCTCCGGGGTTCCCACGGCGGCGGAGGCGCCCAAGACCTCGATCCAGGATTCGAGACCCGGGGCCGGCAATCCGTCTTGCGTTTCCGGGTCGGCAAAGAGCCGCCGGCCGGCAAAACGGCCGAGATCCACGCACACATCCCCTTCGCCGAGCCGTTGGCTGGCCAGGGCCGCCGCCAGGGTCAACGGCTCGGAGACGTCCCCGGAAAGCACCCCGACCCACCGGGCGAAGTGCCGGTCCAGGTCGCGCAGCGTCTTGAGCTGAGCCATTTTTTTGAGCGTCTCGGCAGTCATTGGCAATCGCTGTGTTTCAGTTTTTACCGGCAAACAGCCTGTCCAAGGCCTCCACCAGGGCCGGTTCCGGCCGGTGGAAAAAAACGCCCTGCGACGGCCCGTGATCCGGGTGCATGCCGCGCAGAAACAGATAGTAGACCCCGCCGAAGTGCTCCCCGTAGCGGTAGCCGGGCAGGCGCTGCGCCAGATAGCGGTGCAAGGCCACGGTGTACACCAGGTACTGCAAGTCATAGCGGTGGGCGGCCATGGCCCCCTTGATCTGTCGCGGGCCATAGTCCTGGAGGTGGTCGCCCAGGTGGTTGGACTTGTAATCGACGATGTAGTAGCGGCCCTGGTGGCGAAAGACCAGGTCGATGAAGCCTTTCATCAGCCCCTGCACCGGGTCGAAGTGCAGCCCCTGCCCTGTGCTGCGGTAGCCGGCGAAATCCGCCAGGACGCCGGCCAGGCGGGACGGCACCAGGCTGGCCAGGGGAAAGTGGAATTCCATCTCGTCCAGCCGGTCGGGACGGCCGATGGCCCTCAGGTGCAATCCATCGGCGTTCAGGGCGGTGTCCAGGGTTCGGCGTACGATCTCCGCGGCGGCCGGCTGCCAGGCGGCGTCGATGGCATAACGGGCCAGGTGCCGCTGGATGGCCTCTGCCAGGGCCGGCCCCTCGGCGACGGGAAAATCGATGGTTTCCAGCAGTTCGTGGAGACACTGGCCCGCCACGGTGCCGCGGGGAAAGCGAAAGACGGCGTCCACCGGTGCGCTGGGCGCGTCGGTCGTCTCCGCCGACGGCTCGGGGTCGTGGTCCGGTCGTTCCGCGTCCATGCCGGCCAGCAGGCCCGAGTAACTGGTCAAACGCCAGTCGCCTGTGATGCGGCCGGTAAACTGCCGCGCAGAAAGCGCTTCCCCGGCCTTGTCGGCCGATTCGAGCGCCGGCGCGGGTTCCTCGGCAGCGGTCTTGATTTCAATGGCGCCGCCGGCCCCGTCGGCCAGCGCTTCCAGGCGCGCCCTGATCTCATCCTCGGTCAGATCCTTCATGAGGCTGCGGGGCGGGTCTTGCCCGGGGTCCGGGTGCAGCAGCCAGGCCAGGGCCGAGTGTTCGGCGTTGTTGATGCGGCCCCAGGTGAGCACGCACAGGTGCCGTGCCCGGGTGACGGCCACGTACAGCAGCCGCAGCCGTTCAGCCAGTTCCTCGGCGGCGGCCAGCGCCTGGTGGGCCTCGAGGCGGTCGGAGCCCAGGTCGAGGTACACCGGGTAGGGGGGATCCGGGGCATGAAACACCACCGGGCCGCGGTTTGCAGTGCCTCCGACCCAGGGAAAAGGAATGAACACCACCGGGTATTCCAGTCCCTTGCTCTTGTGGATGGTCACGATCTGTACCAGGGCCTCGTCGCTTTCCAGGCGTAGCAACCGTTCGTCGTCGGCGTCGAGACCGCAGCGCTGGTCGGCCAACCAGCGCAGGAGCCGCTCGGGACCGGCAAACTGCCTGGAGGCGGCCTGGAGCAGCTCCCCCAGGTGCAGGAGGTTGGTCAGCCGCCGTTCGCCGTCCGGGTCCGCCCGGAGCCGCTCCAGGATGCCTTCGCCTTCGATGAGCGCGAAAAAGGCCCGCTGGAACCCGCGCCGCAGCCAGAGGTCCCGGTAGGCGTGGAACCGGTCGAGGGCCGCTTCCCGTTGCTGTGCCTGGTCATCGAGGGCGAGAATTTGCTCGGCCGGCCAATCGAGCAGCCCGCTGGCCAGAGCCCCTTTGAGGCGGCCCTCGTTGCCCGGATCGTTCACCGCCGTGAGCACTTGTTGCAGGGCCTCGGCCTCCAGGGTGTCGAAGACGCTCTGTTGGCTGAGGCTGACGCTGGCAATACCCCGGGTGCGCAGGGCACGCTGCATCCACAGGCCGTCATTGTGGCTGCGCACCAGCACGGCGATGTCGCCGGCTTGCAGAGGGGCGTCGCCCAGCATGGCCCGTCCCCTGGCCGAGAGAGACAGCAGCCGGGCGATCTGGTCGGCGCAGACGGCGGCGGCCGCCTCCCGGGCCGCGTTGGCGGTGATGGCGCCCCTGCGTGTCAAGGCCCGGCCGCGGGTTTCGAGGAACCGGAAGCACAGCGGCATCGGGATCTGCCCGTCGATTTTCAGGGGGCGCTCGTCGGCCCGGGGATTGGCATCCACCGGCACAAAGGGGATGTGTTGATCGTAGACAAACGGCCGTTGGGCAGTGGAAAAGAGGTGGTTGACCGCCGCCACCAGTCGTGTGGACGAGCGCCAGTTGGTGCCCAGGGTATGGATGCGCTGGGGGCCGGCGTCGTTCTTGGCCTGCATGTAAGTGAAAATGTCGGCCCCGCGGAAGCTGTAGATCGCCTGCTTGGGGTCGCCGATGAGAAAGAGGCCGCATTCGTCGCACCGGCGGTAGATGCGCTGGAAGATCCGGTACTGCAGCGGATCGGTGTCCTGGAACTCGTCGATGAGGGCCGCGGGGAAGCGTTCCCGGATGGCGGCCGCCAGGGCCGGGCCGCCGGCGCCGGCCAAGGCCTCGTCCACCAGCCGCAGCAGGTCGTCGAAACTGAGCACCTGCCGCTGCCGCTTGCGTCGAA
>DQXI01000120.1 GCA_011042305.1 Desulfobacteraceae bacterium
CGCCAGGGGGTGACCATGGCGCCTTTGCTCTGCCGCTTGGTCAACGTTGCAGCGCGGTTGCGGCCTACGGGCCCTTGGCGCCGAGTTCTTGCCGGCGGCTAAACTCAATCTCCTGGCCACCCCGGATAGTTTCATGTGGCTGAAAAATGGCAGAATCCTTGTTCGAAGACCGTGGCGCCGGCGTCCGCCGGGCAGTCTTGTCCGGCGACCCCCGGAAGAGGTGGTGGGAAAAGGCGACTAAACTCAATCTCCTGGCTGCCCCGGATAGTTTCAGGTGGCTGAATACGAAGCAGAATACTTTACTCAAACACCGGAAGAGGTGGCAACGAGGCTGAAACCTTTGCCGAAGGGATAGCTCGCCGCTGGCGCTCCTCGGCATGACAGGTGAGGTCGCACCGGCCTCCCATCGCCAACAACAAGAGGTTGAACCGGGTCCGGGTAGCAGGGAAAAAAGATGTTCGGCAACTTCCTCTACTTCATCGTCGTTCTGCTGATCTACAGCACCTACCAACCCCCGGAAAGCACGCCGGTTCCCGCCGGCGAGGCCATCCTGACGGCCGGGGCATTGGCGGCAGTTTTCTCCGTCTGGGTGCGCCGGGATTTTGACCGCCTGGCACGGGCCGCCGACGCCCTCGGCCCGGCCCTGGCCGACATCCGCTTCAGCGCCCTGACGACCCGCTTTTCCATCCTGGCCGTGGCGCTGTTTGCCGTGGATGTCTACGTGCTGGATCTGCCTGCCGGCCTGGAGGCGTGGCCCGCCCTCCAGGCGGCCCCCACCCTGGGCGCCCTGATCTTTCTGCTGCTGTTCATCGCCCACCTGATGATCGTTTGGGCCCTGAACCACGGGGCTTACGAGAAAATCTACAGCGCCGCTGTCTCCCGGCGGCGACGCGTGACCTCTCAAATCGCCCTGGCCGCCCCGGTGTTGTTTCCCTGGCTGTTGCTCTCCGGCGCCGCCGATCTCATCGGGCTGCTGCCCTTCGAGACCCCCAGGCGCCTGTTGACCCACCCCGCCGGGGAACTGGCCTACTTCCTGTGTTTTCTCGTGCTGGTGGCCGTGGTGGGGCCGGCCCTGATCCGGCTTTTCTGGCGCTGTCGCCCCCTGGAAGACGGATGGATGCGCCGGCGCATCGAGGCCCTGTGCCGCCGCGCTCGCCTGCGCTACGCCCAAATTTTGTATTGGCCCGTGTTCGACGGCCGGATGATCACCGCCGGCGTCATGGGCTTGGTGGGCCGCTTCCGCTACATCCTGGTCACCACCGGCCTGCTACGGGAGCTTTCCCCGGAGCAGGTCGACCAGGTGATCGCCCACGAAATCGGCCACGTCAAGCGGTGGCATCTGGGCTTCTACCTGCTGTTTCTCTCCGGCTACATCCTGCTGGCCTATGCCCTGTTTGACGTGGCTGCGATGCTGCTGCTGCAGGCCGCGCCAATCCACTGGATCATCCGTTTTCTCGAGATCGACCCGGTGACCACCGGTTCAGCGCTGCTGGGCCTAATGACGGTCGTGGTTTTCCTGGTCTACTTTCGGCTGGTCTTCGGCTACTTCATGCGCAACTTCGAGCGCCAAGCCGACCTGTATGTCTACCGCCTTTTTCCCAGCGCCCGCCCCTTGATCACCACCCTGGCCAAGATCGCCCTGGCCAGCGGCATCGCACCGGAAAAACCCAACTGGCACCATTTTTCCATCGGCGAGCGGATCACCTACCTGGAGCGCTGCGAGGCCGATCCGCGATGGATCGCCCGCCACGACCGCAAGGTGGCGCGCAGCATCGCCGTTTACCTCGCGGCCATGGCAGCCGTCGCCTTTTTGGGCTGGCAGATCAACTTCGGCGATCCCGGCCGGCGCCTCAGTGCACATTTCCTGGAAATCGCGGCCACCCGGGAACTGGCCCGCAATCCCCACCAGCCCGACCTGCTGACCCTGCTGGGCGACATCCACCAGAGCCGCGGACGGCTCGCCGAGGCCGCGGCGGCCTACGAAAGGGCCGTCGCCCTGGATCCGCGCCAAGCCCGGGCCTTGAACAACCTCGCCTGGCTCTACGCCACCAGCAAAGACCCGGCGCTACGCCGCCCCGAGCGGGCCCTGGCGCTGGCCCGGCGTGCCGCGGCCCTCGATCCGGCCCCCCATGTCCTGGATACCCTGGCGGAAAGCTACTACGTCAACGGCCATTTCGCCGAAGCCATGGCCGCCGGCCGCCAGGCCCTGGAGGCTGCCGGCCCTGCAGATCGGGCCTACTTCGAAGCGCAACTGGAAAAATTCAGGAAAAAGGAAAGCGAAAAGGCCGCGGGGGATGGACGAGGAAAGCCCAGATAAAGGTTCTCCTTCCCCTCAAACCCTCACGATATGGTGACCTTGCGGACGTGGACGATATCCAGCAGCCCGTCAAAAATCTTCATCACCCCGTCCTGGCGCAGCGTGGTCATACCGTCCTTGACCGCCTGGGCGCGGATTTCTTCCATAGGGCGGGTCTGCTGGATCAGCTTTTTCATCTCCGGGGTACCCATGAGCAGTTCGTGGATCCCGCACCGGCCGAGATAGCCGCGGTTGCCGCAATGCTCGCATCCCTCGGCGCGATTGATGCGCAAGGCTTTTGAATACGGCAGATTCAGGTGCTCCAGGAAGACGTCAGGGCCGCCGTACTCGCGCACCAGCTCGTCGTACTCCTGGCGAGTCGGCACGTAGGGACGCTTGCAGTGTTCACAGAGAGTGCGCGCCAGGCGCTGGGCCAGGATGCCGAGAATGGCGTCGGCGAAGTTAAACGGGTCCATGCCCATGTCCAGCAGGCGGGTGATGCTCTCCGGGGCGCTGTTGGTGTGCAAAGTCGAAAGGACGAGGTGGCCGGTGAGGGAGGCTTCGATGCCGATGGACGTGGTTTCCCTGTCGCGCATCTCGCCCACCATGATCACGTCCGGGTCGGCGCGCAGAAAGGAGCGCATCAAGGTGGCGAAATCCAGTCCGATCTTCGGCTGCACCTGCACCTGCCGCAGCCCCCGCTGGGTGATTTCAACCGGGTCCTCGGCGGTCCAGATCTTGGTCTCGGTCTTGTTGATGTAGCCCAGGGCCGAGTGCAGCGTGGTGGTCTTGCCGGAACCGGTGGGACCGCAGACAAAGATGAGACCGTAGGGACGGGTGATGATCTTTAAAAAATTTTCATAGTTGCGGGGCGCCAGGCCCAGCTTGTCCAACGGGATGGGCTCTCCGGCGGACAGGATCCGCAGCACCACGTCCTCCAGTCCCCCCTGGGTGGGCACGGTGGCCACGCGCAGTTCGATGTCCACCCCGCCGTACCGCTTGAAGCGGATCTTGCCATCCTGGGGCTTGCGCCGTTCGGCGATGTCCAGGTCGCTCATGATCTTGATACGAGACACGATGGCGTTGCGGTAGGCGAAAGGGATGGTCTGGTAAATCTGGCAAAGGCCGTCGATGCGGAAGCGCACCTGGGTGTTCTGCCTCCCCGGGTACGGCTCGATGTGGATATCGGAGGCGCCGCGGTTGTACGCATCGATGATCATCTTGTTGACCAGCTGCACCACCGCGCTGTCTTCTTCGCCCACCCCGGCCTCGGTCTCTTCCTCCTCGCTTTCATCAACGGCGAGCTGGCGCAGGATCTCGTCCATCGAGGCCATTTCTTTTTCGTCCTGGGTGAACAGCGCAATGTAGGCCTGGATGTCCTCCTTGAGGGCAACCGCGAACGAGACCGGCTGGCCGCTGAAGAGCATGCGAATGTTGTCGACGCGCTGCAGGTCATGGGGATCGTCGATGGCCACCAGGACCCGCCCGTCTTCGACGCGCAGGGGCACGAAACAGTTGCTCTTCATGAAGGGTACTTTGACCTTGGCCAGCAGCTCCCCGGGGATGGGGGCATTCCTGTTGAATTGAACGAAGGCCGTTTTGTAGAACTTGCTCAGCGCCTTGCCGATTTCCTCCTTCGGCACCTTGAAATCGGTCATGAGCACGGTCTCAATCGGCTCGCGCCGTTTGCGCGCATCGGCAGTCGCCCGTTCGAGCTCCTTTTTCGTCAGGATATGGTTTTCCAGGATGTAGTCGAACTTGGATGGCCGCCCGCGGGCCATGCGCTTCTGGTTGTACAGCGCGATGCCCAGAATCTTGGCCATCTCCTGGACGGCCCATTCGTCCATGTCGTTGAAACGGCCGCCGTCGGTGCGGTTGATCAGTTGGATGACGCCGAGGAGGAACTGGTTGTAGACCACCGGGCATACCAGCACCGCCCGGGTGCGGAAGCCGGTTTTCTGGTCCCAGCGCTTGTCGAACTGGAGGGCGGGATCGATGCAGGCGAGGGCCTCGTGGTCGTATGCGTCGGCGATGTTGACCACCTGCTGTTTCATCGCCGAAAATCCGGCCAGGCTTTGGGGAGCGATGGGCACGCGGATCTCGGCCACCTCGGATCCCGACTTGAAACGTGACACCAGCTCCCGCCGCTTGCCGTCGACCACATAGACGGTGATGCGCTCGGCCCCCAACAGGCCGGTGATTTCTTCCTTCAAATCGATGAGGATTTCATCGAGGTTCTTGGCCGCATAGATCTTGTTGCAGATCTCCTGGAGCCGGGCGCGATACGCCACCTCGGACTGGAGGTGGTGTACGTCGGCGGTCCTGCCGACGGCCGTGGCGGATGCTTCATGAGCTGTCATGGCAGCCATCTTTCCGGCAAGCTGGTAACCCCGAAATCCCTTCGAGGACTGCATCAACGAAATCGCGCCAAGCAACGCCGCCTTCAGGGCTTCGGCGGCAACAGCGCCTGGGCACTGAGGTAGATCTTGCGCGCCCCGCCGCCCACCAGCAAGGCGCCCATGAAGTAGAAGCAAAACTGGACAAAGCCGCTGATGACGGCAAGTTGAGCGATTTCCCGTACCCGGGGCATGACCTGGGGAATGCGGAAAAACACCCCGATGCCCATCAGCAACAGGGCCGTCCCCCAGATCAATTGCAGCCTGGCTTTTTCACGCGTAATCTCGGTGGCCATGTCCCCGTTTCCTCCGGTACGCCATCGGGCTTGAAACCTTAACCAAGGCCTCGTTGGCTGTCAACGTCGCGCGTGGTCTTCCTGCCGACGGGCTTCGCTTCGCCTTGCTCACCTTGCCATCATTGGCCGGCCCCGGCGAACGTATCACGCTCCTTGAGTCGAACGGTCACTGGCACACCGAGGCTCTCGTAGAGACGGCGGCCGATGTCGGCCATCCGCTTTTCCAGCATCTTGATCTCGTCGGAGAAGATCCGGTCGTCCACGCCGATCCAGACCTCCAGGAGGCTTCGGTGAGTTTCGGTGTTGACGAAAATGCGATACAGGTCCGGCTCGAACCCAAGGGCCGCCCTGATCTGGGCCATCACCTGGCCGCGATCGATCTTGACGCCCCGCAACACCATCAGGTTATCGGTGCGGCCGGTGAGCCAGGCGATGCGCTCGGCGCTTTTCCCGCAGTCGCAGGGACCTTCCAGCCGCCGCGCCCGATCTCCGGTGCGAAAGCGGATCAGCGGCATGGCGCGAATCGTCAGGCTGGTGAGCACCAATTCTCCCTCGGCGCCCGGCGGCAAGGGGCGGCCGGTGTCCGGCTCGACGATTTCAATGAGAAAATGCTCATCGTGCACATGCAGCCCCGCATGCTGCGGGCACTCGTAGGCCAGCGCCGGCCCGGGCACCTCCGACAGCCCGTAGTGCAGCCAGGTGACCACTTGCAACTCGTCCTCCAGACGGCGGCGCACCTCGGGAGGCACCGGCTCGCCCACCAAGATGAGGGTTTTGAGGGCCAGGCGGTTCAGGTCGATGGACAGGGCATTGACGTGATCAGCGAGCTGGACGGCATAAGCGGGAGTGGTAATCAGAGTGGTCGTGCGGTAATCGCGGAGCACCATCAACTGCTTTTCAAGT
This sequence comes from Desulfobacteraceae bacterium, assembly GCA_011042305.1. GTDB lineage: Bacteria > Desulfobacterota > Desulfobacteria > Desulfobacterales > UBA2174 > UBA2174. The sequence goes on from DQXI01000120.1 coordinate 5,892, forward strand.
GACAGCAGGGAGTTGGGAATCACGCTGGCGCCGAGGGCCTCGGCGCCGAGCTTGTAGTCCCGGCCCCAGTCGTTGAGCCCCGGGTCGAGGCTGATCTGGAGGATATCCTCCTCCCCGACACCGGCAGCGGCCAGGGACTCGGACACCATGGCGGTCCAGTGGCGCAGGTCCTGGGCCGTGTAACCGCTTACCGACGGATTGAGGGTTGTGCCCGGAGCGGTGTGGATGCGCACGATGTCGCGCAGCGGCACGGCGAAGAGCCCGTAGGGGTAGTTCTCCGCCAGGTGACGACGCGTCATGAAGGGCATCAGGGCCAGGTCCGCCATGGATTCGACCTGCTCCGGGCGGATGCCGTTGCGGCGCAAGCGCTCCTGGTGAAACGGCACGGAACGGAAAGCTCGGTTCAAGGTACTCTGCAGCCGTTCGAGCTGCCGTTGCGCCCGGTCGTCGAATTCGGCCGATGGCATGGCTTTATTGTCTCCCTTCGGTAAACCCCGCGTAGTCCTTGCCCAGGTAGGCCCGCTTGACTTCCACGTCGTCGAGCAGATCGGCGGCCGGCCCTTCCAGGACGATGGTTCCGGTCTCGAACACGTAACCGCGATCGGCGATGCTCAGGGCGGCCCGGGCGTTTTGTTCCACCAGCAGCAATGTCAGCCCCTGTTCGCGCAGGGCGACCAGGGCGGCCAGGATCTTTTCCACCAGCATCGGGGCCAACCCCATGGACGGTTCGTCGAGCAGCAGCAGGACCGGCTTGGCCATGAGGGCGCGACCGATGGCCAGCATCTGCTGCTCGCCGCCGGACAAGGTGCCGGCGGCCTGGTGTCGGCGTTCGGCCAGCACCGGGAAGAGAGCCAATACCGATTCGAGGATCTCGTCGGCCTCGCTCCGGCGCCCCCGGCGACAGAGGGTATAGGCCCCCAGGTGCAGGTTGTCCATCACGCTGAGGGTGGGAAAAATCAGCCGCCCCTCGGGCACCAGGCTGATGCCCCGGGCCACGATGGCCGGTGGATCCAGCCCCTTGAGGGGCCGCTCCTTGAAATCGATGTCCCCCTTCCAGGTGGCCAGCAGCCCGCTGACGGCCGCCAGCAGGGTGCTCTTGCCCGCCCCGTTGGCGCCGATGAGGCAAACCATCTCGCCGGAGCGCACCGAGAGGCTGACCCCCTTGATGGCCATGATGCCGCCGTAGAAGCATTTCAGGTTGCGAATGCGAAGCATGATGTCTGGTTTCAAGCGGACTGGAAAAAGTAAACAAAATTATACCACGAAAGGACGCAAGGGCCAAACCGGATACTTGACGTGGCCTTTGGCCCCTTTGATCGTTTTTGCCCTTGTTGAAATCCGAAACCAGGGGCCTGGAACGCGCCGCGCGCATCAAAAATAGTACCGCACCCACACTTCGGGCCGGACGGCGTCCGGCTTTTCACCGAATTCCGTACCGGCCGGCCCCACGGGGATGGCGACCCGGAAGTTGAGTTCCAGGTTGGTCAGCGGGGTCCAGGTCAAGCCGGGCTGCACGTTGAAGCTGCCGTCCTGCAGGTTGGCCAGCATGGCGATCCAGGAGGTCACGTAGAGCAGATCGAAGGGCTCCTTCTGGAACACCTTGAAATACCCGTAATCACGGCCTGGATTGCGCTGGGAAAAATAGGCCTCGGTCACCTGCCGAGCACGGGAAACGCTGGCCGCCTCCCCTGTCGTCCGCCACCGTTCCACCGCCGCGGCCTGGAAAGCGAAGAGGTCCTCCAGCTGGTCGCGACGGTAGCCGCTGCCGCGGTGGTAGTACTCGACGATGAAGGTGGTATCCCAGGCGTTGAGGTAGCGCATGCCCAGCAGCCAGTCGAGCGGATCGATGCGCTCGAGGCGAACCTGGCCCCGAGCGTCGACCACGGTGCGCACCGCGTCCCGGCGCCAGCCCAGCTCACCGTGGACCTCGATGTTCTCGGCCAAGTTCTTGGAAAAATCGAAGCCCAAACTCAGCGGCTGGCTCGGGCCGTCGAACCAGATGAGGTCGATGTCCGTGTCATGCCAGAGAAGGTAGAGCTTCACGGCCCAGTTGACGTCGCCGTCGGCGCCCATCTCGGGATTGGCCCAGTCGTCGATCACCGGCAGCACCAGGGCCGTGAGCCCCATGTTGGTCAGGCTACCGCCGGCGAAGCTCTGAATCAGGTCCACCCCCGCCACGACCCGGCCCTCCAGGTTCTGGGTGGCGTCGTCCGGGTCCCGGGGACGGTTGACAAACCCGGCCGGGTTCCAGGCATATCCCTTGCCCCACAGCACCGAACGCTTGCCCAGGTCCAGCGTGAACCGCGGCGAAGGCGTTAGCGACACGTACCCCTCGTAAACATCGTCACTGGTTCCGGCCTGCAATCCGTCATCGACGTACGCGTGGTGGGTGACCAGGGCTGCCTTGACCATCCCGCGGCGGTAGCTGAACATCGGCTCGACGACCCCGTGCCACTCGCGGGCCTCGGCCCCGGGATCGCCGCGCAGGGCGTCGAGGCGGTATTTGGCCGAATCGCGGTCATAGCGGTGATGGAGGTAGCGCGCCTCGAGGCGGACGCCAATCTCGTAGGGCTTCGGCGCCGCTTCGGCAATGGCAAAATCGTAGGTTTCGGCCCCGACCGTGCCGGCCGTGCCAAGCACCAGGACCGCAACGAGGATCCAGACCGGCATGGCTCAGCGCAGGTCCTTGACCCGGGGCAGGTAGTTGAGGGTGAACACCTCGTCGGGCAGCTCGCGCAGCTTGAGGTTAGCCGAGACCATCACCGACTTGTAGCCCTTGTAAAGCGGGCTCTCGGTCTCCATCACCGCCGGCCGCACCGCCCCGCCACCGATGTCCTTGATGTCGGAAAAATGCAGGGTCTTGATCAGCATGCCGGTGGCGGCGAAGCAATCGATGCGCACCGGCACCAATCGCGCCTTGTCCACCCGCATCTGGAGCCGATCGTAGGCCACGGCCCCGCTCCTGGCCTTCAGCTCCAGGAGGATCTGGCCGTCGGCTTCACCCATCCCGGCCACGGCATATTCCTCGCTGTAGTCCAGGCGCATGATATCGGCGTTGTTGAACACGCCGCCCACCACCGACTGCATGCTGGTGATGCGGATCGGCTTGCCCACATTGGGGATATAGAGCCACATGTTGTCGCCCAAGCGCAAGGTGGCCCGGCCGGCCTCGCTGGCCGGAGAGATGAACAGGGTGACCACCTTGTCCTTGTCTTTTCTCAGGAACCAGAGCACGTATTCCTTGCGCTTGCCGTCGGGCTCGATGTTGATGATCTTGCGATACATCTCCAGATTCCCCGGCTCCAGGTTGCGGTCAACCTGTTTGAGGACCTGTTCGCCGGTGAGCGGTTCGGCTAACGCAGCGGCCGGCGCAAGAAACAGCACCAGCCAGACAAGGGCTGAAGGAAGGATTTTTTGCATGTCGGACTCCGTTAAGGGTGAAAGCGAAAAATGAGACCGACGGGGAACATGGAACCGTTGGGATTTGCAAAAAACCGGGGAAAATCAAAAACGACCGGCCCCCGCCGGCCGAGTTTCCAGTACCAACCCTAAACATGCCGCAGGGCGTCCACCGGCGCCAGGCGGGCCGCCTTGGCCGCCGGCTGCAAGCTGGCCAGCACGGAGATGCCCACCACGATGAGCGCCGCCGAGGCCACCTGCCCCGGGGAAACAGCCGGCGCCAGGGCAAAGACCTGGTTGCCCCCCCCAAAGGCCACCTCCACCCCGCTGAGGTTGAGAATCCACAACACCGCGATTCCGGCGACCGATCCCCCCAGAGCACTCACCAGCCCCAGGCTGAAGCCCTCGGCCACGAACAGTCCCATGATTCGTCCCGGCCGGGTGCCCATGGCCGCCAGGGTACCGATTTCGCGCACCCGTTCGTAGACGCTCATCATCATCACGTTCAACACGCTGATGAGCACCACGGCGATCAAAATCGTCTGAACGCCCAAAGTCATCAGGTCGATCATGCGCACCACGTTGAAAAAGGGGCTGAGCTGCTTCCAGGTGTGCACCTCGAACATGGGCTGGCCGGCCTGGTTTTTCATCGGCGCCAGGGTTTCCTGGAGCTTGGCGGCTACGGCATCGACATCCCGGAAGTTTTTCACCCGTACCGCCACCTCGCTGATCTCGGGCTCGTCCATGCGCAGCAGGGCCATGGCATCGTCGATGTGCAGATACCCGTCCCGGCCTCCCGGCCCCATGAGGCTTTCCACCATCCCGGCCACGATAAATGTCATGCCGTTGACACTGCCGTCCTTGTTGTTGGCCACCAGCACCACGGTGTCGCCCGGCTTGAGGCCCATCCCCTTGGCCAGGACCTCGGGCAGCGCCACCTCGCCGGGGGCCAGGATGGCATCGGTGCGGGTGCGGTCCTTGATGCGCGAGGCCAGCAGCGGCGCGGCGGCCTGCTCCTTGGACGGGTCCACTGCGATGAGACGAACGTTGGTGGTCTGGGCATAGTTGCTCAGCATGGCTCCGAACCGGATCCGGCCCGAAAAGGCTTCCACTGCCGGATCACCGTCCAAGATGGCGGCAAGCCTGCCGTAAGCCTTGGCCGGCAGCATCCGGTCCAGGGGCAGATTGTCGATGCTGGCGGTGTACCCCTTGCGATGCACCTGGAGATGGCTGAGCATCGAGTCGGTGATCTGCCCGGTGATGGCACGCTTGAAGGCGTCGCTGAGACCGACGAAAACGATCACCGCCACCACGCCCACGACAATGAGCAGGCCGGTAAACAGGGTGCGCCGCTTGTAACGCAGCAGGTTCTTGAAGGCCAGACGCAAGATCTTCATGTCGCCGCCTCCTGCGAGTGGGCGGAATCGTCGTCGGCCAAGCGGCCGTCCACCATGCGAAAGGTCAGCTCGGCCTGCTCCATGATTCGGGGGTCGTGGGTCGAAAAGACGAAGGTCGTGCCGAAGGCGTCGCGCATCTGCTTCATCAAGGAAATCACCATGAAAGCCGTTTGGCTGTCGAGGTTGGCGGTGGGTTCGTCGGCCAGCACCAGTTCGGGGGTGCCTACCAGGGCCCGGGCCACGGCCACCCGCTGCTTTTGCCCGCCGGAGAGCTGGGCCGGGTACTTGCGGGCCTGGTCGGCCATGCCCACCGCCTCCAGGACCCGTTCCACCGCCAGGCGCCTCTGCCGATTGGGCTGATCGCGGATCATCAGCAGGGGGTACTCCACGTTCTCGTAGACCGTGAGCACCGGCAACAGGTTGAAATCCTGAAACACGAAGCCGATGTGCTGCCCCCGGAAGTCGGCCCCGCTACGCCGCCCCAGCCCCTTCACCGCCTGACCGGCCACCGTCACTTCGCCGCGGGTGGGGCTGTCCAGGCAACCGATGAGGTTCAAGGCGGTGGTCTTGCCGCTGCCCGACGGGCCAATGAGGGCGGTGAAGCCGCCCTTGGGGATGGCGAAGCTCACATCACGCAGGGCAGCCACTTCCACCTGCCCCATGCGGTAGATCTTGGATACGTTGTCGAAGGTAACGATGTTCATGGGAAAAGCCCTTGCACTCAGAGGTCCGTAGTCGGAAGTCATTTTTCTCCTGGCCCGGCGGCCCCCTTTGGCCCTTGGGGCCCTTTCAAACCACGCGGCGCGCTCCCGTCACAGATGCCTCAGAGAGTCTTCCCGCGGGCAAAAGTTACGACGCTCCCCCGGTCTGCCCGAAAAATTTTCCCAGCACGTCGTACACCTCCCGCAAGGGCAGATTGCGCTCAACGGCAATGCGCCGGCAGTCCTCGTATTCGGGGGCCAGACGGACCTGCTGGCCGGCCGGATCGAAAATCCGCTTGACAGTCACCGGCCCCAGGGGGCTTTCGCGGGTTTCTGCCTGGCGGGCCAGGGCGCGGCGGCGCAACGTTCCGTGGCGCACCCCCAGGGAGGTGGTCTCGCTGAAGATGCGGGCGATCATCGCCTCCCGGTCCTCCGGACGGCAGACCACCTGCACCAGGGTCCCGGGCCGGTTTTTCTTCATCTGCACCGGGATCCAGCACACGTCCAGGGCGCCGTCGGCGAAGAGGCGCGCCATCAGGTGGCCGAAGATTTCCGGGTTCATGTCATCCACGGCCGTCTCGATCACCGTCACCGACTCTTCAACAACGTCTGCCTCCCGGCACGCCCGGCGCCCGGTAAAAATCCGCAGCAGGTTGGGCCGGTCGGCCAACTGCCGGGCGCCCGCGCCGTAGCCCACCGCCTCCACCACCATGGCCGGCAACGGCCCGAATGATCCGGCCAGCCCGGCGGCCAGGGCCGCACCGGTGGGCGTCACCAGCTCCGCCTCGGTGTCCACCCCGTAGAGGGGGACCCCCTTCAGGATGGCCGCGGTGGCCGGGGCCGGCACCGGCAGCGCCCCATGGGCGCAGTGCACCAGGCCGCGGCCCTGGGGCAGGGGCGAGGCGCCCACGGCATCGATGCCCAGCTTTTCAAACCCCAGGCAGACGCCCAGGATGTCCACCAGGGCGTCGACTCCGCCCACCTCGTGGAAGTGCACCTGGTCCGCCGGCACGCCGTGGATGGCCGACTCGGCTTCGGCGATGCGGCCGAAGACCGCCAAACCGCAACGGCGCACCGCTTCGCTGTAGGGCGCCGCCTCGATCAGGGCACGAATCGCGCGCCAGTGGCGATGGGGCGGATTTTCTTCGACTTGTACCGACACCCGGGTGGCCTGAATGCCCGAGACGTTGACCTTCTCGGCCTCCAGGGCGAACCCGTCCAGCGGCAGCCGCCGCAGCTCAGTCTCGAGCCAAGCGACATCGAGCCCCAGATCGACCAAGGCACCGAGGGTCATGTCGCCGCTGATGCCGGAAAAACAGTCCAGATAGGCGTACACAATGAAGATTCCTCTCAGAGAAGCGAATTTTTTGTTGTGTCTCCCCCCCCGTCGCCCATCATCCGGCGCAGCACGTAGGGCAGGATCCCGCCGTGGCGGAAATAGTCCACCTCCACCTCGGTGTCCAGGCGGGCCACGGCCTTGAAATCGACAGTGTCCCCGTCGGCCTTCACCGCCCGCACCGATACGGCGGCGCGCGGCGCGATCTCGGCGATCCCCTCGATGGAAAACGTCTCGCTGCCGTCGAGGCCCAGTCCGCGCCAGCTCTGCCCCCCTTCGAACACCAGGGGCAGCACCCCCATGCCCACCAGGTTGGCGCGGTGAATCCGCTCGTAGCTTTCCGCCAGTACTGCCCGCACGCCGAGCAGAAGCGTCCCCTTGGCGGCCCAGTCCCGCGAGCTTCCCGTACCGTACTCCTTGCCGGCCAGGACGATCAGCGGGGTCCCCTCGTCGCGGTAGGCCATGGCCGCGTCATAGACGCTCATCCGGTCGCCCTGGGGAAATTTGCGCGTGAAGCTGCCCTCGGTGGGCGCCACCAGGACGTTCTTGATACGGATGTTACCGAAGGTGCCGCGCATCATCACCTCGTGGTTGCCCCGGCGCGAGCCGTAGGAGTTGAAGTCTTGCGGCGCCACGCCTTTTTCCTGGAGGTAGCGGCCGGCCGGATAGTCGGCGGGGATGGCGCCGGCCGGCGAGATATGGTCGGTGGTCACGGTGTCGTCCAGGGCCACGAGGACGCGGGCCCCCTCGATGTTGCCCGGCGGGGTCACATCGAGAGAAAACCTCTCGAAATACGGGGGGCTCTTGATATAGGTGGAAGAAGCGTCCCAAGCGAAGGTGGTACTTTCGGCCACTTCCAATGCCTGCCAGAACTTGTCCCCGTCAAAAATGCGGCCGTACTGGCGTTTGAAAAACGCCGAATCGAGGTGCCGCTCGACAGCTTCCCGGATTTCCTCGGCCGCCGGCCAGATCTCTTTGAGAAACACCGGCTCGCCGTTGGGATCCAGGCCCAGCGGCTCGCTGTCCAGATCGATATCGATGCGCCCGGCCAGGGCCAGGGCCACCACCAGCAGGGGGGAAGCGAGAAAGTTGGCCCGTACCGCCTGGTGGATGCGCGCCTCGAAGTTGCGGTTGCCCGAGAGGACGCTGGCCACGATGAGGTTGTGCGCCTTGATCAACCCCTCGATTTCAGCATGCAACGGTCCGCTGTTGCCGATGCAGGTGGTGCAGCCGAAGCCGACCACGTGAAAACCGAGGGCTTCCAGGTACGGCATCAGCCCGGCATGGGTCAGGTAGTCGAGAACTACCTTGGACCCCGGCGCCAGGGAGGTCTTGACGTACCCGGGCACCCTGAGCCCCCGGCGCACGGCGTTTCGGGCCAGCAACCCGGCCCCGAGCATAACGGCGGGATTGGAGGTGTTGGTGCACGAGGTGATGGCCGCGATGACGATGCTGCCATGGCCGATGGCCATCCGTGGGCCATGGAGATCAACGGGGAAATATTGCCGGTCTCCCGGTGTCGGGGTCTCCGAACGCCGGGTCCGGCTGCCGGATTCATCCACCAAGGCGGAGATTTGTCTCAGGCCGGCATCCCGCGGACAGTCGCCCCCCAGGATCTTTTCGAAGCGCCCCTTGAGATCCCCGAGGGCAATGCGGTCCTGGGGCTTGGCCGGGCCGGCCACCGAGGGCCCGACCGTGCCCAGGTCGAAATCGATGGTTTCGGTGTAGACCGGCGTCTCGTCGCCGTAGGCGAAGAGCCCCAGCGCCTTGCAGTAGGCCTCGGCCCGCCGGGCCCGCTCCGGGCGGTCGGTGAGGCGGAGGTATTCGATGGCGCGGGCGTCCACCGGGAAAAATCCCAGGGTGGAGCCGTTTTCCGGGGTCATATTGGCGATGGTGGCCCGGTCGGCCACCGAAAGGCTGGCCAGCCCGGGACCGAAATACTCGACGAATTTTTCCACCACCTTGCGCTGGCGCAGCAGCTCGGTGAGCGCCAGGACCAGGTCGGTGGCCGTCACCCCGGGGTTCAATTCTCCGCTGAGGCGGACGCCGATCACCTCCGGGATGGTCATGTAATAGGGCTGGCCAAGCATCACGGCCTCGGCCTCGATGCCCCCCACCCCCCAGCCCAGCACGCCGATCCCGTTGATCATGGGGGTGTGCGAATCGGTGCCCACCAGCGTGTCCGGGTAGGCCCAAGGAGTGCCGTCGCCCGGCTCGCACACCACCACACGGCCCAGGTGCTCGAGGTTGACCTGGTGGCAGATGCCGCTGTTGGGGGGGACGACCTTGAAGTTGGCGAAGCTGCGCTGGGCCCATTTGAGCAGCGCATAGCGTTCCCGGTTGCGGGCGTACTCGCGGGCCACGTTTTTCTCCAGGGAATCGGCCGTGCCGAAGGCGTCCACCTGCACCGAGTGGTCCACCACCAGCTCCACCGGCACCCGGGGGTTGATGCGGGACACATCGCCGCCGAGATTCTGCACCGCGTCGCGCATGGCGGCCAAGTCCACCACCGCCGGCACGCCGGTAAAATCCTGCATCAAGACCCGGGCCGGGTGAAACGGGATTTCCACCGGTTCGGCGTACCGGGCCTGCCAGCGGGCCAGGGTGAGCAGGTCACTTTCGCTGACAATGCGGCCGTCGAGGTGCCGCAGCAGGTTCTCCACCAGCACCTTGATGGAAAAGGGCAGTCCTGAAACGTCGGCCAGCCCTTCGGCCTCCAGCTGCCGGATATCGTAGATCTTGAAGTTGTCGGAACCGATCGACAGTTGGCGGACGAACGCCTCGCGCTTCATAGATTCCTCCTTGCAAGCCGGGCTCAGGGTAACGCCGGACTGGGCGTGCCCTTCAGCGCAGTCGGCCGTAGAGCCAGACGATCAGGGGCAGCACCAGGGCCACCAGCACCAGGATCCCCGGCAGCGTTCCGTAAGGGGTGTACCAGGGCGCACCGGCGCGCTTGGCCCGCTTAACCTCTTCAAAGAACATTCGCCCCAGCATCAGGCCGCCGGCCAACACCGCGGCCATCTTGATCAGGGAAAGCAACGTTTGCACTTATCTCTCCTCAAAAACTCACGACTGATCACAACGAAAGCGGTTCTCGCCCCCCCCTTCAGGCCATCGGCGTGATCCGCACCAGGCAGCGCCGGCCACCGATCACCGGCAGGTGGTACGTTTTCACCTCCACCGCCGCCCGGCCATCACCGAGACGGACCTGGTCCGGCGGGTCACCGGGCCGGCGCAGGGCGTCCAACTCCCCCTGTGCCGCCGGGCCTTTCCAGGCCAGTACGCTTCCCCCTTCAGCCAACAGCGCCGCGGCGTTCTCCAGCCAGGCGCTCAAGGGGCCCAGGGCGCGGCAAACCACCGTATCGAAGACCGGCCGGGGGGCCTGCCGCCGCAGATCCGCCAGCCGCACGTGGCGCGCAACGGCATGGGTCAAACCCAGGATGCGGATCAGGTGGGAGACGAAGGAAATCTTCTTGCGCACCGCGTCGATGAGCGTCAGGTGAACGTCCGGCCGCACCACCTTGAGCGGAATGCCCGGAAATCCCGCCCCGCATCCGACGTCCAGCACCCGCCCCGCCGCCGGCAGCCAGGGGGCCGGCACCACCGCATCGACGAAATGCTTGATCGCCACCTCGGCCGGATCGGTGATGGCCGTCAGGTTGACCCGGCGGTTCCAGGCGAGCAGCTCGGCGGCGCACCGGGCCATTTGGGCCGCCTGCGCAGCGGTAACCGTGACACCCAAGTCCCGGGCGCCGTCCACGATCCATCGCTGCCAGCAGGGGCTTTGCACGTCGCTGCAGACGGCCAGGGCGGGCTCATTGGCTGGTGCGGGCATCCTTGTCGCCTTGGGGAGGGGTCGCGTCGTCGAATTCCATGATCAGGGTGATGTCGCTGCCCCCGTTGGCCATGGTGCGAGCGTTCGGGTAGCGGCGCTTGAAGACGTTGAGCATGGCCTGGTTTTCCCGCAGCACGGTGGCAGAGAAGGCGCGGTATCCGTTTTCCTTGGCGATTTTCTCCAGAATATCGAGCATATAGGAAGCAATCCCCTGCCCCTGGAAGTCTTCGCGCACCACGAAGGCCACCTCGGCCCGCTCCTTGTCCTCGTAGGCGTAGGAACCGATGGCCACGATTTCCTTGTAACCGCGGTTCTGCACCAGCCCGATGATCGACATGTTCTTCTTGTAGTCCACGCTGGCCCACTGCTTCTGGGCGATCTCGTGGGAAAAGAGCTTCATTTTGTAAAAGAAACGCAGGTAGATCGTCTCTTCCTTCAGGCTGTAGAAGAAGTTGCGGTAGTTGAACTCATCCGACGGCAGCAGCGGGCGGAACTCCACGGTCTTGCCGTTGCGCAGACGCATGGTCCTCTTGTAGTCCTCCAAAAAGAGCAGGTCCTGGCGCGTGGGCGGCAGCTGGTCGGCGAAGATGTAGTGGTGCTTCTTGGCCACGTTGATCAATTCCTCGCGGAAGCTCGGATGGGCGATCTGGGCCAGCTCCATCACCCGCTGGTAGATGCCCTTGCCGGCCAGCTCGGCGATGCCGTACTCGGTGATGACGAAATTGACGTCGCCTCGGGTGGTGGCCACCCCGGCGCCCTCGCTGAGGCTCGGCACGATACGCGACACCTTGCCGTTCTGGGCGGTGGACGGCAGGGCGATGATGGCGAAGCCCCCCTTGCTCATGGCGCTGCCGCGCAGGAAATCCACCTGGTCGCCGATACCGCTGTAGAACATGTGGCCCACCGAGTCGGTGCACACCTGGCCGGTCAAGTCCACTTCCAGGGCCGAGCTGATGGAAACGAAGTTGTCGTTGCGGGCGATGACGGTGGGATCGTTGACGAATTCCGACGAGCGGAAATAGAAGATCGGGTTGTTGTTCACGTAGTCGTAGAGCTTTTCAGAACCCATGCACAGGGAGGCCACGGTGCGCCCGGGCAGCAGCGTTTTCTTCTTGTTGGTGATCACCCCTTTCTCGAACAGGGGCAGGAAGCCGTCGGTGATCAGCTGGGTGTGGATGCCCAGGTCGTTCTTGTTGTCCAGGTACCCGAGGATGGCGTAGGGCAGGCGCCCGAAGCCGATCTGCAAGGTGGCGCCGTCGTCGACGAGCTGGTTGACGAAAAAGCCGATGCGCAGCGCCACCTCGTTGTCGCGCATCTCGGGCAGGCTTTCCACCAGGGGCTCCTCGTGGATCACGAACAGGTCGATGTCGTCGACGTGCACGAAACTGTCACCCCAGGTGCGCGGCATCCTGGGATTGACCTGGGCGATGACCCGCCGGGCGTTGGCCATGCCGGCCAGGGTGATGTCCACCGAGACGCCCAGGCTGCAGTAGCCGAAACGATCCGGCGGACTCACCTGGATCAGGGCCACGTCCAGGCCGATGCGACGCGAGTGAAAGAGCTTGGGAATCTGGGAAAGGTAGCTGGGAATGTAGTCGATCTTGCCCTCGAAGGCCGCCTTGCGCATCCCGGCGCTGATGAAAAAGAGCTTCAGCGAGAAGCGCCGCAAAAAATCCGGGTCGTCCACGTACTGGGCGAAGGTCAGCGACAGCATCTGGTAGACCATGATGTCCTGCAGGCTGCGCTGGGCCACCATGGCGTGGATCAGGTGCTGAGGCTCGCCGCAGCCGGTGCCGATGAAGACGCGGCTGCCGTTTTTGATCGTCGATACGGCGGCTTCGGCGTCCACCACCTTGTCGGGGCAATGCTGGTTCAGGTCCACGTCGCTTCTCCTTGGGCTCCTTGGGTTGACCGCTATCCTACTTTGCCCTGAAGACCGGTGCGCGTCAAGGTGGCAGCCGGGAAACCAGGACGGAAGGAACCCGGAAGGCTAAAAGAAGCCAGGCGCGGCGGGCCGGATTGACGGGGCTGGCGCTGCCTGCTAAAGTGGTCCACAAAATTGAGACGACCTTCATGGAGCGAAGATGAAAGTTTGCGACTATTCGGCAATTCCAGGGATTCCTTTCGACAATGGACCGGCCCGGGGGGTGGTGGGGCGGGTGGCCATCGGCAAGGCCGACGGGGCCGCCAACTTCTGCATGCGCGTCTTTGAGATCGCGCCCGGGGGCCACACGCCCCGGCACCGGCATGCCTGGGAGCACGAGATTTTCGTCCACGCCGGGCGCGGCGAAATCCTGGACGGCCACCGCTGGCACCCCATCGCCCCCGGAACGGCGGTCTTCGTGCCGGGGGATGTCGAGCACCAGATCCGCAACACCGGCACCAAGGCCCTGGTTTTCGTGTGCCTGATTCCGGCCGGCGCCCCGGAAATGTGACCATGGGCGCTTCCCCGCGCAACCCCCTGCCCACGGTGGACATCATCATTGAAACCGCCGGGGGCGTCGTGCTCATCGAGCGCGGCAACCCGCCGCCGGGCTGGGCTCTGCCCGGCGGATTCGTCGACTACGGCGAATCCCTCGAAGCCGCGGCCCGGCGCGAGGCGGCCGAGGAAACCGGCCTGGCGGTCACGCTTGTCGAGCAGTTTCATACTTACAGCGCCCCGGACCGTGACCCGCGCCATCACAGCCTCAGCACTGTCTTCATCGCCCGCGCCGAGGGAATCCCCCACGGCGGCGACGACGCGCGGCGGGCGCAGGTGTTTCCCCTGGACCGGTTGCCGTCCCCCCTGGCCTTCGACCACGGGCGGATCCTGGACGACTACCGCCGCTATCGCGGCGGAGAATCCCGAAGCGACATCTTCACCCTTTAGCCCTGCGCTTTTTTCACTTTTCTCTTGACAAGCTTTTTCAGAATCGTAGACTAAGAAGATTTTTAAATTAGGAGCCATCCCTTTTGACGCCTTGACGTTTCAAAAGGGATTTTTTTGTCTCTTTTCAATTGGTTACCCTTCCATCGGGCAAGCAAGGAACGGCATCATGACGGACAGCATCGAAAAGGTTCGCAACATCGGCATCAGCGCCCACATCGACTCGGGGAAAACCACCCTGACCGAGCGCATCCTGTTTTACACCCAGCGCATCCACGCCATTCACGACGTCAAGGGCAAGGACGGCGTCGGGGCCACGATGGACTCGATGGAGCTGGAAAAGGAGCGCGGCATCACCATCGCTTCGGCCGCCACCTACTGCCAGTGGGGCGGCCACCAGATCAACATCATCGACACCCCCGGCCACGTGGACTTTACCATCGAGGTGGAGCGTTCCCTGCGGGTACTGGACGGGGCGATCCTCGTGCTCTGCGCCGTGGGCGGGGTCCAGTCCCAGTCGATCACCGTCGACCAGCAGATGAAGCGCTACAAAGTGCCGTGCATCGCCTTTGTCAACAAGTGTGACCGCAGCGGCGCCAACCCGGCGCGGGTAGTGGCCCAGCTCAAGGAGAAGCTCGGCCACAACGCCGTGGCCGTCCAGATCCCCCTGGGGCTCGAGGCCGACTTCCAGGGAGTGGTGGACCTGATCCGCATGGAGGCGGTCTATTTCGACGGCGTCCACGGCGAAGTCGTCCGCCGCGAACCGGTCCCCGATTACCTGCGGGCCGAGGCCGAGGCCCAGCGCGAAGCAATGATCGATGCAGCCTCCCTCTTCAGCGACGACCTCACCGAGGCGATTCTCGAAGAGGCCGAAATCACCCCCGAGATGATCCTCGAGGCCCTGCGCCGCGGCGTCCTCGAGCGACAGATCACGCCCGTTTTGATGGGTTCGGCTTACAAGAACAAGGGGGTCCAGCCGCTGCTGGACGCTGTCAACGCCCTGTTGCCCTGCCCCAGGGATGTGATCAACGAAGCCCTGGATCTAGACCGCGGCGAGGCGCCGGTAACCCTGACTGACCGCATCGA
>DQXI01000050.1 GCA_011042305.1 Desulfobacteraceae bacterium
GTCTCGGCGCTGCGGTACATCCCGGAGCCCATGACCCCGGCAACGATGTCCCCGCCCACGTAGCTGGAGACCTGGGGAAACACCAGGGCCCGGGCGTGGTCGTTGATCTCCAGGCCGATGGTCCTGGCCCGCACGGGCGGATAGAGGGTGGCGGCCGGCACGTAGGGCGAATGACGGATGTAGCGCGGATTGATCTTGAGCAGCAGTTGGGTCATGGTGGTGTTGCCGGCGATGGTGACGGTGGGGATTTCTTCCGGGTCGACCTTGGCCTGCGCCAGGATCCGGGCGATCACCTTGTTGGTCGTATCCAGCACCGCCTGGTTGAGTTGCTCCAACCCCCCGGGCTTTTCCGCCAGGGTGATGCGGGTGATCACGTCCTCGCCGAAGCGGATCTGGCCGTTGAAGTCCCCGTGCTGGGCCACGGCTTCGCCGGTGTGCAGGTCCACCACCTGGCCGAAGACGGTGGTGGTGCCGATGTCCACGGCCAGGGCAAAGAGCCGACCGCGCGTGTCACCGGCCTCGATATTCACCAGCCGGTTGCTCCGCCCGTCGCGAACCGGCCGCAGGACGGTGACGGTGGACTTGAAATCGTTCCGGCGCAGGGTGTCCGGCAGCTTGCGCATAAAGGGCAGGTCCGGCGAGAGCCGGTGTTCGTCGTGCTGCTGGCGCAGCGCGTTGATGAGGCGGGTCAGGTCCGGCTCGTGGTCGGCGGCGGTGGGCGCGGGCAGGTCGACGAAAATCTTTTCCACCGGCGGCACGAAGAAGCCTTGCTCCTTGATGCTCTCGAAGTCGAAAGCCTTGACCCGGGCGGTGTGACGCGGCGCAGCCCGCTTGTCCAGGATGCTGGCGTCCACGGTGGATTCCAGGGGGACCGTGACGGTGACATCCCCCACCACCGTGGCCTGGCAGGCCAGGCGATAGCCCTGGGCGATCTCGTCGTCGCGCAGACGGGCCGACAATCCGCCCTCCACGCTGCCTTCGGTGATCACCACCCGGCACTTGCCGCAGCTGCCGCTGCCGCCGCAGGAGGCGTTGATGTGCACCCCGGCTTCCATCGCCGCCCGCAGCAGGTTGGTGCCCGCCGGCACGCGGATCGACTTGTCATAAGGCTTGAAAACGACCTGGTAGTCCGCCATGGCCGACTCCTTTCCCGGCGGCGCCCGCTGCAAAGATTGCCCAACCGCCGGCGGCGCCGCGCCGGACCCACGCCGCCGCAGCAGCCTTGCTTTTCCTGGGCTCTGCGGTTCGAATCGAAAAAATTGCTGATAGCACAAGGTGGGCCTGAGGGCAAATCTTCAACCGCTGATGGACGCGGATATTGCTGGCCGGACTTTTACAGTGGCACGAATAAAATCATATGGCCTGTTCCGTATCAACTCGTCCTTCGGCTTCCGCCAAGAACCTGGCCGCCATTTTTTCCACCATGGCGTCGTCGGCCATCAGCATGTCCATCTGGCGGGTCCGAATCAACAGCCGTCCCAGGGTGCCCAGCCGCCGTGCCACCAGATCTGCCGTCTGCTTGGACAGGCGGGCGGTCACCCGGTCGCCCACCGCATCCACCCAGAAACCCAGTTCCACCAGCACCCGTTGGATCACCCGCACCCGCCGGTGGCGCCGGCGCTCGTCGGCGGCCCCGCCCTTGAACTCGAAATTGATGTAATTCTTGGCCGGGTTGGCGCTGCAGAAACTGTCCAGGATGCTGTAATGGTAGCCCACCCGCGAGCTGAAGTTGAGGTAGACGTCGCTGACGATGGCGTAGCTGCGGTCGCCGAAGCGTTCGCTGCCGAGCCGGGGCGGATCGAGCAGTTGACGCCCCATCACGGACCAGAACCCCCCGAAATCCACCGGCCGCGGTTGCTGGTGTTCGTCCGCCTGAGCCGCCATCATGCCGGCCGCCAGGGCCTTCAGAGGCGTTGAGCGCACCTGGTCCACCGTCACCGACCGACTTCCGGCGGCCTCCCGGCGCAGCCCGCCGCCCAGGTCGATGAGATACAAATCAATGGGCAGGGGGGCTTTCAGGCGCACCGCCCCCTGTCCCGTTTCGGCCACCCGGTCCCCCAGCTGGAAAAGCGCCTCGTAGGCCTTTTCGTGGAGATATCGCATGATGTCGTGGATTGTCAGGCAGTTGCGCGGAACGAAGGCCGCAGAACGCGGATCCACCAGGTGCAGCGGCAGGATCCGCTCGGCGCGCCTTTTCAAGGCCCGGTACGCAGGCCCGTCGTCTGCCTCCCCCGCCTCCCGGGTGGCGCGCTCGAGCAGGCGCGCCACCCGGCCTTCGTAGATACGCCCGTGGTCGGCATCCACGGTGACCATGGTTCCGGGAGTCAACCGGCCGGCGGCGGCAGGCAAATTGACGAGGGTCGGCACCATGTATTCCCGGGCCAGGCAGGCCATGTGCCCGGCCACGTTACCCGCCTCGGTGACAATGGCCCGGGCCCGGTCCATCACCATCACCAACTGGGGGGAGCTGTGGGGCGCCACCAGCACCGCCCCCTCGGGAAAAGCAATGAGATCGGCCTGGTTCCTCACGGCGAACACCGGCCCGGCGCCGACGCCGGGGCAAGCGGTTTCCCCGCCGCTGAGAATCACCCGGCGCCCCTCCTCCGGGGCCGCCGCATCCGGCTGCACCGGGCCGCCCGTCGGATCGACACGCAGGGGGCGGGCCTGGAGGATCACCAGGCGGCCGGTGTTGTCCAGGGCCCATTCCACGTCCTGGGCCGTGCCGAAGTGCTGCTCGACGGCCAGCCCATAGGCCGCCAGGCGCCGCGCCGCCGCGTCGGACAGCGCCGCGGCCGCCTGGCGGGAAGTTTCCACCCCGGCCTCGCTCAGGCGTCCATCCGCAGTGGCCGTCAGCATGACCGGCTTGCGGCTCACCTCGCGTTCCAGGATCGCCGGAACCGGATCCTTGCTCAGGACGAATCGGTCCGGCGGCACCACCCCGTCCACGGCATAGGGGCCCAGCCCCCAGACGGCCCGGATGAGAATCCGGTCGTCGCCGGCATCGATGGGGTTGCGGGTATACAGCACCCCGCTGGCTTCGGCGGTGATCATCTCCTGGCAGGCCACCGCCATGGCGGCCGCCTGGAAGGCAAAGCCCATGTGCAGCCGGTAGGCAATGGCCCGGTCCGAAAAGAGACTGGCCACGATCTCCTTGTAGGCGTCAACGATTTCGTCGCCAGCCACGTTGAGCCGCGTGGCGTACTGCCCGGCAAACGACAGCGCCCCGTCTTCCCCGATGGCCGACGAGCGCACGGAAAAACGGCGCGGCTGGCCGTCGGCCGCCGGCGGCAAGGCCGCAACGGCGGAAACGATGGCCGCCTGCAGGTCTTCGGGAACCTCGGCCGCCATGATCAGGCCACGGATTTCCGCCCCGACAGCCACGATGGTTTCGGTTTCGTAGATGTCGAGCTTCTGCTTGCGCGCGGCGATGGTCTCGGCCAGACCGTTGTGGGCCAGAAACCGCTCGAAGGCCGCGGTGGTGATGGCAAACCCCCGGGGGATGGGCAGGCCGAGCCGCGTGCCCACCTCGGCGAGGTTGGCGTTCTTGCCGCCCACTGCCGGCAGGGCCTCGGCGCCCAGGCGCCCGTAGGGGATCACCAGTGCCGCGGTCGACGCTTCCGGTGCCTCCGAAAGCTCGCCGCCCATGCGTTCTCCGATGGCATTGAGGCGGGCTTCCAGTTCCGGCTGGGGTCGCCCGCTGATGGCGGCAAAACTGCGGATCATCCGGCCGGTGTGAAACAGGGTGCGTAACCAGACCGCCTCGATATAGCCGGGACCGAAGGCCAGTCGACTTCCGAGCTTGGTTTCGATGTCGGCCATGATGCTGAGCAGTTCGGCGTTGGACTCCAGCAGGATCTTGAAATTCTCGTATTTTCGGCGAAAGACATCCGACGCGCCCACGTTGGCCGCTGCGGCGCGGGCGTTCTCGGGGCCTCGCCGACGGCGAATCCATCCCATCATTCGCTTCACCGGAAATCTCCTTCCTTGCCGCCCGGCATCGGCCCGTGCGCCGTCCAAGCGTAGCGCGTGGCCGGCCCCTTGCCGATGCGCCTGAGCAGCCCCTTTCGCACCAGGTCATTCAGGTCGTTCACCGCGGTGCGCGGCGGTACGCCGCCGGCCGCCCGCTGGTAGTCGCTGCGGCCGAAGGCGTCGGTGGCGCCGAGCACGGCCACGGCCTTGCGCTGCCGCGAATTGAGCCGCACGTCGGCACGCTGCCCAGCTTCCGTCGCTTTGACGGAAACCGCCGAGGGAACGGGGAAAGACGCCGGCGACGTCTCCGCCGCCTCGTCGAGCTGCAAGTCGTCGGCCTGGATGACGCTGGCATCGGTCATGACGGCCGCCCGCAGGAGGCAATGGGCCAGCTCGCGCACGTTTCCCGGCCAGTGGTAGCAGCGCAGCTTTTCCAGGGCGCCACGGCTCAACGCCAGTCCCGGTCCCTCGCGCCGCTGGCTGATGTCGTTCAAAAAATGGCGGGCCAAAACCTCGATATTCTCCCGATGGTCCCGCAGCGACGGCGTGTGCAAGGTGAGCACCTTGAGGCGGAAGTAGAGATCCTCGCGAAAACGGCCCTCTTCGATCAAGGCCCTCAGGTCCGCGTTGGAAGCAGCGATGATGCGCACGTCCACCGGCACTTCGCGGTCGCTGCCCAGCGGCTTGATGCGTCGAACGGCCAGCGCCCGCAACAACGCCTGCTGCACCTTCGGCGATGCCGCCTGGATCTCGTCCAGAAACAGGGTGCCGCCTTCGGCTTCGAGAAAAGCGCCCTTGCGTTCGCCGCGGGCCTCGGTGAAGGCCCCCCGGGTATGGCCGAACAGGGTATCCAGGAGCAGGTTTTCATCCAGGGCGCCGCAGTTGATGGCCAGGAAGGGGCGCTCCCGGCGGCGGCTCAGGCGGTGGATCGACTCGGCCGTCAACTCTTTTCCCGTGCCGGTTTCCCCGAGGACCAACACATCGGCATCCACCTCGGCGGCCCGGAGAATTTCCTTCTTCAATCGCTCCATCAGGGGGCCGCTGCCCACCAGTCCCGGCACCATGTCGCCCACCGGCGCCGGGCAGGGGGCGTCCACTTCCCAGGCCACCTGGCTGGCCTGGGCCGAGGCGATGGCCTGGTCCTTGATCCGAATCTCTTCCATCTGGGCTTTCACGGTGGCCACCATGCGGTTGATGGCCCCTTGCAGGGTGGCCAACTCCAGGCCCCGGTACGGTAACGCAATGGGCCTCAATCGTCCGCTCTTCTCAATGGCCCGCACTTCACGTGCCAGGCGCAGAATGGGGCCGGTGATGGTCCGGCCGACCCCGAAAAGCACCGCCGCCACCATGAGCGCCGCGGAAAGGCTCACGATCAAGATGACGTTCACCTGCTTGTCGCCGGCCACCAGCGGCAGCCGGCTCACGTCGACATAGGCCAGTCCGGCGTAGACCGTGGGCGGCTTTTGCGGCGAGGTGGAAAAGCGGATGGGGCTGTAGGCCAGGAAATGCGATTTTTGTCCCGCCGGCAGGTTCCCGTGGTCATCGGGTCCCTTGATGCCGAAGTGGCCTTCGCGCACCTCGCGCACCATCTTCCAGAAGTAGCCATAGCGGGCCGCGGGCCGGAAGGCCTCGGGCAGTTCCGGCCGGCCGAGGGTGCCTTCGAGGTCGGCGCGGGCCAGAAAGGTGGAAAAGGCGGCCTCCGGCCGTTGCGGGTCGTCGCTTTGAAACAGGATCCAGCCGTCCAGGTCGAAGAGATAGCTGTAGCGGATTTCAGGGGTGCGCGGGTAGGACCAGATGGGCGACCGGGGACTGTTATAAAGGGACAGCAGGTTGCGCAGGCGCCCCACGTCCACCGCCAGCATCACATAGCCCGGCGCCTCGGCCTGCTCCGTCCACAGGGGCGTCACCAGGACGATCACCTTGGCCAGGATCTTGCGGTTGGGGTTTGCCGCCGAGGGAAAGCCATAACGTGCCTCGTTGATGGGCGACAGCCAGACCTCTCCAGGTTCCAGTTGCTGAAAACGATCCATCAGAGTGAAGGGGTCCGGCTCCATTTGCGCCATCTGGCTTGGCGCGATTTGCACGATCCGATCCTGGTCGTAAACCCAGAACAAGTGCTCGCCTTTGGGCCGGGAAACGAACCCGACGGCACGATAGGCAACGGCGCCAGCGCCGGCACGGGCGATACGCAACAGCAGGTCCCCGTATCGGGTGCGTTCTTCCGGCTGTTGCGCCAAAAAGAGCAAATCGCGCCGATATTGCGCCAACTCCAGCTCCAGCTCCCGGGCCATGGCCCGGGTTTGCAGCTTCACCGAGCGCTCCAGCGCCATCCCGATAAACCGGTTGGACACCGAGTGGAAAACCAAGCCGGTGAGCAGGATGATGGCCACCACCGGCGGGATGCTCCAAAAGGCCAGCCGGGTATCGAGACGGAGGGGGGGGAAATGCGTGATAAGGGGAAGTTGCGCAACAGTTTGTTGGTATTTTTCCAGAAACGACATGTCCCGCCTCCTTGCTGAGCCGCCTGTCCACCTTTCTGCCGGTCCCGGCCCAAAGCTTGTCCCGTATTGGGAAACAAAGGCCTCAGCCGTCAGCACTCGCTGCGGATTGAAAGCAAATATCGTGCAAAATTGTGCATTGGCATTCTTCCTGCTTCGGGAACGGGTCACAGCAACGGTTCGGATCTCCGCGAGGCATGGGCGCCCGCTCCCGGAGACCGGCATGGCCGACGAAACAACGGCTCCCGAATTTTCAGGTTAAACAACCCAAAAGGAGGAACACGGGCATGAAACGATTCACCATGACAATGATGGTGGCCTTGGCGGCCTGGATGCTGCTGGCGCCGGAATGGGTGTTGGCGGCCGGCGGCAAGTCGAGCGAGCTGGTGGTGGTGGCGGACACCCGCGTGATCAGCAACGGATTCATGCACTATGTGGCCAACCTGTACAACACCAACATCACCCTGTTTGCCACCTGGGCCGCGGGGTTGACCGCCGCCTACGGCGCCTTCCTCGGTTTCCTGATGGATTTTATCATGGAGCGCACCGGCCTGGACCTGAGCAGCCGCAAAATCGTCGAACACTGATCCGCCGGCAACGGCGACAGAGCAGGAGGACAATGCAATGGAAACAGCAAGCTGGCTCTACATGTACATGCCCATCGCCGGGGTGAACATCTTCTGGCCGGGCTTGGTGCTGATCGGCTTTTCGGTGGGGGTCATCGGCGGCTTCTTCGGCATGGGCGGCGCCTGGATGGTCACCCCCGGCCTGAACATCCTCGGTTTTCCCATGGCTTTTGCCATCGGTACTGACATGGCCCATATCGCGGGCAAGTCGATGATTTCCACCGTGCGCCACAGCAAGTTCGGTAACGTGGACTACAAGCTGGGCCTCGTGATGCTGATAGGCACCATGATCGGCATCGAGTGCGGCGCCCAGATCGTGATGTACCTGGAGCGCCTCGGTCAGATCGGCTCGGTGGTCCGCTGGGTCTACGTCGGGTTCCTCGCCCTGATTTCCGGGATGGTGTTTTACGACTACTACAAGGCCGTCTCCAAGAAGAAGGCCGGCGTGGTCGACGGGGAGCACGGCACCGAGGGGATCACCTGGTACAAGACGCTGCACAAGATACGCATCCCCCCCATGGTGCATTTCAAGCACGCGGGGTTTGTCTGTTCGGCCTGGCTGCCGATCTTCGTCAGCTTTCTCACCGGCGTGCTGGCCGGCTTCCTCGGCATCGGCGGCGGCCTGCTGCGCATGCCGGCCCTGGTCTACCTCATCGGCTGTCCGACTCACATCGCCGTTGGCACCGACCTGTTCGAGGTGATGATATCCGGGCTCTACGGCGCCTTCACCTACGCCATCAAGGGGCGTATCGAGTTGGTGGCGGTCTTCGTGATGCTCACCGGGGCGGCCATCGGGGCCCAGATCGGCACCGTGGCCACCAAGTACGCCAAGGGCTACGGCATCCGCCTGGCCTTCGGCACCGCGGTGGTCTGCTGCATGATCTCCATCATCCTGAAACAGTACGGGTTTTCCGCTCCCGCGGCGGTGATCATCCTCAGCACCATTACCCTGATCTGTCTTTACATCATGAAAATCATGCTCCAGGGCGCAGCCCGGGAGTTGCGTGAAAAAAAGGCCGGCACCCAAGCCTAGCGGCAATCGACTCCAAAGAAGCACCATGAAAGGAGCGCATCGATGAAACCCGCCAAACCCGTAATCGCAATGATGGCCTTGCTGGCGATTTTCCTCTTCTCCGCCGGGGCCTTGGCCGCGGAAGTCAGCCAGGGCAAAACCCTGTCCTATGATGAAACGGCCAAGACGATCAAAATTGAAGAGTTCGACACCAATTTTTCCGACAATCACCACTACGGGCAGCCCACGGGTATCGTCGGCGAGTACGACCTGACCAAGGCCAAGGTCGGCATTCCGCCGGAGGCAGGCGATATGGTGCGCATCGCCTATGAGTTGGAAGGCGAGCGCAAGGTGGCCCTCAAGGTGATGAACGTCTCCAAGCAGGACCTTCGCAAGAAAAGATAATACAGCGCGACACCATCGTGGTCTCCGCGGCCGCCGGGGGCCACGATGGGGAAAGGGCCGCCCATGGACGCGATGAACGGCAAGCAAAAACTGGTAGTGGTCGCGATGGACCTGTTGCTGATTGCGGAACTCGGCTTCAGCATCCACCATGGCGCCGTCGGTGACGGGGACCTGACCATGGTGTTTCTCAAAAGCTTCGTTCCGGCAGCCATCCTGACGGTAGTAGGCGCCCGCTTCTTGATCCGCCGTCTTCAAACGGCCACCACGGCCGCAGACCCTCAAGCCCGCCCGCCGGCGGCGAGGTAGCCCAGCATGCAAAGGCAGCGCAGTTACCTCACCATGGCGGTGTTTGGTCTTCTGGCATTGGCCATGGCGGACATTCTCATCGACGCTGTGGGCAATCGAGCCAATATTTTCAAGGCGGTGGCCGGCACGGTGGTGCCCATCAGCGGCAAGCTGATGGGGTCGATCAAACCCTACGCCCAGCAGAACGCCATGTTCGACAACCGCATCGTCGATCCGGCCCTCATCGACGAAATCCTGGTGTGCGAGCCGGAATACCCGGCCTTCCGCATTCACTTTCTCGAACTCAAGGGGCGCCTGTGGCGGGCCGAGCTGCAGGCCGACAGCGGCGCGGCAGCCGGCGAATACCCGGTTTTCATCCGCCAGCGCAGCCTGCCGCCGGACCCGGAGGCACCGCCGCTGCAGGTTCGTATTTTTGCCAACGAGGAAGCCCTGCACGCCAGCCAGACATCCCTCTTTCGTCGCTACCTGGGCCTCGCCCCCTGGGTGGTGGCCATGGTGCTGCTGCCGGCGGCCCTGCTGCTTGCCTGCCGCGCCTACAGAGGCGCCGAAGGCAGCATCTCGGCCCTCCAGGCCCGCGGTCTCGGCCCCATCTACAAGATGGCCTACCGCAAAACCGGCTGGGAAATCCTCTTCGGGCTGGGCAGCGACCACGGACTGCGCAACGGCGACGTCCTCCAGCTCCTGGACGCCCGCCACCGCCCGGTGGGCTGCGAAATCGTGGCCTTTCACGTCGGTCCCCAGTCCGGCGAAGCCGTGGTGGATCCCACCGTCAAACTTCGCCCGGGGTTCGTCGTCTACCGGCCGCTTCCCGAAGCCGGGCCGCCCCGTCCGCCAGGGACCTCGCGTCTTGAACGTTAAAAAACCGCGATTTCCGCCGCCGCTTTTACAGCATGTAAAAAAGATGGACAGGCCGCTGCCGGATTCACCGCGGGGCCCCCGCCTCGCAGCGCCCGTTGTCCGGCGTCGGAACTGGCATGGGGCTTGCTGCTTTTGAGTTCAACTCTCGGCTTATTCGTCCCCAGCGAGGTCTTATGCCCAGAATCAACGGCTTTCCATTGCTGACGCCCGAAGAGGCCGTGACGGCCATTGACCACGGCGCCACCGTTTCCTTCAGCGGTTTTACCCCTGCCGGCGCCGCCAAGGTAGTCCCCCGGGCCCTGGCGGCCCGGGCCCGCAGCGAGCATGTCGCCGGCCGCCCCTTCAAGGTGCGGGTGCTCACCGGGGCCTCCAGCGGCCAGGTGATCGACGAGGAGCTGGCCCGGGCCGAGGCGGTCGCCTGGCGCGCCCCCTACCAGAGCGGCGCCGCCCTCCGCCGCCAGATCAACCAGGAACAGGTGGAATACGTGGACATGCACCTGTCCCACCTGCCTCAGACGGTGTTGTTCGGATTCTTCGGGCGCATCGATCTGGCGGTGGTCGAGGCCACCGACGTCACCCGCGACGGCCGGGTGTTTCTCACCACGTCCATCGGTGCCTCGCCCACCTATCTTCAATATGCCGACCGGGTGGTGATCGAAATCAACCGGCGCCATTCGCCGCGCCTCTGCGAGATGGCCGACATCCTCGTGCTACCACCGCCGCCCCATCGCCTGCCGATTCCGATCCATGAACCGCTCGACCGGGTAGGACTTGCCTACGCCCGGGTCGATCCGCGCAAGATCATCGGCATCGTTGAAAACGATGCCCCGGACGAGGTGTCCCCCTTCTCGCCTGCCGGCGCCAATGGCCAGCACATCGCCGAGCACCTGGTCTCCTTCCTCCTGGCCGAGATGCGCGCGGGAAGAATTCCCAAGGAATTCCTGCCGCTGCAAGCCGGGGTGGGCAACCTCACCAACGCCGTCATGGCGGGCCTCGGCGCCCACCCGGACATTCCCCCCTTTGCCATGTACAGCGAGGTGCTCCAGGATGCCATCATCGATCTGATCGCCGCCGGCCGCGTTCTCGGGGCCAGCGCCACGGCCCTGCCCATCACGGCCCCCAAGATGGCCGAGGTGGTGGAGAACCTTGACTTCTTCGCCCCGCGCATCGTGCTGCGGCCACAGGAGATTTCCAACCATCCCGGGGTGATCCGGCGCCTGGGGGTCATCGCCCTCAACACGGCCCTGGAAGCCGATATCTACGGCAACGTCAACAGCTCCCACCTCTACGGCACCGACATCGTCAACGGTATCGGCGGCAGCGGCGAGTTTACCCGCAACAGCTACCTGTCGATCTTCATGACCGCCTCGACAGCCAGGAACGGGCGGATCTCTTCCATCGTGCCGATGGTGCCCCACGTGGACAGCAACGAGCATTCGGTGCAGGTGCTCGTCACCGAGCAGGGCCTGGCCGACCTGCGCGGCCTGGGGCCGATGCAGCGCGCCCGGCGGATCATCGCCAACTGCGCCCACCCGGCCTACCGCGACTACCTGGCCGATTACCTCAAAAAGGGCCGCCCCGGCCATATCCGCCACGACCTGGCGCGCTGCTTCGAACTGCACCGCAACCTGCTCGCCACCGGCCGAATGCTACCGGAGGAGGCGCCGCCTGCCCCCCCCGGCGGAGGCAATGGATGATCAAGGCGTCCCTTTACAGCATCCTGCGCCGCCGCATCATCGCCATCACCCTGGTGGTCTCCATCACCCCCTTGTTGACCCTCGGAGCGGTGATTTATCACCAGCATGTAACGGTGGTTGAAGCCCGCATCGAGGACCAGATCCGACACCTGGCCCGCTCCCAGGCCAATGCCGTGGACGTGTTTCTCAACGACCGCACCACCCTGCTGTCCATCCTGGTGGAAACCCGGAGTTTCGAGGAGCTGGGAAACCAGGAGAATCTGGACGCCCTGTTCAATGTGATCACCCACCGCGCCGACGGGCTGGGGCTGGTGGACCTGGGAGTCATCGATGCCGCCGGCCGCCAAGTGGCCTATTCGGGTCCGTTTGCCCTCAAGGGACTGAATTATTCCCACGAAGCCTGGTTTCGCGAAACCATGAGCCGCGGCCGGTACATCAGCGACGTGTTCACCGGGTTCCGCCAGCTGCCGCATTTCATCATCGCCATCCGGGGTCACGGCCCCCGGGGCCCCTGGATCCTGCGGACCACCATCGACAGCCAGGTGTTCAACCGGCTGGTACGCAGCGTCCGGGTGGGTGAATCCGGAGACGCTTATATCGTCAACACGAAAGGCTATCTCCAGACCGAATCCCGCCTGGTCGGCCGGGTGCTCGACCGCCAGGCCTCCCTGGTGCCGCGGCGCTTCGGCGAGGAGGCCACCGTGATTCGGCAGACGGCTGACAACGGCGCCACCCGTTACATGGCCGGCGCCTGGCTCAAGAGCAAGAACTGGCTGCTCATCGTCAGCCAGGACAGCGCCGACCAGATCAACAGCCTTCATCGCACCCGAGATACCGAGATAATGATCATCCTGCTGGGGTGCTTTGCCATCATTGTCGTCACCGTGGTCACCACCCAGACCATCGTCTCTCGCCTGGAGGCTGCCAGCCGGGATCTCGGCAAGCTCAACGCCCAGCTGCTCCAGCGCGACAAGATGGCCGCCCTGGGCAAAATGGCCGCCGGCATCGCCCACGAAATCAACAACCCGCTGGCCGTGATCGGTGAGAAAGCGGGCTGGATCCGGGACCTTCTGGACGATCCCGCCTTGCGTGACAGCGCCGTTCTTCCAGAACTGGAGGCCTCGCTGGACAAGATCGAAAACCACGTGGAGCGGGCCCGCAAGATCACCCACCGCATGCTCGGCTTTGCCCGGCGCATGGAACCGCGCCTGGACGACGTGGACGTCAACCGGGTACTCACCGAAACGGTGGAGCTGCTGCAAAACCATGCCCGGGTCAACGATATCCGCATCGAGCTGGACCTGGCCGACGACTTGCCCATCATCGCCAGCGACCAGAGCCAACTGCAGCAGGTTTTTCTCAACCTGCTCAACAACGCCATCGACGCCATCGGCAAGGACGGTGCCATCACCTGTGCCACCCGGCGGGTAGACAAGGAAATCCGGATCACTTTCACCGACGACGGCCCCGGCATCCCCCCCGAGCATTTGCCCCGGGTCTTCGATCCGTTTTTTACCACCAAGGAACCGGGGCGGGGCACGGGGCTCGGGTTGGCCATCAGTTTTCAGATCATCGAGAAAATGGGCGGACGCCTGCTGCTGGAAAACCTCTCCCCCCGGGGCACCCGGGCCACCGTGATCCTGCCCGTGGTGATCCCGGACCGCAAATAGGCAACGCAACAGGTCAAACGAGGACAAGGAGGCTGGCAATGCAACCGCGAACCATCCTGGTGGTCGACGACGAGCTCGACTTTCTGGAAACCATCGTCAACCGGCTGCGCAAGCGCGGCATGGCCGCCGAGGGGGTGGCCGACGGCCGCGAGGCGGTCCGGCGGATCGCGGAAAGGCCCTTCGACGTGGTGCTGCTGGATATCAAAATGCCCGGCGGCATGGACGGCATCGATGTGCTGCGGAAAATCAAGAAGCAGCGCCCGGAGACGGAAGTGATTCTGCTCACCGGCCACGCGTCGGTGGAAACCAGCATGGAGGGCATGAAGCTGGGGGCCTTCGACTACCTGCTCAAGCCGATGCGCTTCGAGGAACTTCTGAAAAAATTGGCCGCGGCATTTGAAAAGCGGGGCGCCATGGATTAGCTTTGGAAAAATCAAACCCATCGCCTACCGTTTCGGGAGCCGCACCATGCACTACGAAGGCAACATCATCCGGCCGCCCAGCGAGGCCGACAGCATCCTGCTGCAAGTTACCGTCGGTTGCAGCCACAATAAGTGTACCTTCTGCGGCGCCTACAAGGGCGAACGTTTCAAGATCAAGCCCGATGAGATCATCATGGCGGACATCGCCTTTGCCGCCCGCTCCGCCCGCCGCCAGCGGCGGGTCTTTCTCTGCGACGGCGACGCCCTCATCGTGCCCCAGAAGCGGCTGGTGAAAATTCTCACCGCCATCCGCGAGCAGTTGCCCTGGGTGCAACGCGTCGGGGTTTACGCCAACACCAAGGGGCTGGCGATGAAGTCCGACGCCGAGCTGGCCGAGCTGGCGTCCCTGGGCCTGGGCATCGCCTACATGGGCCTGGAGTCCGGCGACGACGAGACCCTGGCCGCGGTGCGCAAGGGCGCCGACAGCCGGCGCATGATCGACATGGGCCGCAAGGCCCGGGCCGCCGGGCTGAAACTGTCCCTCACCGTGCTGCTCGGGCTGGCCGGCGTCGAGCGTTCGGCGGTGCACGCCGAGGCCACCGGACGGGTCCTGACGGCCATCGATCCCGAGTACGTGGGGGCCTTGAGCCTGATGCTGATCCCGGGCACCCCCCTTCACGACGACTACCGGGCCGGGCGCTTCCGCATGCCCGATCCCATGGGCATGCTGGCCGAGCTGCGCACCATGATCGCCCACACCGAGCTCACCAACGGCCTCTTCCACGCCAACCATGCCTCCAACTACCTGCCCATCCGGGCCAAGCTGCCCCAAGACAAGGCGCGCACCCTGGCCCTCATCGACGCGGCCCTCGCCGGACGGGTGGCGCTGAAGCCGGAGTTCTTGCGGGCGTTGTGAGAACGGCCCGCGGACGAAGGTGGACAGGCAGGGACCTTCACGGACGGACACGGACAGCCTCATGCGGTCCTTGCCGATCCGTGCTTGTTTGTGAAGGTCCGTGTCCGTGCACGCCGCTCTCCCCCCGGGCTTGCATCCCCGACTAAACCATTGTATCAAGCCGTTAAAATTTTGCGCCGCGCGGCGCAAAGACCGCTGTGAGGCATCGATTACCAACCCCCGGGGGACCGGCCACGGCCGGGCCGCCACGGAAAGGAGACCACCATGACCTGCAACCCGTCGGCTCTCGCCGCCGATGTCGATCAACTGAGCATCAACACCATCCGCACCCTGTCCATGGACGCCATCCAGAAGGCCAACTCCGGGCACCCCGGCGCGCCCATGGGCCTGGCGCCGGTGGGCTACCTGCTCTGGACCCGGTTCCTCAAGCACCATCCCCGCAAGCCCGACTGGCTCGACCGGGACCGTTTCGTGCTCTCGGGAGGCCACGCCTCGATGCTCCTCTACAGCCTGCTCTACCTCACCGGCTACGACCTGAGCCTCGATGACCTGAAAAACTTCCGCCAGTGGGAAAGCCGCACTCCCGGGCACCCCGAGCTGGGCGTCACCCCCGGGGTGGAGACCACCACCGGGCCGCTGGGGCAGGGATTGGCCAACGCCGTGGGCATGGCCATGGCCGAACGCCACCTGG
This sequence comes from Desulfobacteraceae bacterium, assembly GCA_011042305.1. Lineage (GTDB taxonomy): Bacteria > Desulfobacterota > Desulfobacteria > Desulfobacterales > UBA2174 > UBA2174. Next base: position 15,071 of record DQXI01000050.1, read on the forward strand.
CCGCGCGCTTCAACCGCCCCGGCCACACCCTGGTGGACCACCGCACCTGGGTGATCTGCGGCGACGGCGACCTGATGGAAGGCGTGGCGGCCGAGGCCGCTTCCCTGGCCGGTCATCTCGGGCTGGGGCGGCTGATCTGCATCTACGACGACAACCGGATTTCCATCGAGGGCGCAACGGACATCACCTTCACCGAAGACGTGGCCCGGCGCTTCGAGGCCTACGACTGGCACGTGGTACGGGTGGCCGACGGCAACGACCTGGCCGAACTCGGCGCCGCCCTGCAGGCCGCCAAGGACATCACCGACAAGCCGTCCCTGGTGATGGTGCGCACCCACATCGCCTTCGGCAGCCCGAACAAGCAGGACAGCGCCGACGCCCACGGCGCGCCGCTGGGCGAAGAAGAGGTCGGCCTGACCAAGACCTGCCTCGGCTGCAAGCCGGATGATCAATTCTGCGTGCCGCAGGCGGTGCTGGAGCATTGCCGCAGCGCCATCGCCCGCGGGCAAGCCGCCGAGGCCGCCTGGATGGAAACCTTCAACGCCTATCGCCAGGCCTACCCCGACCTGGCCGACGCCTGGCTGGACGCCGTCTGCGGGCACCTGCCGTCCGGTTGGGACGCCGCCCTGCCGGTCTTCGCTCCGGAGGACGGCCCCATCGCAACCCGGGCCGCGTCCGGGAAAGTGCTCAACGCCGTCGCGGAGCGGCTGCCAACGATCATGGGCGGATCGGCGGACCTGGCGCCTTCCAACAAAACATTTCTCAACGGATCCCCGGAGTTTCAAAAGGGCAGTTACGAGGGGCGTAACATCCGCTTCGGGGTGCGGGAGCACGCCATGGGCGCCATCCTCAACGGCCTCTACCTGCATCACGGCATCCGCCCCTACGGCGGCACCTTTCTCGTCTTTGCCGACTACATGCGCCCGGCCATCCGCATGGCCAGCCTGATGAAGCTGCCGGTGATCTACGTCTTCACCCATGACAGCATCGCCGTGGGCGAAGACGGCCCGACCCACCAGCCCGTGGAGCACCTGGCGGCCCTGCGGGCCATTCCCAACCTGACGGTAATCCGCCCGGCCGATGCCAACGAAACCGCCGAAGCCTGGAAAATCGCCGTCTGCCGCTGCGACGGCCCCTGCGCCCTGGTGCTCAGCCGCCAGAAGCTGCCGGTGCTCGATCCGGAGACCACCCGCGGCAAGCTGGCCCGGGGCGGCTACGTGGTGGCCGACTGCAGCGGTGAACCGGAGCTGATCCTCATCGCCACCGGCGCTGAGCTGCACCTCGCCCTGAAGGCCGGCCGAGTGCTCACCGACCGCGGCCTGGCGGTGCGGGTGGTCAACCTGCCGAGCTGGGAGCTGTTCGAACGGGCCGGGGCAGACTACCGCCGCACCGTCCTGCCGCCGGAGGTCAAGGCGCGCCTGGCCATCGAGGCGGGCATCGGCATGGGCTGGGAACGGTATGTGGGCGAAAAGGGCGCCGTGCTCGGCATTGAGCGCTTCGGGGCTTCCGCGCCGGGGGCCACGGTGATGGAAAAACTCGGACTCACCGTGGACAACGTGGTTCAAAAGGCGCTGAGGCTGATCGGCAGGACGGCTTGAGCGAAAGGGGAGAGAGAGGAAATGGACCTGAAGATTCTGCTGGCCACCTTCGGCATGGTGTTTCTGGCCGAGTTGGGCGACAAGACCCAGGTGGCGACTTTCTGCCTGTCGGCGGAATGCGACGGGGCGAGACTCTCGGTGTTTCTCGGCTCGGCCGTGGCCCTGGTGCTCAGCAGCCTGCTGGCGGTTTTTCTCGGCGATGCGGTGGGCCGCTGGATCCCCCCGGCGGCCATCAAGTTTGCCGCGGGCGCCTTCTTCCTGGTCGCCGGCATCTGGACCCTCACCGGGGCGGTGCGCAGCCTCTAATTGATGAGCGCGTCGATGCGGGGAAGAGCCCCGCGGGCGCCGTTGCGGTCCAACAGGGCGCGCACGGCGCGCAGGCATTCGCGCAGGATGGCGGCCTTGGGGCGGGGCGAGGCGAGCTGGGCCTCGATGGTTCTCAAATCGGCGGCCAGTTCGGAAAACGCCTCGAAGGGCCACTGCTGACCGCCGGCCTCGGTCTTGATGCGGGCCACCAGGACTTCGACGGCCTCCCTGGCCGCCGGTTCAACCACCGGCGCGGCGCCCAGCCGCACCCCCTCTTCCCGCGCCGGCGCTGCCGCGCCGCGGTCCTCAAGATAGGCAATCCCCTCGGCGGTGATGCCGATTTTGCCCGACAAGGAGACAATGGCAGCCAGCCCGGCACCGATCAAGGCCTGGCCCACCTCCTGGGCCCCCTGGCGGTCGATACCCGCCGCGGCGCCCAGGTCATACATCGACACGCTGGCGGACAGGTCGCCGCCGGTACGCCGGTGAAGCTCGGCCAGCATCTGGAGCAAAAGGGGATGATTTTCGTCGATGGTCATCTACCGGGGCCCTCATGCGAGGGGCGACAAGGCTCCGCCGTGATTTTCCGCTATTTGCCGGAAATCTTTAGATACAGGGGAAAAGGGGATGTCCCAAGCGTCTATCTGCGCTTGCCGTTGACTTTTTCACGCAGGATGTTGGAGCAGCGAAACACCACCACCCGTCGCTGGGACAGCATCATCGGTTCGCCGGTGGCGGGGTTGCGGCCTTTGCGTGCCTTTTTCTCGTTCACGCAAAACTTGCCGAAACCGCTGATGAGAATGTCCTCGCCGTTTTCCATGGTATGCTTCATGATCTCCAGCAGCGTTTCGACGATTTCGGCGCAACGGTTGCGGGGCAGGCCGAGTTTGTCCGGCAGGGCGTCGACGATATCTGCCTTGGTGAGCGTCATCGGTACGAGACTCCTCTTTGGAAGGTGATGAATACCGGTGGTGGCTTGCGGTACGCTGGCTTTCCAAACTGGCCCTTTTTAATGATAAGTCTTTCTTTTGTCAACAAATTCTTGGGGCCCGGGCCACCATGCCGGGAGCCGGCGGAACGATAACCATCTTGAATGATTTGAAATGTTTACCACTTCGCCCCCTGAAGGGCCGCCGGCAAAAGCCGCCTCCCCTCTGGAGAACACGTGGTCGTGAATCGATTCCCCTTGAAAATCAAAATGTTTCAAAACGCCGAGGTTCTGGCCGGCGGTCTGTGCGCCGGCGGCGCCTTTCTCATCTGGGGCCTCAGCCCGCTGTACTGGCGCATGCTGACGGCGGTGCCGCCGTTTGAAATCATCCTTCACCGCATCGTCTGGTCCCTGGCCCTGCTGCTGCCCCTGGTCCTGATTTCCGGGCAGGCCCGCGACCTGGCCGGCGTTTTGTGGCGGCCCCGCCTGCTGCTCCTGCTCTGCCTGACGGCGCTTCTGGTGGCGGCCAACTGGCTGATCTACATCTGGGCCGTCAACAATGGTTTTGTCCTTCAGGCCAGCCTGGGGTATTATATCAATCCGCTGGTCAACGTGATGCTGGGAATGGTGTTTCTCGGCGAACGGCTCACCCGCCGGCAGGGATGGGCCGTGGGGCTGGCGGCCGTGGCGGTGGCGATCCAGGCCATCGACCTGGGCACTGTTCCCTGGATTTCCCTGGCGCTGGCATTTTCCTTCGGCATCTACGGCCTGATTCGCAAAATGGCGGCGGTGGAGGCCCTGGTGGGCCTCACGGTGGAAACCCTGGTCCTTTCCATTCCGGCCGTGGGCATCCTGGTTCACCTGGAGCTGGCCGGCCGGGGGACTTTCGGAAACCATGGGCTGGTCATGGACCTGATCCTGGTGGGCGCCGCCCTGGTGACCGCCATACCCCTGCTGCTGTTCAACATCGGCGCCCGCCGCATCCATCTGGCCACCGTGGGGCTGCTGCAGTACATCTCCCCCAGCGGCATGTTCCTGCTGGCGGTGCTGCGCTTCCACGAGCCGGTGGCCCCGCTGCACTGGGCGACCTTCGGCCTGATTTGGACCGCTTTGGGCCTTTACTCCGCCGAGTTGCTCGCCATGGCCAACCGGCACAGAACTGATGGGGGAAAATGAACACAAAAAGTGCCCGTATCGCCCTGGTCGCGGTTCTGGCAGCCGTTTTTCTCCTGCTGCCTGCCGTGCCGACTCCGTCCTGGGCCGCGGCCGCCCCGATTCTGTCGGCCTGCGAGATCGAATACCCGCCCTTTTGCATCGTGGCTGCCGACGGGCGGCCGGACGGCTTTTCGGTGGAGCTGCTGCGCGCCGCCCTGGCGGCCATGGGGCGTGGGGTGACGTTCCGCACCGGGCCATGGGAAGAGGTCAAGGGATGGCTGGCGCGCGGCGAGATCGAGGCCCTGCCCCTGGTGGGCCGCACCCCCGAGCGCGAAGCCCTTTTCGATTTCACCGTGCCCTACATGACCTTGTACGGCGCCATCGTGGTGCGCCAGGACACCGCCGATATCCAGGACCTGGACGATCTGCGCGGCCGCACCGTGGCCGTGATGAAGGGCGACAACGCCGAGGAATTTCTGCGCCGCCGGAAGCGCGGCATCGAGATCCGCACCACCGCCACCTTCGAGGAAGCCCTGCGACAGTTGTCCGAGGGCCGCTGCGACGCGGTGGTCATCCCGCGCCTGGTGGCCCTGCGGCTGATCCAGGAGACGGGGCTTACGAACCTCAAGGTGGTGCCCCGGCCCATCGCCGAGTTTCGCCAGGATTTCTGTTTCGCCGTGCGCGAGGGCGACCGGGACACGCTGGCCCTGCTCAACGAGGGGCTGGCATTGGTCATGGCCGACGGCACCTACCGCCACCTGCACGCCAAGTGGTTTGCCGCCCTGGAGCTGCCGGCCCACCGGCGCATCGTGGTGGGCGGCGACGACAACTACCCGCCCTACGAGTACCTGGATGAAAACGGCCGGCCGGCCGGCTACAACGTGGAGCTGACCCGGGCCATCGCCCGGGAGCTGGACCTGGACATCGACATCCGCCTGATGCCCTGGCCGCAGGTGGTGGACGGCTTGAAAAGCGGCGACATCGACATCCTCCAGGGCATGTTCTACTCGCCCCAGCGGGACCTGCAGTTCGATTTCACGCCGCCGCACATCATCAACCAATGCGTCAGCGTGGTGCGCCGGGGTGAAGATCCGCCGCCGACCACCGTCAGCGAGCTCATTGGGCTCGAAATCGTGGTCGAGCGCGGTGACATCATGCACAATTTTGCGCTGGAAAACGGACTTGGGGCAAAGGTTGCCGCCGTGGACACCCAGGAAGCCGCCCTGCGCGAGCTGGCCGAGGGCAGGCACGACTGCGCCCTGGTCTCGCGCCTGACCGCCCTCTACTGGATCGAAGCCCGTGGCTGGGACAACCTGGAGGTGGCCCGGCGCCCCCTGCTTTCCCCCGAATACTGCTACGCGGTCCCCAACGGCCACAAGGCCATGCTGGCCACCTTCAGCGAAGGGCTAAAGACGCTTGA
>DQXI01000051.1 GCA_011042305.1 Desulfobacteraceae bacterium
GGCGGACGCCGGCGGTACGGTCTTCGACAAGCATTCTGCTCTACATTCAGATATTTGAAACTGTCCGGGGTAGCCAGGAGAAGTTTCAATCTACTGAAGGGCAACAGAAGAAGGCACTTCCAGGCAGCCGCCTTCCCCACCACCCCTTCCGGAGAGCGCCGGGCGGGATTGCCCGCCGGCCCGAAACTGTCCGAGGCGCTTAGCGCCCGTTGGCCCGGACAGTACGCTGCCTGCGCTAAAGAAGCAATTTCTCTCATTGAGGCAGTGCCGCATGGCTAACGTTGCGGACCTGTCCGGGCCTTACGGTCGCTTGGCGCCGAGTTTTTCGGGCCGCCGGACAAGACTGCCCGGCGGACGCCGGCGCTACGGTCTTCGTTGAATATTCTGCTCTGTTTTCAGCCACCTGAAACTACCGGGGGACGCCGGGCGGTACGGTCTTCGACAAGGATTCCGCCTGTTTTCGAGCTGCTTGAAACGACACGGAGGGGCGGCCGGGATACAGACACGGCCACCGTTTTCGTTCAGGCCGAATCCAGAACGCTGCGCAAAAAACGGCCGGTGTGAGAGGACGGATGGGCCGCAACCTGCTCGGGGGTACCGGTGGCCACCACCTGGCCGCCGGCATCCCCGCCCTCTGGCCCCAGGTCGATGAGATAATCGGCGCATTTGATCACATCGAGGTGGTGCTCGATGACGATCACCGTGTTACCGGCGTCCACCAGGCGCTGGAGCACTTCGAGCAGTTGGCGCACATCGTCCACGTGCAGACCGGTGGTGGGCTCGTCGAGGATGTAAACGCTGCGACCGGTGCCCCGGCGGCTCAGTTCCCGGGCCAGCTTGATGCGCTGAGCCTCGCCGCCGGAAAGCGTCGTGGCCGGCTGTCCGAGGCGGATATAGCCGATGCCCACATCCATCAACGTCTCCAGCTTCTCCCGGATTGCCCGGATGCGGCTGAAAAAATCCAGCGCCTGCTCCACCGTCATGTCCAGGACCTCGGCGATGTTCTTGCCCTTGTAGCGGATGTCCAGGGTTTCACGGTTGTAGCGCCGCCCCTGGCAGACCTCGCACGTCACGTAGACATCCGGCAGAAAATGCATCTCGATGCGCACGGTGCCGTCGCCGCTGCAGGCCTCGCAGCGCCCGCCCTTGACGTTGAAGCTGAAGCGCCCCGCCCGGTAACCGCGCATGCGGGCCTCCCCGGTGCGGGCGAACAACTCGCGGATGTGTTGGAAAACCCCGGTGTAGGTGCCGGGGTTGGATCGGGGCGTTCGCCCGATGGGAGACTGGTCCACGTGGATGACCCGGTCCACGTGTTCCAGGCCGGCGATTCCCTGATTGGCCGCCGCCAAACACTTCGCACCGGAAAGACGCTGGGCCAGCAGGGGGTAGAGGGTTTCGAGCACCAGGGTGGACTTGCCGGACCCGGAAACGCCGGTGACGCCGATCAGGCATCCCAGCGGAAAAGCGACGGTAACCTGCTTCAGGTTGTTGCCCGAGGCCCCCCTGATGACCAGCTGGCAGCCGTTTCCCCGCCGTCGCGCCGCCGGCACGGCGATGCGACGGCGGCCGCAAAGGTACTGGCCGGTCAATGAATCCGGTGCACTGGCGAGCCCCTCGGGAGGGCCGCTGAAGACCACCGCCCCGCCGGCCTCACCGGCCCCCGGCCCCATGTCCACCACGTGGTCGGCCCGCAGGATCGTGTCGGCGTCGTGCTCCACCACCAGGACCGTGTTGCCGATGTCACGCATGCGGCACAAGGCGTCGAGCAGGCGCCGGTGGTCCCTGGGGTGAAGCCCGATGCTCGGCTCGTCAAGGACGTAGAGAACCCCGGTGAGCCGGGATCCGATCTGGGTGGCCAGACGGATGCGCTGGCTTTCTCCCCCCGAAAGGGTCGCCGCCGAGCGATCCACGGTGAGATACCCCAGCCCCACCCGTCGCAAAAAACCCAAGCGGGCGTTGATTTCGGCCAAAATGGGCCTGGCGATATCCGCCTGCCGCCCGGCGAGCGCCAGGCGGCCGAAGAAGGCGGCCGCCCGGTCCACCGTCATGGCGGCCACCTCGCCGATGGAGAGGCCCTGGAAGCGCACGCTGCGGCTGGCCTCGTTGAGCCTGGCGCCCCCGCAGGCGGGACAGGGCAGAAAGGTCAGGTAGCTCTCGATCTCCTCCCGGCTCTGGGGGGACGGGGTTTCCAGGTAGCGGCGCTGCAAGTTGGGAATGACCCCCTCAAAGGGCCTGCTGTGGCGATATACCCGTCCCTTGCCCTGGAAAGAAAAAGGGATCTCCCGGTCGCCGGACCCGTAGAGCAGGACGTTCTTGAATGTCTCGGGCAACAGGCGATAGGGGGTGTGGACATCGACCCCGTAGGCGCCGGTAAGGGCTTCGAGAAATTCGGCGAAATGGACACTGCTGCGGTGGGCCCAGGGGGCCACGGCGCCCTCGCGCAGCGACAGCTCGGGATCGGGCACGATGCGCCGCGGATCGAAGGCGGTGGTGGTGCCGAGACCGTTGCACGCCGGGCAGGCTCCCTGGGGGGAGTTGAAGGAAAAGCTCGCCGGCGTCAATGGCGGAAAAGCGGCGCCGCATCGGTCGCAGACGGCCTTTTCGCTGAACGGCAACACGGCCTCAACGGTCCCGCCGGGGCCCAACCGCTCCACCCGCACCTGGCCGTTGGTAAGCGACAGGGCCAGTTCCAGGGAATCGGCCAGGCGCTTGCGAATCCGGGCCGCCACCACCAGGCGGTCCACCACCACCGCCAACGGTTGCCGCACGTCAAAAGCAGATCCATCGCAGCTCTCGATATCGCAAACCTTGTCGCCCACCTTGAGGCGGGCAAACCCCTGCTTGCGCAGGCGCTGGATCCACTTGACCGCATCGCCGCCCCCGGCGGCGGTCCGCGGCGCCAGCAGCTGGATGCGGCTTCCCTCGGGCAGAGCCAGGATGCGGTCGATCATCTCGTCCACGCTCTGGCTGCGGATCGGCCGCTGGCAGCGGGGGCAGTGGGCCACGCCGACCCGGGCGTAGAGCAGGCGCAGGTAATCATAGACTTCGGTCACCGTGCCCACGGTGGAGCGCGGATTGTGCCCGGCGCTTTTTTGCTCGATGGCGATGGCCGGCGACAGCCCTTCGATCAGATCCACGTCCGGCTTGTCGAGACGTTCGAGAAACTGGCGCGCGTAGGTGGACAACGACTCCACGTAGCGGCGCTGCCCCTCGGCGTAGAGCGTGTCGAAGGCCAGGCTCGACTTGCCGCTGCCGGACAACCCGGTGATCACGATCAGGCGGTTGCGCGGCAGGGTGAGGTCGATGTTTTTCAGGTTGTGCTGGCGGGCGCCGCGAATGGTGATTCGGGCATCGGTGGGCGGCGTTTCGGGCATTTGGGGCATCCGATCCGTTCGGGCGAGGGTAATCCGTGGCGGCCTTTCGGGCGCCTGGGCGCCGTGGGCTTTTTGCACCGGCGACAATGCCCCCGACGGCGTTCGGCGGACAATCTACCGTCGTTGCGCGGATTTGTAAACGACTGCCCGGGGACGCCCGAGGCGGAGAAGAAATCAGGCGTTTTTAAAAGAAAACATGCGAAAAAAGAAGATAAGTTGCAATTCCGCGCACCCCCGCCCTCCCTGGATCTGGTTAGAATGCTTGGACAATCCCATCTTCCAAAAAGGCTAGTGGTTAGACGCGGTTGTATTTTACATAAATATTTTCTGCAATAATTTCATTAAGATAAAAATTGTTCAAAACTCCCGCAGCCTCCTTCCGGGATGCGGGCTCATGGGGTTTGACATCTTTCGGGGCGCTGATTAGAAACGGGGCGTATCTGGCCGAATCATCCGCCAGATGTTCCACAATATCAAAAAATCCACGGTTTTTACTTAACCTGCCACTCTCTTTTGCCGGGCACCGGAACCTGCACGGACACCAGCAGTGTTGCCGTGCGCGGCCGCCCCGGTCCTGATCCAGCCGTAGGTGGACGAGCGCTTATATGCAGGAACTCTGGAACAAAGTCAAAACCAAGGCCAAGCAATCCCTGCCGCCCCCTAGCTACCGGATGTGGATCGACCCCTTGGCGCTCAAGTCATGGACCAACGGTACGCTGGTGCTCACCGCGCCCAATTTCTTTTCGCGCAAGCGCGTGACAGAGCACTACGGCCAACTGCTGGAGCGGATTGCCAGCGAAGTGGCCGGCAGCAGCTGCCGGATCCAGATCGAGATCGATAGCGGCCCGGTCAACGGCGAGGCGCTCCCCTTGGCCAGGCAGTTGCCGCTGCCCGAGGCCGGCCCGCGCTTCCACAACGGCCGCCTGTTGCGGCGCGATTTCACCTTCGACCAGTTCGTGGTGGGCGGGAACAACGACTTTGCCTACAGCGCGGCCCTCTCGCTGGCGGCCGGGCGCCGCAACGGCCAGAACGCCCTGTTTCTCATTTCCCGCCCCGGCATGGGCAAAAGCCACCTCGCCCAGGCCGTCGGCCATCACATCCTGACCCAGTCGAGGGCCGAGCAGGTTTTCTACACCACGGCCGAGGATTTCGCCAACGAGATGATCCGGGCCTTTCAGACCGACCGGGTGCCGCAGTTCAAGGAAAAGTATCGCAACGGCTGCGACGTGCTGCTGCTCGAGGACGTTCATTACCTCTCCGGCAAGGAGCGCACCCAGATCGAACTGGCCCAGACCCTCGACAGCTTCCAGGAAAACGGCAAGAAGATCATTTTCTCCAGCTGCTGTCTGCCCAGCGAAATTCCCCGTCTCAACGACAAGCTGTGCTCGCGGCTGTCCAACGGGCTGATCTCCAAAATCGATCCCCCCAATTTCCGCACCCGGGTGCGCATCCTCCAGAAAAAGGCGGCGGTCCGCGGCCACCAGCTCCCGGAGGACGTGATCCATTTTCTCGCCAGCGAGCTGCAAGACGACGTGCGCCAACTGGAAAGCGGCCTGGTGGGGGTGACCGCCAAGTCTTCGCTGCTGGGTGTGCCCATCGACATGTCACTGGCCGAGAGCGTGGTGGCAACCATCATCCGCACCCGCAAGTCGATCACCATCGAGGGCATCAAGCAACTGGTCTGCCGCCAGTACCGGGTGTCGAAGGCGGACGTGGTCTCGCGCTCGCGCAAGAAATGCTTCGTGCGCCCCCGCCAGGTGGCCATCTACCTGGCCCGGCGCTACACGGACGCCCCCCTGGAAACCATCGGACGCAGTTTCAACCGCTACCACGCCACGGTGATGCACTCGATTAAACTGGTGGAGCAAGAGATGAAGGCCGACGCAGCCCTGCGCCGCCAGGTGGAGTTGATCAGCGAGCGGCTCGAAGCCGGGGATTTCTAGCCCCCCGCAGGCTCGAGCAGATCGGCCAGCGCCCGGTGGATAGCGCCGTTGGTGGCGAGGATGGAGGGCATTTCCGGCGAAAAGGCAACGCCGTCAAAATCGGTCACCCTGCCGCCGGCCTCGGTGACGATCAAGGCGCCGGCGGCCGTGTCCCACGGCTTGAGGCGCTCCTCCCAGAACCCGTCGCAGCGGCCGCAGGCCACGTCGCACAAGTCCAGCGCGGCGGCGCCGGGCCGCCGCACCCCCTGGACCATCGCCAGGCAGGCTTTCAGGCGTCCCACCACCGTGTCCAGGGTCTTGTCCAGGTCGTAGGGAAATCCGGTCATCAGCAGGGCCGAGGCCAGTTGCGAGGTCCGTGAAACCTGGATCGGCCGGCCGTTGAGGGTTGCCCCGCGGCCGGCCGAGGCCTGGAACAGCTCGCCGCGAACCGGGTTCAAAATGGTTCCGTGACGCACCACGCCGCCTTCGGCATAGGCGATGGACACGGCGAACAGCGGCAGGTTGTGGGCGAAGTTGGTGGTGCCGTCCAGCGGATCGATGATCCAGGTGCCCCCATCATCCCCGCCACTGCGCCCGCTTTCTTCCGCCAGGATCCCGTGATGGGGAAAATGGGCGCGGATGGTTTCCACGACGACCCTTTCCGAGGCCAGGTCGGCCTCGGTGACCAGGTCGATGCGGCCTTTCTTGTCGATGCGGCTCAGGTTGCCGAAGCAGCGGCACAAGGCCCGGCCGCCCCGGTCGGCGGCTTGCAGGGCCACGCGGGCGATGGTGTCAAGATTCATGGCGGGCAGATCCATTCACGGCGGTAAAAAGCGTCTTCACGGTGCATCGCGGGTCCCCTGCAGGCGCTCCCATCCCTGACGCAGCCGGCCCACCAGGGGCGACAGCACCCGGCGGTGCGGTTTACGGTACAACCGGAAAATCTCGTCGAGAGACATGAGCGGATCGTGCATCGGGTTGCGCTGGTAGGCGCGCATGGCTTCCAGGCGCGCGGTGATCTCCTTTTCCACCGCCTGCCGCAGGATCTCTTTCAGGTCAATGATCTTCTGCTTGTCCGCCGGCGACGGCAGGTTTCCCTGGAACTTGCCGATCTTGTACTGCAGGCGGTGGGTCACCAGCTCGGCCAGGATCTTTTCCAGGTCCGCATTGAGCCAGATCACCTCCGGCACCAGGTCCCCGAAATGGGTCACCCCGAGGATATCCTTGTCCCGGGTCCAGTACATCATGAGAAACTCGGGCTCCAGGTCCTTGTAGTTTTGCAGCGGCATGTACATGCGCCGCAGGTACTGAAGGACCTTCTCGGTTTTTTTCTTGTGACCGCCGATGAGCACCGAACCGCCCACCTCACCGGTCTTGACCCCCTTGGTCCAGGGCGCCCCGGTAATGCCGAAATCGTTGTACACCGGCAGGTGCAGCAGGGCCGACAGGGTGTTGATGGCCAGGGCATAGCCCGCCGACGGGCCGCCCACGTTGTAGGAGGCCGAGAGCAGTTGATGGTGGATGGTGTAGTGGCTGAGGAATTCTCCCAGCAGCTTGGCCACGCTGATCTTGGGCGCCAGCTGCTGGAGGTAGTTCTTGACCATGGTCAGGGCTTCCTGGGCCGATTGCTGGGTCATCTTGACGGCCATCTCCATCTCGGCGGCCGCCGGGGCCGAAGACGACACCGCCCCGGTGACCAGGACCCGCTCGGCGCCCAGGTTGTAGGTCAAACTGGTGGCGATGGGCAGCAGCACCCCGGTGACGTCGCTGGCCCCCACGCCGATGATAAATCCGATCTGCGGCTCCTGGCTCAGCTCGGCCTCGAGAAACTCGTCCAGCTGCACCTTGCCCTTCTTGACCGGGCTGCCGGAAATTTCCTGGCGCGCCATGGCCAGGTGCGAACGCATCAGCGGGTAGGTCCCGGCATCACCGATGCCCTCCAGCAGGGCCAGCACCGCGTCGGCGTGCTTGAGGAAAAAGCCGGCGTCCCCCTTGATGGCGCCCCGCAGCGACTGGGGCGCACCGATGGCCTCCAGGATCCCCATCAGGGTCTTGAAGTTGAACTTGACGAAGCTTTCCCGGACGGCAAAAGGCGCATCCTTCAAGGCCCGGAACCGGCCCAGGACCTCGTATTCGGTGCCGCGCAGGGCCCGGGCCTTTTCCACGAAGGCCACGTAGTCGGCCGGCGTGTTGCAGATCCCCTTGGCCGCCTCGATGATGGCCTCCGGCGCCAGCCCGTCCTCCAGGGGGGTTCCTTCAAGGGCGCCGGCGACGATGGCCACGATGTTCTCTTGCGTCAGGTGCCCGGAGACTTCCAGCACCTTGAGCCGCTTGGAACGGATCAGGGCCGGGTCGAGAATGTCGAGGCGGTTGGTGGTCAGAACGGTGAAGACCTTGTTCAGCGGCACCTCGCCGTCGATGAGATTCAAAAAACGGTTGGTGAGCTTGTCGCTGGGGTTGCCGCCGGACGGACTGCGCCGCGGGGCCAGGGCGTCCCCCTCGTCGAAGAAGACCACCGTGGGGGCGATCATCTTGGCGATGTCGTAGACCTTCTCGAGGTTTTCGATGGCGCCGTCGATGGGGTTGAGCGGATCCTGCAGCGCCGTGGGGCTGGTGGAGATGTCGTGGACATCCTTGTTTTCGCTGAGCCAGGCGCGCACCAGGAAGGTCTTGCCGCTGCCCGGTGGCCCGTTGAGCACCACCCCCTTCTCGTCGGCCACCGCGTAGTAGAGGCAGTTGTTGGTCATCTCGGAGAAGGTGTTCTTGATGGATCCGACGTAGTCGTTCCAGGCCACCTTGCGGTCCATGCGGTCCACCACCTTGCTGTACAGGTCGCCGTAGCTGTTGCGGGCCACCAGTTCGAAGGCCTGCCGCACCAGCAGGGCGTCGTCGAGGTGCTCGGCGGCGAAATCGCCGCGGATCTCGATGATCGAATGGACCAGCTTGCGCACGTAGGAAGGGATGATCTTCAGGGCCCGCTCGTCGAAGATGCGGAAAATTTTTTCCACCGCCGCCTCGAGGCGCTCGGGAGCCAGGCAGGCGGCGGCCCACCGGCAGTCGGGATCCGGCGCCAGGGCCTGGCGGATGTCGCTGCGCTGCAGTTCCAGGCGCACCACCTCGCGCAGGTTGGCCGGGTTGGCCCAGAAGCGGCTGATGTCGATGATCCGGCCCTTTTCGACAAAACGCCGATAGATGGCCGGATCGAAGCGCTCGGGCTGGTCGGTGGTGGCGATCATCAAGCAGTCGCGCCGGCCGCTGATGATCTCGTCGATGACGATGTTGGCCGTGTCGATGAGGGTGCGCTGCTGGCGCTCGGGGCCCCCATCGCGGCCGCCGGCCTTGCCGAAGGCGCTGTGGGCCTCCTCGATGTGCCGGATCGTCGTCTTGCGCGGGTCTCCCAGGGCCTTGCGGAAGTAGTTGCCCGGCTCGCCGGCCAGAGCGGTCTGGTAGTCGTTGGGGGTGACCATGGCGTAGTCGATCCAGATGCTCTGCTCTTCCAGCTCGGATAGGTTCCGGCTGATCCGGCGCTTGAAGAGGCGGTTGACCAGGGGCGTGCGCGAAAGCCGCTTGTAGGTGCGCAACCGCTTGCGGTGAGCCATTTCCGCCGCCAGGGTCGGATCCACCTGCTCAATGGTCTTCCAGAAGGGTTCCTCTGCCAGCAGGGCCTCCTTCTTTTGTTCCAGGTCGACCTCGGGCCGCACCTCGCTGCGGAAAATCACCTTTTCGATGGCCTCGGTCACCGTGGCGGTCTTGCCGCTGCCGGAAGGGCCCACCACCAGGAGCAGGGGCGCCTTGGGCACCCCCGGGTCGTTGAGGTACTCCTTGCGGATATGGGCCCGGTAGACCTTTTCGAACAGCTCGACCAACTCATCGGGGACATGGACATCGTTGAGTTCGCGCTCCAGCAGGGAGAGCAAATAGCGGTAATCCTTGGCCGAGACCTCCTTTTCCAGGATCTTGTGCCAGGCTTCGCGGGGATTGGTCTCGCCGGAGAGCTCGAAGCGCTTTTGCCAGTCGGTGAGCACCCGGGGATCCTTGAGAATCTCGAAGCGCCGCGGCGGGGCTTCCATGAAAAACGACAGCAGGCCGTCCAGCAGGCTGTTGAGCCAGCCGGAAGGCGGCCGGAACTGGTGCAGGCGCGCCCGCATGAAGGCCTTGGTCTCGTAGGGCCAATGGGCCACCAGGGCCTCGATCTCGCGCAGCCGCCCCTCCGGCAGGCGGACGTAATGGATTTCACGGGTGAGCCGTCGCGCCATGGGACTCTCCGGTGGGCACCGGCCCCGGGGGCAGGGTCAGCGCCGGAGCCGACTGGGTATTCTGGATCACCACGGTGTTCTGGCCGCTCTGGTTCTTTTCGTAGGCGCTGGCCCATTTTTGCTGGGTGAGAAACTCCAGCAGCGCCCTGTCCGTGGCACCGTCGGGTCGGCCCAGCCCCTGCTGCAGGGCCTGGATGCTCTCCAGGTAGGCGGCGTAAAGCTTGCGGATGCGGCTGGCCTCCTGGTCGGCGGCATAGTTTTCCGCCTCGGCGATCAGCTCGCGCCGCTTCTTCTCCTCGGTGGCTTCCACCAGTTTTTCACCGAAGTGGGTCTCCTTGAGCACGAAGCTGACCACTTCGATGCCGTATTTTTGCGCCAGCGTGGGGCCGCCGGTGTTGATGGGCCGAGAGGCCAGGGCGGTAAAGATCTCCTCCTTGATGCTCTCACGGTCGCTGATCAGCCGGTTGACCTCCTTGGCCTGGAGGATGTCCTTGACGATGGCGTCGTAGTCGCCCTGCAGAATGCTCATGGCGTCCTTGTTCTCGATGGCCCAGGTGCGCAGGTCCCGGATGCGGAAAGTGAGCACGGCCGAGGTCCACAGGGCCACGTTCTCCTTGCTGATGATGCGCATCGGCTCCACCGTGCCGCCGAGAAAGAGGCGCTGGTTCATCAGGGTAACTTCCTGTTCGATGCGGGTGAAAAACGGCAGCCGCACGTGCCAGCCCACGTCGGTGACGGCCATGCGCTCGCCGTTGAGCCGCTCGAGGACCACGGCGTAGTTCATCTTGACCTTGTAGATGGTCCGGGTGGCGTAAACCGCCGCTGCCAGCCCGTAAACCAGGCTGACCAGGGCAATGGCCGCCAGGGCACGGCGCAGCAGGCGCTTGACGAAGGCTCTGCGCACCAGCTTAGTGGGGGTGGGTTCAGGCATCCCCGGCCTCCTTTGACGTCAAAATCACGCGTCGTTCAGGGAAAACGGCCAGACAAGCGGGACTTGTGGGACGGGCCTGGCCGCTCCGACAGCTTCCCGTGCCCGGCCTCGAAGCCCGCCGCGAACCAATCCACCGCCTCGGCCACAAACAGCCCCTGGTGGACCGGGTCGCTCATGCGGTGGTCCCCGCCCGGCAGGCCCAGCAGGCGCTTGGGATCACCGGCGGCGGCGAAGATCTCGCGGGCATCGGCCACCGGCACCACGGTATCGGCGGTGCCGTGGATCACCAGCAGATGGTGCAGGCGCGGCAGCACGGCGCCGAGGTCGAAGTCAAGGCCGGCGCCTTCCTGGAAGGCGGCCGCCGGCGACGGCCCCCCGGCAATGGTCCGGCTGCGCACCGGCGCGGCAAACAGGACCATGGCCGCCGGCTTCAACGCTTCAGCGGCGGCCATGCACACCGCCGCCCCCAGGCTGCTGCCGAACAGACCCAGGCGTCCATCGGCGCCCGGTACCCGCAGGACGGCCCCGGCGGCGGCCCGCAGGTCCGACACCCGCCCGGCAAGGCTCGTCACGGCGGCGAAAGCGCCCTCGCTGGCGCCGCAACCGCGGTGATCGAAGCGCAAAAAGGCGATGCCGCGGGCCGTGCAGGCTTGCGCCAGGGCGCGCTGCTTGGGAGAGGCCGCGTCACTCTGGAGGCCGTGGCAGCCGACGACAACGGGAAAGCCCTGCCTTGCCGGGCGATGCAGCAACCCGGCCAGGCGGTACCCGTCGGCGGTGAAAATGAGCCTTTCAATTCCCGGGCGCGAGGCCGCGACCTTGATTCGTGGTGGCATTTTCATATATATCCTTGATCCTTTATGTCACTATGCCACAACGAAACGCAAATGCAACCGCCGGCCGCTGGCGGCATACATTCCAAAACGGAAAGGACGCTTTTGTGACGGTCAAAAAAGGCCAGGCAGTCGAGCTCGACGTGGTGGACGTGGCCTTCGGCGGCAAGGGGTTGGCCCGCGCCGACGGCATGGCGGTCTTTGTCGACGGCGCCGTGGCCGGCGACCGGGTGCTGGCCCGCATCGTCAAGCGCAAGAAGCAGTATGCCGAGGCGCGGATCCTGCAACTGCTGCATCCTTCGGCCGACCGCGTCGCCGCGCCCTGCCCCTACAGCGGGGTCTGCGGCGGCTGCAAGTGGCAGAACTTGGCCTACCCGCGCCAACTGGCCTACAAGCGACGCCACGTGGCCGAAACCCTGGCCCACGTGGGCGGCCTGGCCCAAATCCCGGTGCACCCGGCCGTCGCCGCCGACCCGATCTTCGGCTACCGCAACAAGATGGAATTCTCCTGCACCGACCGGCGCTGGTTAATGCCCGCGGAGATGGACCGCGAGGACGTGGCAAAGGGATTCGCCCTCGGCCTGCACGTGCCGGGCACCTTCGACAAGGTGCTGGACATCGAGGCCTGCCTGCTCATGCCGTCCTCGGGCAACGCGATCCTCGGCCGGATCCGGGAGCAAATCCGCCTCTCGGGCCTGCCGCCCTACGGGCTGCGCAGCCACCGGGGATTCTGGCGCTTTGTCATGCTGCGCCACAGCCTGGCCGAAGACCGCTGGCTGGTCAACCTCGTCACCGCCGGGGAAAACCGGGAGGCGCTGCAGCCGCTGGCCCATCGGCTCATGGCGGATTTCGACCGCATCGCCGGAGTGGTCAACAACGTCACCGACCGCCCGGCGGCCATCGCGGTGGGCCAGTTCGAGCGCCCCCTGGCCGGCTCCCCGGTGCTCAAGGACCGCATCGGCCCCTGGGAATTCGAGATCTCGGCCAACAGCTTCTTTCAGACCAACAGCCGCGCAGCGGCCCGGCTCTACGAAACAGTGCAGCGCTACGCCGGCCTGGACGGCACCCAGGCCGTGCTGGATCTCTACAGCGGCACCGGCACCATCCCGATCTTTCTCTCCCCGGCGGCCCGTCAAGTCGTGGGCATCGAGATCGTGGCGGCGGCGGTGGCCGACGCCCGGCGTAACTGCCAAAGAAACGGCGTGGGCAACTGCCGTTTCATCGAAGGCGACATCCGCACCGTGCTCGCCGGCCTCGACCTGAAGCCCGACGTGGTGATCGTCGATCCGCCGCGGGCCGGCATGCACGCCGACGTGGTGGCCCGGCTGCTGGAACTGGCGCCCCCGCGGATCGTCTACGTGTCGTGCAACCCGGCGACCCTGGCCCGGGACCTGGGACTGCTGGCCGACGCCTACCGCGTCGCCGAGGTGCAGCCGGTGGACATGTTTCCCCACACCTTCCACATCGAGGCGGTGGCACGGCTGGAGCGCAAAATTTGACGGCCCGCCGGCGGGGTTCCTTCCAGGCCGTGGCGGCCCTGATGGCGAAACGAAAATCCGCTGGTTCAACCCGGGTTGACGGCAGGGGCGGATCCGGCACGATACCAGGGAGAAGAAAGGTCTTGGGATGATATCATGGGGAGCGCCTCTCGATCTTCAAACGCAAAACCGGCCACTGAAGCAATCATGACCGATGCCAAACCCGAAGCCATCGTCTTTCACCCCATCGGCCGTGTCCGGCACGGCGCCGGCAGCGTACCGCGGCACTGGTCGGTTTCGGACGTGGAGGGGGAACTGGTCCTCGATCCGTGCTATACTGCCGGCCTTGGCGATATCCAGCCCGGCCAGCGGATCGTGGTCCTGTTTCACTTTGACCGCAGCGCGCCCTTTGAGCCGGGGCTCCTGCGCCAGCGGCCGCCCCATCGCGACCGCGAAGTGGGGGTCTTTTCCATTTGTTCGCCGCGGCGGCCCAACCCCATCGGCCTATCGGTGCTGGAGGTGATGGGACGCGACGAGAACCGGATCCGTGTACGGGGCATCGACATGTTCGACGGAACGCCGCTTCTCGACATCAAGCCGTTCGTCTCCACTGCCGCCGAATGCCCCAGCACCGATCGCCGCGACGATCGCTGATGCCACGCTTGGTGATAGGCAGAGCCGGAGCCGGGCGCCGCCGGGGATGGCGGCAGGCGACGGATTTACCTCGCGACGATGAAATAGAGGATCGAACCGACCACGCTGGCGATAAAGAGCAGCCCCTCGTTGCTCTTGAGGGTTGCCCCCAGGGGCTGCCCCGCCTTGCGTGCCTTGGCGTAGGAGGCAAGAAAGCCCAGGCCCATGACGAGCCAGAGGGTCAAAATGGTGACGACCAGGGTTTGGGTATTCACGGAACGCTCGCTCCTTCGATCCGCCGAGGCCGGATTCCGACTGGACACGGTTGACGCCTGATACTTGTCATACACCGGCCGCCGGGCTCTTTCAAGGCCCCGCTGCGGTGACTTGCCGACGATGCCGGGAGCGGACCATGCGCCACCAGCAGAGAAAACGTGAAGGAGGCCCAATGATTGTGCCGGTGATCCTGGCCGGCGGCTCGGGGACCCGCCTTTGGCCCCTGTCGCGCCGCCTGCACCCCAAACAGTTCTTCAGCCTCTGGGACGACCGGTCCCTGCTGCAAAACACCGTGGAACGGGTCCGTTGCCTGGACCCCGGCGCCCGGCCCCTGGTGTTGTGCAACCACGACCATCGCTTCATGGTGGCCGAACAGCTCCGCAGTCTGGGTGTCGAGGCGGAGGCCATCGTCCTGGAGCCGGTGGGCCGCAACACGGCGCCGGCCATTGCCGCGGCCGCTCACCTGCTGGCCGCCCGGGGCCTCGATCCGATCCTGCTGGTCCTTCCTTCGGATCATTTCATCCGCGACGTGGCGACCTTCCACCGCGTGGTGAAGGCCGGCTGCGCCTGCGCCGCGCAGGGCCACCTCATCACCTTCGGCATCGTTGCCAATGCCCCCGAAACCGGCTACGGCTACCTGCGCAAGGGAGCGCCCATCCACGAGTGCGCCGACGCCTTCCGGGTGGCCCGCTTCGTGGAAAAGCCCGACCTCGAAACCGCCCGCGCCTACCTGGCTTCCGGGGACTACTTCTGGAACAGCGGCATGTTCCTGTTCAGGGCCTCGAGCTACCTTGAGCAACTGCAGCGGCACGCCCCCCAAATCTTCGCCGCCGCCAGGGAAGCGGTCCGGGCCGGGCGGACCGACCTGGATTTTTTCCGCCTGGATCCGTCCGCCTTCCAGGCCTGCCCATCGGATTCCATCGACTATGCCGTCATGGAAAAAACCGACCGGGCCGCCATGCTGCTGCTCGACGCCGGCTGGGACGACGTGGGCTCCTGGGAGGCGTTGTGGCAGGTGGGCGACAAGGACGGGAACCGCAACATCCTCGAGGGCGACGTGCTGGTGCACCAGGTCACCGACTCCTACATCAACGCCACCAGCCGCCTGGTGGCCGCCGTGGGCCTGAAGGGGCACGTGGTGGTGGAAACCGCCGACGCGGTGATGATTTCGCCGCGCCACTGCACCCAGGAGGTCAAGCGGCTGGTGGAGATTCTCAAGGGGAAAGGGCGCGCCGAAGCGGATGTCCACCGCCGCCGCTACCGCCCCTGGGGCGTGCTGGAGGTGATCGTCCAGGCGCCTCGCTTCCGCGTCAACCGGCTGACCCTGCGCCCCGGCGCCGGCATCTCGCTCCAGAAACACCACCGCCGCTGCGAGCACTGGATCGTCGTCCAGGGCACCGCCCGGGTGACCCGGGACAGCCGGCAACTGACGGTGGGCACCGACGAGTCGGTGTTCATCCCGGCGGGAGTGGTCCACCGTATTGAGAACCCGGAGAAAATTCCCCTGGAGGTCATCGAAGTGCAAACCGGAGACGACCTCGGCGAGGGGGACACCATTCGCCTCGAGGCCCCGGAAACGCCCTGAGGGCCATGCTGGTGGTCCTCTTCATGCAGCGCTGGTTCGTCAAGAGGATAGTGCGCGAGAAAAGTAAAGAAACTTGAAACCTGAAATCTGGAATCTGAAATCTATGAACCCGCTAATCCCCGTCTACTTCCCCTTTACCTACGTTTCCCCGGCAACGGCGGCGCGCCTGGGCCGCTGGTTCGACCGGCTCGGCCTGCTGGCCCCGGCTGCCGATGCATCCGCCCCCCCGGGGCCCGCGTCCCTCGCCTGGCGCCTTTACACGCCGCCGCCCGGCGACGAGGCCTTGCTGGACGAGCTGGAAGCCGAGTGGCGCCAATGGGCCGAGATGCATGCCGGCGCGGACCTGGCGGCGGTCCTGGCGGCCCGGGAGGCCGACGGCCCCTTTGCCGCCGCGCCGGCCATCAGCAGTTTGCGCAGCCGCATCCGGGCCGGCGCCGACGGCCGAGGGGCGGACGCCCGCACCGACCCGCTGCTGACGGCCCGGGTCTTTCTGCGCCTGGCCCACGGCCTTGACCGGGACCAGGACGCCCTCGGGGAGCAGCTCCAGCAGGTGGCCGACCTGGAAAGGCAAATGCGCCGACAGATCGACGGCGAGGTCACCGCGGGGCCTTCAACCCTCGGGTCGCTTGCCGGCCATGACCCCGGCGCCGTGCTCACCGAACGCCGCCTGGCCGCCTGGGCCCGTCTGGCCCTGGCGCTGGAGGCGGCCGCCGACGTACTGGTCACCGACAGCCCCGCGGTAATGGCGGCCCTGGCCGAGCACGTCGGCCTCCTGGATCCGGTGCAGGCTCTTTCCCCGGAAGAGGTCCGGCGGCTTCCCCGGGCCCTGTCCGAAGCCCTGGCTTCGGGTGCCGGTACGGCGGTGACGGTTCACGGCGTTCCCCTGCCGCCGGCGGCGTTTCTCCAGCGCCTGGCGGCCGGCCCCCGCGCCCGCCCCGACACCCCTGCCGGCCCGGAGTGCTGCCGGGTGATTTTCATTGGCGACGCTTGACCCGACGGCAGCCTTGGGCTTTCTTGCCGGCACGGGGGCACGGCGCAGCGCCCCCGCCTGGGCCCGCGGCGGCGATGACATATATTTACCTAATTATTTCAAAGCGTTGCGAAAAACCCAAAAAAACACCATCGAGGCTTGACGCAACCGGAGGACTTGGTATATGGACTTTGCGCGAGTTGATCGAGGCCTCAATCGTTGTGGATTCTAATTTCAGTCTGGAAAGGAGTAGGAAATGGCTTTCAACCCCATCGTCGACGAGGACAAGTGCGAGAGCTGCGAGGAGTGCGTCGACGTCTGCCCGGTGGAAGTGTTCGAGATGCAGGACGGCAAGAGCGTGCCGGTAAACGCTGATGAATGCCTCGGCTGCGAGAGCTGCGTGGAGGTGTGCGAAGCGGGCGCCATCACCGTCGAAGAGACCTGATCGCCCTGGCAGCGCCCCTGGCATCCCCCGGCGGGTTTTCCCGGCCGGGGGATTTTTTGGGGTTGCCGACCGAGCCCGCCAATCCCTGCCGGCTCTCCTCTCCCCTTTTCGTCGTTCCCGGCTTGACCAGGAGTCCATGTCCACCGCGACGAGACGGCGGAAGTCGATCCCAAAAGTCTCCGGAAACCTTCAGTCCCCCCGACGTGGCCCCCGGAATCCGCGCAGCGGCAACCTGGAACCTGGAATCAGTAACGCGCCGCAGGCGCCTGCCGCCGGCGCCTGGAATATCTGCTTGCCTGAATCCGCAAGATGGGCTAATTTCCGGTTTTCATGAAACAATACGTCATCGATCAAATCGGCTCCGAAGACCAGGCCAGGCTCAAGGTGCTGCTGGAGGCCGAGCTGGGACCGCCCGCCGTGGGCGGCATCTACTGGTTGCCGCTGGACGAAGCGGTGTTGACCGAGACCCAGGCGGCCCACCGGGACTGCCAGCCTTTCTACGTCGCCCTCGACCTGGAGGCGGACCGCTTGGTCTGCGAACTTTTGGTGCGCACCTGCGGCCGCATGCGCTGCGAGTGCATGGGATACGCCACCGCCAGGCAAAGGGCCTGGCTGATCGAAAAGGTCGATGGACTCCTGCAACGGCTCAACATCACGGTCTGACCCGGGCGCTATGGTACGCAAGCTGTTTCAAACCGCCTACATCTACCTCTGGATCCTGCTTTCCACTTTCGTGTTGGGCAGCCTGGTCATCGGCAGGGCCTTGGTCGGCGCCGACCAGGAGGCCTTACACCGCATCGCCCAGCGGTGGGGGCGCTCGATCCTGCGCGTCAGCGGGGTCGAGGTCCGCGTGGTGGGCCAGGAGCACCTGGCATCGGGCCGGTCGTTCATCCTCATGCCCAACCACCAGAGCCACTTCGACATCCCGGTGCTGCTCGGCTGCCTCGACACCCAGTTCCGCTGGCTGGCCAAGGCCGAGCTGTTCAAGATTCCCATCTTCGGGCGGGCCATGCACGGCTGCGGCTACATCAGCATCGACCGTTCCAACCGCGAGGCGGCCTTCGCCAGCATCCGGCAGGCAGCCGAGGCCATCCGCGGCCGGGCCTCGGTGCTGATCTTCCCCGAGGGCACCCGCAGCCCGGACGGCAGGCTGCTGCCCTTCAAGAAGGGCGGCTTCGTGCTGGCGGTGGACAGCAAGGTGCCGATCCTGCCCATCGGCATTTACGGCACCGGCGACATTCTGCCCAAGAAACACCTGCTCCTGGCCCCCCGGCCGGTGGTGCTGTGGATCGGCGCGCCCATCGAGACCACCGGCTACCGACGTGAAACCAAGGACGCCCTGATGGACGAGGTGCGCCAAGCGCTGTGTGAAGCGGTCACCAGGGCTTCAGAGGGCCGATTGGAATGCTGAAGATCATCCCCATGGGCGGCTTGGGGGAAATCGGGCTCAACATGATGGGCTTCGAGTTCGGTGAGACGCTCTTCGTGGTGGACGCCGGGCTGATGTTCCCGGAAGCCGACATGCCGGGGGTGGACAGCGTCATTCCCGACATGCGCTTTGTCAAGGAGAACCGGCAGCGGCTGGCCGGGGTGGTGCTCACCCATGCCCACGAGGACCACATCGGGGCCCTGCCCTACCTGCTGCGGGACCTCAATCCCCCCCTCTTCGGCACCCCCTTCACCCTGGCCATGGTGGAAAACAAGCTCGAATCCCACGGCCTGCTGCGGCGGGCGAACTTGCATGCGATCGGCAGCGACAGCCAACTGCGCCTGGGGCCGTTTACCATCGAGTTCGTCCCCGTGGCCCACAGCGTGGTGGACGGGGTCGGCCTGGCCATCCGGACCCCCCTGGGAACGGTGATTCACACCGGTGACTTCAAGATCTCCCAGACCGGCGACGAGGCCCTGCGCACCGATGTCAACCGTCTGGCCCGCTATGGCGCCGAAGGGGTCCTGGCCCTGCTGTCGGATTCCACCAACGTGGAAAACGAAGGCTACACCATCTCCGACGAAGAGGTGGGCCGCACCTTGACGCGGATCGTGGGCAACGCCCCGGGCCGCGTCATCGTGGCCCTGTTCGCCTCCAGCATCAGCCGCATCCAGCAGGTGGTGCAGGCGGCCGAGACCGCCGGCCGCCGGGTCATTTTCAACGGCCGCAGCATCGAGACCAGCGTGCGCATCGCCCGGAACCTGGGGTACCTGAAGGTCCCCGAGACGATGGAGGCCGCCATCGACGAGCTGGACGCCATTGCCGACGCCCGGGTGCTCATCGTCACCACCGGCAGCCAGGGAGAGCCGATGTCGGCCCTGGCGCGGATGGCTAACGGCACGCACAGGCAGATCCAGATCCGTCCCGGGGACACCGTGGTGCTCAGTGCCAAGTTCATCCCGGGCAACGAGCGGGCCATCGGCCGCATCATCAACAACCTCTACCGCCGCGGCGCCGAGGTGGTCTACGAGAAGATCTCGGCCATCCACGTCTCGGGCCACGCCTTTCGCGAAGAGCTCAAGTTGATGATCAACCTGACCCGGCCGCGCCATTTCATTCCCATTCACGGGGAGTACCGCCACCTGCTGCTCCATGCCCGGCTGGCCCGGGAGGTTGGCATCCCGGCCGAGCGCGTCCTGCTGGCGGAAAACGGCCAGTGCATCGTTTTCGACGAAAACGGCGGCCGCCTCGGCGAAACCGTGCCCACCGGCCGGGTGCTGGTGGACGGCAAGGGCATCGGCGACGTGGGGCGCAGCGTGCTCAGGGAGCGGCGGCTGCTCAGCGAAGACGGGCTGGTGGTGGTGACCATGGCCATCGACCAGGACACGGGGATCATCGTCTTCGGGCCGGACATCGCCTCCCGCGGCTTTGTCTTCGAGACCGCCACCGGCCATATTCTCGACGACGCGGTGTGCGTGGTGCTGGAGGTGGTGGAGGAAACCGATCCCGACGCCCCCGATCGCACCCAGCAGCTGCGCAACGGCGTGCAGATCGCCCTGCGCAAGTACTTTGAATACACCATCCGCCGTCGGCCCGTGATTCTGCCGTTCATCATGGAAATCTGAAGCCCGATAAAAAGGCCATGCGCAAGGAACTCGCCGGTATCGCCGTTTTTTTCCTGGTCATCTTCACCCTGATCAGCCTGCTCTCCTACAGCCCGGCCGATCCGTCGCTGCACCACGCCGCCGATCCGGGGCGCGTGGACAACCTCTTCGGCGTGGTGGGCGCCCACCTGGCCGGTCTGCTGGTGAGCCTCTTCGGCCTGGGCGCCTTCTGGGTGCCGATCCTGCTGCTGGTGATCAGCACCCAGTTTTTCGGCCACCATCCCCGCGGGGCCCTCATCGCCACCCTGGCCGGCGGCCTGGTGCTGGCGGTGGTCACCGGCAGCCTGGTGAGCGCCTGGGGGGCGCCCGGGGAACCGGTAACGCTTTTCGGACGCCCCTATGCGGCCGGGGGATGGCTCGGCGAGGCGCTTCGGCGTGTCTGTTGGCGCTACATGAGCCAAGCCGGCGGCACCATCGTGCTGGTGCTCCTCTGGCTGGTGGGCCTGATCCTGGCCACCGGTTTTTCCCTGGTGCGCTTCGGCCGGCGCCTGGTGATGCTGCTGCGCTTTGTAGCCGCGCGGGTGGACACCTTTCGCACCAAGCACCGGCAGCGGCGCCTCAAGGCGGCCAAGCGGAAAAAGACCCTGCGCGGGCAGGCAACCCGCCCCCCGGCCAAGATCACCATCAAGACCCCGGCCGTCAGCCC
>DQXI01000045.1 GCA_011042305.1 Desulfobacteraceae bacterium
CCAGGATTGAGCACCTCGTAGGCCCGCTGCACAATCGCTGCGCTTTCGTTCCGGTAGTATTCAAGGATGAAACGAATCCAGATGAAATCGAAGCCGCCCAAATCAGAGAGAGGTTCGAGAAAATCGCGGCAGACGAAAGACAGATTGGGATGCTTGTAAGTGCGCCGCGCGTAAGCAATGCGCTCGGCCGAGCCGTCGACGCCCACCACCTCGCCGCCGGGCTGGACCAGCTCGAGCAGGTGGAAGCTGGTCTTGCCGCTGCCGCAGCCGATGTCGGCCACCCGCTGCCCCGGTGCGATACCGGCCCAGCGGGCCTGGTCGACGACATCTTGGCCACGGGTCTTCATCTCGAGGCGTTCGATCTCCGTGGCACTTTCCATCAGGTAGGCGCGATTGGGCATGGGACGATCTTTTCTCCTGGTTATTGCAAAATATAAGGCAACGGGACTCGAAGCTCTCGCCTCGGATCGTTTTTATATCTCAATTAAAACGGCAAGGCAACCACCCGAGACAATTTCCACTGGGTTCAAATTGACACCGGGCGTCCGGTTGTCTTACTATGCGGCTCCTTGAGGAGGATAGAGGCTCCACCTGGGAGCACCGGACATCAAACCGGCCCCCGCACCGCTTGGAGGCAAGGCGGGGGCGCATGGCCCAAGGAAGGCAGCTCTTGTCCAAGCCATTCATGATTTCCAGGCGCCTGACGGCCGTTCTGGTGTACACGCGCCCTTTGCTGGCCTTTGGCGCGCTGATTTGCGCCGCCGCGGTGATGTGGCTCAGAGATCCCGTCGTCTATACCATCGGCGTGGTGCTGCTGTGCGTGGCCGTGATGTTCGACCTGGTGGACGGCTGGTTTGCAGCCCGTTTTCACCCCCATCCGCCCCTGGCCCAACTGGCCGATCGCATTCTGGACAAGGTGGTCTACTCCATCATCTTTCCCCTGGTGGCCGTGGGTGTCACCTGGCGCTTGACGGTCATCAACCCGACCTATACGCGCACCGAACTGCTCCATGCCATGCTGGTGTTGATTCTCAGCGTAACAGTCTTGATTCGTGACAACTTTGCCCATTTCATGCGTGGATTCGCCATCCGCCAGGGGCAGGAACCGGAGGGGAGCGAACTCAATCGTCTGCGCACCATGGTGGCCGCTCCGGTGGGGGCCCTGCTCTACGCCTACGCCTTTTACATCCCTGAAGGGCCGCCCTCCCGGATCTACTTCTGGATCTCTTGGCTGGGCAACATTCCCCAGCGGGGCCTGTTTTTCATCGAGATCATTTTTCTGATCATCAATCTCGGTTCCATCGCCGGCTACACCCGCAAATACGGCACCTACTGCCTCGACGAACTGTGCATGGGCGAGGAGCGTCTCCGGCGGCAGATCCTCACCTTTTTCCCCAACGCCTTGACGGTGATGAATGCCCTGATGGGCTTGCTGGCGGTTTTTTTCGCCCACCAGGGAAGGATCCGCGAAGCCTACCTCATCCTCATCGGAGCGGCCCTCTTCGACAAGCTCGACGGCACCGTCGCCCGCCGGCTGGGGCTCACCGAACCCTTATCCGAAGCCCCCCGCAAGCAGGTAACCCTCGGCGGCATCCTGGACGACGTTGCCGATGCCATCAGCTTTTGCATCGTGCCGGCCTGGATCTTTCACCTCGTCGCGGGAGCGGTGGCACCGTCGGCCACCGCCGGGTTGCCCTTGGGGTGGATCGCCTTTGCCTACGCTGCCGCCGGGATTGCCCGGTTGATCTACTTCACGCTGGATAAAAGCCCGATTCCCGGGTTTTTCAAAGGGCTGCCAACCCCCGCGGGCGCCTTGCTGGTGATGGCACCGCTGATCATGCTCAACCAGGCGGCCGAGGGCGGTCCGGAACCTTTGCGCTTTTGGATCCTGTTTTGCGTCGGCACCATGATTTTCGCCGCGGTGTGGATGAACCTCTATCCGCTTCGCTACCTGCACTTCGGCCGGCTGATGAACCGCCGGCCGCTGTTTGTCGGCATTTGGTCCGCGCTGACCCTGCTGCTGGTGTTTACCCCCTATTTCGGCTATTTCACCCTCGGTTGCATGATCCTCTACCTGGTCTCCCCCCTGTGGACGTGGCGCATCTCACCGGAAATCGCCGCCAGCGAAGAACGGATCCGCAAAAAGAGTGGCCCGCAACAATCCCGTCCCTCGTTTAGAAAATCCCGTGGGGCAGGCTCTCGACCCGGCCCACCGGAGTGATTTCGATATAATCGAGCTTTCTTTGCAGCTCGCGGATCGTCATCGCGCCGCCGTATGTCAGCCCGGATCGCAGCCCTCCCACGATATCGGCGATGATCTCGTCTGCATTGGGGCGATAAGGTACCTCCATAGCGATCCCCTCGGCGGTTTTCCATTCGGCCACGCCCCCGCAGTAATCCTCTGCCACCTCCGCGCTGGCCATGCCCCGGTAGACCTTAACCCGCTCGACCTCTCCATTCGGGGCGGATTTTTCGATCACCGGCCCCGGCGTGGGCTCGGTGCCTGCGAGCATCTGGCCGATCATGACGAAATCGGCGCCAAATGCCAGGGCCTTGACGATATCACCCGGGTAGCGAATCCCGCCGTCGGCCACTACGGACCGGTCCACCCGGGCGCAGTTGTGGATGGCCGTCAAATTGGGCACTCCGAATCCGGTCTTCAGGCGGGTCGTGCAGACACTGCCGCCGCCGATGCCCACCTTTATGATGTCCGCTCCTTGGGAGGCCAAAAAATCCGCACCGGCATAGGTGGCCACGTTGCCGGCCATGATGCAGGCCTGCTCCCCTAACAATTCTCGCACGGTCTTAAGCGTCTTGCCCACGTACTTGGCATGGGCATGGGCTACATCGACACAAAAATACGTCGCCCCGGCATCCCGCAGGGCCTCGGCTCGTTCGAGCTCCTGGGCGGTGCATCCGATAGAGACAAAAGCCGGAAAGCGGCACCGTTTGAAAATGGAAACGTTTTCGGCAATTGGCATGAACCGGTGCAAGACGCCGATGCCTCCCTTGGCACCGATGAAGTTGGCCATTTCCGCCTCGGTGATGGTGTCCATGTTGGCGGTCATTACCGGAAGGTCCAAGCGGAGCTTTGATCTTCTGCAGGTCATCGAGATATCGACAATTCTTCTCGACTCCCAATGGTTGTAGGACGGCACGAGAAGCACGTCGTCGTAGGTGAGGGCCTTCATCCGAATTTCTCCCCGGCAGGGCGGGCCGGAAACGCCATGAGCGTAAACACGCCTCAGGCCGTCCCCGGTGATGCGCAGCAACCGACTATTTGGCGACCATGGCCCGCATCATGTCGCCGGCATTTTCGACGTGGTCGGCGATGGAGCCGATGATTTCCGCCAGGCGCACCATGTGAAAGACCGTGGTGGCATCGCTGATGGATTGAAAGACCTTACGCTTGAGCTGATCTTCGATGAGGTCGGCTTCGTGCTCCAGGTGGCGAAGGTGGCGCACCATTTCCTTGACCTTCACCCGATCCGTCTCCTGGAAGCGGTGGAAGTAGGTCCGGGCGGCGGAGATCATGCGCCCCAGCTCTTCCACCGGTTCGACCACCGCGTCCACCAGCAGGAAGAAGTCTTTCTGCAAGCTCTCCGGGATGCCGGGTTCGTCGCGATAGGAGATCCAGTCCATCACGTCTTCGAGGGCATCGAGGACACTGTCCTGCTCGCGCAGGTAGCGAAAAAGCTGGAACTTGTCCACCGGCAGCAGCGTGCCCTTGGGAAGATGACCGCGAATGCGGCGCTTGATGGCATCGGCCTCCTGCTCGAGGCGAATCACCTCTTGCCGAAAGTCCTCGAAACGCTTGCAATTTCTGGAAACGTGGCACTCGATGGCCTGCTGAAAGGCGATGGCACAATCCTGCACCTTGTCGGCGTGCTCCTGCAAGCCGTCAAACGGTGCACCGCTCAGCATAGATAGGAAGGGAAGACGCATGGCTATACTTAGCAAATCGCCCATAAAAGGGCAAGCCGCCAGCCTGGTCGCCTGGCCCCGCCACCGGCGAGGGCGGAAACAACATCGCTGAAAAAGCCTTTTTGCCTCATCACCGGGCCTGGATCATCGGCCGAGGGCGCCATCCCAAGCAAAAAGTGAGCTTGCCGGCCGGTTCACGGAACCTCATCCATCGCTTGCAGGCACCGTAAAATCGGAAAAAAAGCAGCAATCGCCGCCGCTGGACCGCCGTCAGCGCCTCGCGGCTGCAAACCAGCTTTATATCATCGACGCCCTGGTCACAGAAACCCACCGCGCCGCGCACCGGCACCCTGACCCGTTTTCCCCGCTCAAGGCGCTTTCCGAGCACCACCGCGTCCAGCGGATCGCCGTCCGGCCCCTGCGAACCGACGATGGAGCCGTAGTTGACCGGGCACGGCAGGGGCGACAAAAACTCCACCCGCCCGCGGCCGTCGCGTTTGACGAAGCTCCCCCGGGGCACTTCGATCACCACCTCGATCAACTCCGGGACAAAGCCCCTTTCTTGGTCTTGGCCTCTTGCTTGTGTCATCCGCGGCAGCTCCGATGGCACCATGGTCAACCCTGAACCTTGACGATGGGTTGCCCTCTGCGACGCCTGGCCAGCATCTTCTCGATGGTCTGGTCAAGATCCGCCAAGGCGACCTCTGTCACCATCGCCTCGGCCTGATCGACTTTCCATGGGCCGGCGATCTGCTCCCGGGCCTTGCGCCGCAAGGACATGGGACAATTTTGCGAGTCGATGCCGATCAGGCGAACGCCACGCAGGATAAACGGATAGACGTTGATGGGCAGATCGGCCGATAGCGCATTGCCGCAGCAGGCTACCACGCCGTAAGCGGCGGTGCTCCTTCCGACAATCCGCCGCACGAAATGCCCCGGGCCGGCTTCTTCCACCACCAGCGCCTTGAAGGTGATCGGTGCGATGGGTTTTCCTCCCGCGCCCGCTTGATCCGCTGTAACGGCAATGTGTTTCCCGGCTTTTGGCTATTAGTACCAATCCCCACGGTGGTCAACCGGCAAAATGCACCTCTGTTCTCCCGGCACGGGCCGGCATCTATTTTCCACTTGCCAAAAATGGCGAACCGAGCTATTTATACCAGGTTTCGGCAGTTAAAGATTCCAAGGAAAGGGGGCGATGGGATTGAAGGAAATTCAGGTCAAAGTATTGGACAACGACCTTGAAAAAGCGATGCGCATTTTGAAGAAAAAGATTCAAAACGACGGCTTGTTCAAGCGCCTGAAGCTGAAAAAAAGCTATGAAAAGCCGAGCGAGTACAAGCGCCGCAAACAGCGTGAAGCGCTTCGCCGGCAGCGGATCGCAGCCGCCAAGGCGGCCCGCTACCGCCGTTAGACTTCATCGGCCCCCGGCAACCCGGCAGAATAACGCTTCTGCCGGGTGTTTTATTTGGAACACCGGCGCCCGCCCGGTTCCGGCGGCCCGACCGACGATCGCCCCGGGGATGGATTGGAAGAGGAAATTCAGCAATGGCGGCTTCAAATGATGAATACACGGCCTGCTTGAAACGCCTCTACCGCTTGAGGCGGTTTGGCATCAAACTCGGCCTGGATGTCATTGGCGGGTTGCTCGCGCATCTCGGCAACCCCCACCATCACTACCATTGCATCCATGTCGCCGGCACCAACGGCAAGGGGTCGGTCGCCGCCGACCTGGCCACCTTGCTGACCACGGCCGGATACCGCACCGGACTTTACACGTCCCCCCACCTGGTGCGCTTCAACGAGCGCATCGCCGTCGACGGCCGTCCCATCGAAGACCGGGAAGTGACCGCCGCCTACGATGCGGTGAGAGCCGCCCCCATGCAGGAGCGCGAGCCCACCTTCTTCGAGTTCGCCACCGCCATGGCCCTGTACACCTTCCGGCGTCGCAAAGTGCAGTGGGCCGTCGTCGAAACCGGAATGGGCGGCAGATTGGACGCCACCAACATCATCCGGCCCCAAGTGTCGATCATCACCAACATCTCCCTGGAGCACCGGGCCTACCTGGGCGCCACCCTGGCGGCCATCGCCGGCGAGAAGGCCGGCATCATCAAGGACCGGGTACCGGTGGTCACCGGAGTCACCCAGCCCAGCGCAATGGCGGCTATTCGCAAATCGGCCGAGGCCCGTCAAGCCCCCCTGCTTCGTCTCGGCACCGATTTCCGGATCCGACGCAGGCCAGACGGCCGCTTCGACTATGCGGGACTCCGTCACCGCTGGCAACGCCTGGCCCTTTCTCTGAGCGGCCCCCACCAGTGCACCAACGCAGCGCTGGCCCTGGCGGCCTGCGAGGCCATCGAACCCCTGGCGCCGCACGTCGTGGATGCCGAGGTCGTCCGCCGCGCCCTGCAGAGCACCCGTTGGCCGGGTCGGCTGGAGATTGTGCGCCGGCATCCCACCGTCATTCTCGACGGCGCCCACAACCTGGCGGCAGCCCGCAATCTAGGCCGCTACCTGGCCGGCCAGGACCAGGGAAGGCCGATCACCCTGGTCGTGGGCATCCTGGACGACAAGCCTTTTCGCCCCATGCTGCGCGCCCTGCTGCCTTACTGCCACCGGGTGATCTGTACCCGGCCCCGCATCGACCGGGCCCTGCCCGCCGAACAGCTGGCCGACGAGGCCCGCGCCCAAGGGGCAGCGGTCATGATCCGCCCCACGGTGGCCGAAGCAGTGAAGACCGCCATCGCCATGGCCGCCCACGAGGAAATCGTCTGCGTGGCCGGTTCGCTCTACGTGGTGGGAGAGGCCAAAGAGATCCTTGACACGCCATCGGACATGGTCTAACTAAATTAGCCTTCACCAATTGCGCCCGTGGCCCAGTGGATAGGGCGTCAGCCTCCGGAGCTGAAGATCGCTGGTTCGAGTCCAGCCGGGCGTACCACGTGACCACAGAATGGGGGCCGCAATCGCGGTCCCCATTTTTTCGTTGTGCGCCGTGCTCTCGGGCCGCCGGCAGAGCGCCTATTTCCGGTGGGCGTAGATCTCGTAAACTGTGGGGGTGCCCAGCAGGGCGTCGATCCTTTCCTGCACCCGCCCCCGTTCCGGGTTGAGCGTCCACTGGCGCCAGTGGTCGGCCGATTCCCAGGTGCTGATCACCAGCGTCTCTCCGGGCCGATCGAGACGCTGGAGGGTCTCGCCGGAAACATACCCCGGCTGCTTGACGGTTTGACGGCGCAGCTCGATGAGCATCTGTTCCAGTTGCGCCGCCTGGCTGTCGGCATATTTTCTCTTGATCAGAATCTTGACGGTCATGGCGTCCTCCCCGGCTAAAAGTGCAGATCCAACTTCATGCCCCGTGGCATGGGCGTCCGACGAAAAAGGGCCATCAGCGAAAAATGCCCGTCGCGCCCACTGGCAGGGGCGCGAAGTGGCGCTTTACAACTAAGGACGTCCGGTGAAGCGGGTGATGGCCGGCGCCGCGCCGCAGCAACGGGGAAAACAGCCGACAGGAGAATCGAGGATATCGGCGCCTGAAACTTCAAGGTTACGCCGGGCCGGAAACCCTGTCAACTGGCGACTTGCCTTGCATTTTGGCCGGGCGGTGTTTATAGTTTTTCGCCATGAAAGCGAGCAACGAAAAATTTCCAACGCCTGAGCAGTTGGAGAGGGAGATCAGCACCTTCCTGACCAAACGCTTCGGCGAGAGCGTCAAAATCGTCTCACCCTTGGTGATGGCCTCCGAGGTCGCGCCCAGCGATCGCCGCCCCGGCCAACGGTCGGACGACGATGTCCATTTCGATTTGAAACCCGAAGAGCTCATCGCCTACCTGGACCAGTACATCATCAAGCAGGACCGGGCCAAAGCGATTCTGGCCACCAAAATTTGTACTCATTTCAACAGGATTCGCCTTCAGCGCCAGAACCTCGGCAAGACGGACGACATGGTCGGACGGATCAAGAACAACGTCTTGATGATCGGCCCCACAGGTGTGGGCAAGACGTACATGATCCGGCTGATCGCCAAGAAGCTCGGGGTGCCTTTCGTCAAGGGCGACGCCACCAAATTCAGCGAAACCGGCTATGTCGGCGGTGACGTGGAAGACTTGGTCCGCGACCTGGTACGGGAAGCAGACGACGACATCGCCCGGGCCGAGTGCGGTATCATCTACATCGACGAAATCGACAAGATCGCCTCGAGCCGCAACTTCGTCGGCGCGGATGTCTCTCGCACAGGGGTCCAGCGCGCCCTGCTCAAGCCGCTGGAAGAAACCGAGGTCGAACTCAAGGTGCCCCACGACCCGATCTCGATGATGCAGGAGATCGAGCATTTCCGCAAAACCGGCAGCCGCGAAAAACGCACCGTCAACACCCGCAATATCCTGTTCATCGTCAGCGGGGCCTTTAACGGCCTTGACGACATCGTCAAAAAGCGCCTCAACCGCAATCGAATCGGCTTTTCCGCCCCCATCGCCACGGCCGACGAAGACAACCGCATCCTGGACCACCTCCAGAGCGAAGACCTGATCCAATACGGGTTCGAATCCGAGTTCATCGGCCGCCTGCCGGTACGCGCCGTCTTCGACCCCCTGGAAAGCAGCGACCTGTATGACATCCTGAAAAATCCAAACAATCCCGTGATGCTGGGCAAGCGGCTCGACTTTGCCGCCTACGGCATCGACATCCGCTTCGACGATGCCACCCTCCGCCAGCTGGCACAGCAGGCCGCACTGGAAAACACGGGCGCCAGGGGCCTGGTCAGCGCCGTGGAGGCCGCCCTGCTCCCCTTTGAAACGCGCCTGCCCTCCATGGGCGTTCCCTGCATCGCCATCACCCCGGAACGCCTCCGGAACCCGCGCCAGAGCCTGGCCGAGCTAGCGGATCCCGCCCAGGCCGAGGCGGAAGCCACCCGGCACCGGAAGCTGATGGACCAGGAGGAGGAGGCGTTGCGCGATTATCTGACCACCCATCGACAGCGCTTCGACCTCAAGTACGGCCTGGTGCTCACGCCGGAACGCATCCGCCTCGTGGCGGCCTGTTACGTGCGCCACTGCCTGGATGTGGCCGGGGCCATCTCCCGGGTCAAGGCCCTGTGCGACGAAGTCAAGCAGATAGAGACGGCTTTCTTGAAAAGCAGCGGCATTAACATCGTACTGGAGCAGGAAGCGGTGGACGCCATCGTCGAGAGCCTGATCGTGGAAGGCCGGCCGATTGCCGATGTCCAGCGCGCCTTCTTTGAGGACTTCGAACTGGGCCTGAAGCTGATCCACGAAAAAACCGGTCGACAGCGCTTTTTCATCGGTCGCGCGGCCCTGGCGGCGCCAGAAACCTACGTCAGCGAGATGATTCGTACCTTCATGCAGGGCAACCGCGATGCCGCCTCCTGACATCGCAGTGGCGGCCCTTTACCTCCGAGGATGACTTTATGATCGGCATCTCCAAGCTTTACTGCGGCACGGTGGAACCCTCCGACGCCCTGCGCTACGGGCGCCAGTCGGCGCGCCTGCCGTCCCATCTGCTCCAGTTCTCCGAGGACAAACGTCCCGTAGTTGTCTGGAACGTGACCCAGCGCTGCAACCTGCGCTGCGTGCACTGTTACGCCCACGCCAAGAATCGGCACTTCGACAACGAGCTCAGCACCGAGGAGGGCCGCCGGCTCATCGACGACCTGGCCGCTTTCGGCGTCCCGGTGCTGCTGTTTTCAGGCGGCGAACCCCTCGTTCGCCCCGACTTGCCCGAGCTGGCCGCCTACGCGGTCGAGCACGGCATGCGAGCGGTCATCTCCACCAACGGCACCCTGATCGACGGGAACATGGCGCGCACCCTGAAGCAAATCGGCCTGTCGTATGTCGGCATCAGCATCGACGGCACCGAAGCGATCAATGATCGTTTCCGAGGCGTCCCCGGGGCCTACCGCAAGGCCGTCGAGGGAATTCGCAACTGCCGGGAAGCCGGCATCAAGGTGGGTCTGCGCTTTACCATCAACCGTTTCAACGCCGGCGAGATCCCGGCGATCTTCGACCTGCTCGAAACCGAGCAGGTCCCCCGGGTCTGCTTCTACCACCTCGTTTACGCCGGACGGGGATGCGACCTGGTCAACGACGATCTGGGCCACGAGGAGACACGGGCCGCCGTGGACCTGATCATCGACCGGACCGCCGATTTGCACCGGCGGGGCCTGGCCAAGGAAGTCCTCACGGTGGACAACCACGCCGACGGCCCCTACCTCTACCTGCGGCTGTTGCGGGAAAATCCGGACCGCGCCGCCGAGGTGCTCGAACTGCTCAAGATGAACGAGGGCAACAACTCCGGCCGGGGCATCGGGTGCGTCAGCTGGGATGGCGAGGTCTATGCCGACCAATTCTGGCGCCACCACAGCTTTGGCAACGTGCGCCGGACACCTTTTTCCCACATCTGGAGCCGGCCCGAAGATCCTTTGCTGGCCAAGCTGAAGGAAAAGAAAAAGTGGGTCACAGGCCGTTGCGCCACCTGCCGCTGGCTCGATGTTTGCGGCGGCAACTTCCGTGTGCGCGCCGAGGCGGTCACCGGCGACGTTTGGGCCCCGGACCCGGCCTGTTATCTCACCGACGAAGAAATCCGGTAAGAATCTCGCACCTGAAATTTTGAAGCTCATTGGGGAGGAAGCGATGCTGTTTCCCGAATACCGGCCCCGCCGCCTGCGGCGCACCGAAGCCCTGCGACGCATGATCCGCGAAACCATCCTGAGACCGGACGACCTGATCCTGCCCCTGTTTGCCATCGGTGGCCGCAATGTGCGCAATCCCATTGCCTCCATGCCGGGGCATTACCAGTTGTCCATCGACCAGCTCGTCGAACCGGCGGCCGAGGCCTGGGATGCGGGGATTCCGGCCGTGATCCTCTTCGGCCTGCCGGAAGACAAGGATTCCCGCGGCACCTCGGCCTACCAGGACGACGGCATCGTCCAGCAGGCGGTGGCCGCCGTCAAGGCCAAACTGCCCGAGATGACGGTCATAACCGATGTCTGCCTCTGCCAGTACACCGACCACGGGCATTGCGGCGTCGTGGAAAACGGCCAG
The DNA here is from genome assembly GCA_011042305.1 of Desulfobacteraceae bacterium. GTDB lineage: Bacteria > Desulfobacterota > Desulfobacteria > Desulfobacterales > UBA2174 > UBA2174. The sequence goes on from DQXI01000045.1 coordinate 10,977, forward strand.
ATCGTCAACGATGCCACCCTGGAACTGTTGGCCGAAACCGCTCTCTCCCATGCCCGCGCCGGGGCCGACATGGTAGCCCCCTCGGACATGATGGACGGCCGGGTGGCCGCCATTCGCTGCGCCCTGGACGACAACGGATTCACCGACTTGCCGATCATGGCATACGCGGCCAAGTACTGCTCGGCCTTCTACGGACCGTTCCGCCAGGCAGCCGACAGCGCGCCCCGGTTCGGCGACCGGCGTACCTACCAGATGGATCCGGCCAACAGCCTCGAAGCGCTGCGGGAAGTCGAACTGGACATCGCCGAGGGGGCCGACATCATTATGGTCAAGCCGGCGCTGGCCTACCTGGACGTGATCCGCCGCATCCGCGAGCAGGCCAACCTGCCCCTGGCGGCCTACAACGTCAGCGGCGAGTACAGCATGATCAAGGCCGGGGCCCGACTCGGTTGGATAGACGAAACGCGGGTCATGATGGAAGCCTTGACCGCCATCAAGCGTGCGGGAGCCGACATGATTCTGACTTATTTTGCCATCGAGGCGGCCCGGGCGTTGCAGGCCTAGAACCGCCGACAAGCCGGGCCGGGCGGCCGCGCCTGAACGGCCCCGGCATAAACTTGAACCGGGAGCATCCTGATGAACGCCCCTCACCCCACCGCCCCCCCGGGGCAGGTTCCCGAACTGCGCCTGGTCGCCTGGGAAACCACCCGCAACTGCAACCTGAACTGCGTCCATTGCCGGGCCGCCGCCACCTGCGGTCCCCATCGCAACGAGCTGGACACCAAGGCCGCTTTCGTCTTGATGGACCAGATCGCCGCGGTGGGCAAACCCATCGTCATCCTGACCGGCGGCGAACCGCTGCTGCGGCCGGACATTTTCGAAATCGCCCGCTACGGCACCGAACAGGGCCTGCGCATGGTGATGGCCCCCAACGGCACCCTGGTGGACGCCGACAACGCCCGCCGCATGGTGGAAGCCGGAATCCAGCGCATCAGCATCAGCCTCGATGGCGCCGATGCCGCCAGCCACGACCGCTTCCGGGGGGTTTCCGGAGCCTTCGAAGGCGCCTTGCGCGGCATCGATCATGCCCGCCGCGCCGGCTTGGCGTTCCAGATCAACACCACCGTCACCCGAACCAACCTGGAGCAGATCCCCCGCATCCAGCATCTGGCCGTCGAACTGGGGGCCGTGGCCCACCACATCTTTTTGCTCGTGCCCACTGGCCGGGGCAAATACATCGTCGACCAGGCCATCGATGCGGTTCAGTACGAGGAGGCCTTGAACTGGTTCTACGACCAGCGCGGCAAAACGCCCTTGCAGCTCAAGGCCACCTGCGCACCGCACTACTACCGCATCCTGCGCCAGCGGGCGCGGGCGGAAGGCGTCTCCGTGACCTTTGAAAGCCACGGCCTGGACGCCGTCACCCGCGGATGCCTGGCCGGCTCCGGCTTCTGCTTCGTCTCCAACCAGGGGGTGGTCCAGCCCTGCGGCTTCCTCGCCTTGGCCTGCGGTGACGTCACCCGGACTCCCTTCGACGACATTTGGCACAACTCGGAGATCTTCGCCGCCCTGCGCGACCCGGACCGCCTCGAGGGCAAGTGCGGCCGCTGCGAATACCGGCGGGTCTGCGGCGGCTGCCGGGCCCGGGCCTACGAGGCCACGGGAAACTTTCTCGCCGAAGAGCCCCTGTGCAGCTACCAGCCGCCCCGGGCAGATTGATGCGCCCGGGGCGCCGCGGGCACCGACCGGAGAAACACTTGCATCCCTTTCCCAAGCAGGTTAAGAATTTAGCTGTCTAGGGGGTATTGAAAACCGCTGCCGAGGCGAGGTGGGCCATGAAAATCAGCGCCTTGATGATTCCCGATCCGATTACCATCACCGACACCGCTTCGATTCAGGACGCCATCGAAGTGATGAAGACCAACTCGATCCGCCACCTGCCAGTAATCGACGCCCACCAGCGGCTGCGCGGGCTGGTGACCCTGGCCGATCTCAAGCAGGGGCTGATCCCCTCGATGATCGGCGACCTGGGGCTGGCCGACCTGATGATCCGCGACCCCATCTGCGTCTCGCCGGACGACGACGTGGAGCTGGCGGCCCAGGTCATCTACAAGCACAAGATCAGCGGAATGCCGGTGATCCAGGGGGGCAAGCTGGTGGGCATCATCACCGAGTCCGACATCCTGCGGGCCTTCATCGACATGATGGGCATCCTCACCTCCAGCTCGCGCCTGGATGTGGCCCTGGACGACTCCCCCGAGGCGTTTCACAAGGTGCTGCAACGAATCAACACCCACGGCGGCGACGTGATCAACGTCGGGCTGGTGCCCCGGGCCGGCGGCAAGAAGCGTGTCTACTACTTTCGCCTGTCCACCTGCAAGACGGCTCCCATCCGCCGGGCCCTGGAAAAGGAGGGGTATCAGGTGCTCGAAGCGATGGATTGAAGCGCGTTGAGCACCAGGGTAATCGGGCGGTTCTCCTCGCTTTCCCCGTCGAAGCGGATCGGGCCGGGCACGCGATAGTTGTCCGGTCCAGGCTCCGCCGCCAGCCACACCTCCCGCAACGCCTTGACCACCTGGAAGGCCACCGATTCGGTGTCCACCACGCTTTTTTCAATCACCAAAGACAGGCGGCCGCCACGCTCCTCCAATCGCATCAGGGGCGCGATGGGCACCCCGATGGGCTCCCAGTGCTCGAATTCCTGTTCCAGGTTGCGGATGGCGGCCATCTGCCCGGTGGCGCCGTTGGCGATGAGGGCGAAAACCGTCAGGCCCAGGTTGTACGTGTAGTTGCAATCGAAACGGGTCGGGTTGGCGCCGCGGCCGTCGTAGCCGTAGAAGTGGGTCTGGGTCTTGAACTTGGGCACCGATTTTTGGAAGATCTTTTCCACCGCCGCCGGCACGGCCTCGGCGTCGCCCAGGACCCCGGCGCGCACCAGTTCCTGCTTAAGGGTCTTGACGGAGATGATCGCCGGCTTGACCATCAGGTAGCCGTCCAGGGGATACTCGGCGAAGAGCGCCGGCCCGAAGCGGTCCGGGTCCAGGCCGGCCTGCTGCAAGGTCTTGCGGTAGTAGGCCGCCTGGATCCCCACCTTGTAAAGCCCTTTTTCCTTCAGAAAATCGAGGTAATCGGACACCAGCCCCATGATCACCTTGTCCGTTTCCACCAGGGAAAACTGGAAGTTGCCGTGGCTGTCGCGCTCGGTGAGCAGTCCCTCCTGGAAAAAGGCCGGAATATCGTTGAACAGGTCGTCATCGCGGCTGCTCCATACCGGCAGCACGTTCTCTTCCCGGCTGCGCCGGGCCAGGCGGCGCAGGTACTCCAGCTTGTCCTCCAACAGCGGGAACGAGGCGTGAAAATCGGTGTCGTGGGTCTGGTTGTACTCGGCGATGATGGTATTTAGCTTGATGATGAAAATCTGGATCTCGTTGATGAACTCCAACAACCCCTCCGGAATCACCATCACGCCGTAGTTCTTCCCCACCGCCGCCCGGCGCACGATCGCGTTGCAGATCACCCGCGACAGGTGGCGCAGGGTCATCCCGTAGGCCGTGTAATCCACCGTCCCCTCGGCCTTGGCCTTTTCGATGCGGCGCCGGTCCACGTAATCGGCCAGCTCTTCTCCGATGAGGGTGATGTTGGCGTGGGTCTGCAGGGCCACCTCCAGGGCCAAGTGGCTGGCCACCCGCCCCATCACCTTGCAGATATGCCAGTACTTGACGTCGCTGCTCGCGTCGGTGCACAGGTTGCTCACCGCCTCGGAAAAGGCCCGCGCCGCGGTGTGAAAGCCGAAGCTCATGGCGCACAACACCCTCCCGTTGCGGTCGCGCACCTGGATGTCGCCGTCGATGGTCTTGGGCACTCCGATCACCTGCACCCCGTCGGCGAAGAGTTCCTCGGCCAGGAAGGCGGCATTGGTGTTTGAATCGTCCCCGCCCACGATCACCAGGGCGTCGAGCTTCAGCCTCTTGCAGGTCTGGCGCGAGAGGGCCATCTTGCGGGCCGTGTCGATCTTGGCCCGGCCGGTGCGGATCATGGTGAAACCGCCGATGTTGCGATAGGCGTCCACCATGTCACGGGTGAGCCGCACCGCCTCGTTTTCGATCACCCCTTCCGGGCCGAGGAGAAACCCGTAGATCTCGTTTTGGGGATTGGCGGCCTTGGCGGCATCGTAGAGGCCGGCGATGACGTTGTGCCCGCCGGGTGCCGGCCCGCCGGAAAAAACGATGCCGATGCGCCGGGAGCGCTCGTAGGCCTCACGGACCTCGTCAGGCAGCGTGTCCACGCCGGAAACCGCCTCCACCCGTCGATCGATGATCGACGGCAGCAGGCGCCGGGCCTCGCGGTCGATGTCGAAAACATACTGGTCACAGGGCGTCAACCGGGTATAGCGGTGGGCGAGGGCCGCGCATCGGGGCGGCCGATAGGCGCGCCGCTCCTCGAGTCCGGAGTTGACGTTGGCGATGGCCTCCTGGACGGCGGGATGCGCCAAATACTGCTGGACGGGATCTGACATGGCTTCCTCCATGGCGGCGGCGGCAGGGTTAACGGCGGGCACCGGGTGGTGTCACGGGTTGAGGGCACACCCGCGGATGAATTCCGGGATGCCACAGCAAAAACGATCATATCATAAAAGTAGCGGGCCGCGGGTGTCAAGACGGCCTGGCAGCCGCCTAAAGTCCCGGCGCGGCGGACAAAAGGGCTTTACATCCAGGGGGGTTTAGGCTACAGGAGACGGAACTTTCGGATGTTCCCCACGGCTGTTTCGCGCCGACCAACTGAACCGGAAATTTTCTTGCAAGGAGGATGTCGATGAAAAAAAGCTTTCGCCCCTGGACCGTGGCCGCTTTTTTGATCTTTGCCCTGGCACTGGGCTTCACCGGCGGAACTGCCGCCACTGCCGCCGACGAAAATGTCCGCATGGCGCTGGTCAAACAATCGACCCTGGAGGAAATCCTGCAGCGCGGAGAGCTGCGCGTGGGCTTCGAGGCTGGTTACGTCCCCTTTGAGATGACCGACAAGAAAGGCAACTTCGTCGGCTTCGACATCGACATGGCCAAGGCCATGGCCAAGGCCATGGGGGTGAAGTTCGTGCCGCTCAACACCGCCTGGGACGGCATCATCCCGGCCCTGCTCACCAAGAAATTCGACATCATCATGAGCGGCATGACCATCACCCAGGAGCGCAACCTGAAGGTCAACTTCTGCGATCCGTACATCGTGGTGGGCCAGACCATCCTGCTCAACAAGAAGCACGAGGGCACCGTCAAGTCCTACAAGGATCTCAACGATCCCAAGTACATCGTCACCTCCAAGCTCGGCACCACCGGCGAGCAGGCCGTCAAACGCATGATTCCCAAGGCGACCTACAAAAGCTTCGAAACCGAAACCGAGGCGGCCCTGGAAGTGGTCAACGGCAAGGCGGACGCCTACGTCTACGATCAGCCCAACTGCGTGGTGTTCATGGCCGAGCAGGGCAAGGGCAAGCTCGTCTTCCTCGACGAACCCTTCACCTACGAGCCGTTGGCCTGGGCCGTGCGCAAGGGAGACCCGGACTTCATCAACTGGCTCAACAACTTTTTGCGCCAATACAAGAACGACGGCCGCTACGAGGTGCTCTACAACAAGTGGATCAAAAGCACCGACTGGTATGCCAACGTGAAATAAGCCCCTGACCCACCATGCCGGGGGTGGGCGTTGTCACCCCCGGCTTCCATTCACCCACAGGTTTTCCAGGTTGGCGCTATCTCATGGGATCATTCCCCGTTGCCCGTCGCATCAGACGTCCCCGGAGCTACTACATCGGCGTCGGCATCTTTTTTCTGATGCTGGCGGGGCTCATCGGCTTCATTTACTACTCGACCCTCAAGATCGACTACGTCTGGCGCTGGTATCGCATCCCCCAGTACTTCCTTTATCACGATACCATTGAAAGCCGCGCCGAGATCAACGGCATTGTCGACCGCATCTCCCAGGAGGGGGAAACGGTCACCATCGTGGTCAGTGGCAACGACGGGACGGAAAGCTACACGTCTCCCGCCGGCGACATCCGCGTTTCGGAAGGTGATATCATCTATTCGGGTGACGTGCTCACCGTGCACCGGAAGTGGAAGGCCGGAATCCTCGTTCAAGGAATGGCGATGACGTTGAAGGTCAGCGTCATCGCCATCATCTTCGGGATCCTCATCGGCCTATTCACCGGGTTGGCACGGCTTTCGGACAACCCGGCCCTCAAGTGGTCGGCGGTGACCTACATCGAGCTGATCCGCGGCTCGCCGTTGCTGGTACAGATTTTCATCTGGTATTTCGCCTTCGGCACCCTCATGAACACCCTGATCGCCAAGAGCGATGGGTTGCAAAGCCTGCTGCGCGGCGTGCTGGGCACTCAGCAGATCGTTCAGGTCCCCCCCTTGTGGTTCGGAGTGGCTGCCCTGGCCTTTTTTACCGGGGCCTACGTGGCCGAAATGGTCCGGGCCGGCATCCAGTCCATCCACCGGGGGCAGACCGAGGCGGCCCGCTCCCTGGGGATGACCTACAGCCAGTGCATGGTCCATGTAATCCTTCCCCAGGCCCTGCGGCGCGTCATTCCGCCTTTGGCCGGCCAGTTCATCAGCCTCATCAAGGACTCGTCCCTGCTGGGCATCATCGCCATCCGCGAGCTGACCAAGGCCACCCGGGAGGTGGTCACCACCAGTTTCCAACCCTTCGAGCTCTGGACGATCTGCGCCCTGCTCTACCTGTTTTTGACCTTCACCCTCTCTATGGCCCTGCAGTACGTGGAACGGAGGACCATCGCCTCGTGATCGACGTGCAAAACATCTACAAGACCTTTCTCGTCCCGCACCGGGTGGAAGCGCTGGTGGACGTGTCCACCGCCATCGCCCCCGGCGAGGTGGTGGTGGTCATCGGGCCGTCGGGCTCGGGCAAGAGCACCTTTCTGCGCTGCCTCAACCGGCTGGAGCATGCCGATACCGGCCACATCTTCATCGACGGCATCGACGTGTTGGACCCCAAGACCGACATCAACAAGGTCCGGGCCGAGGTGGGGATGGTCTTCCAGTCGTTCAACCTCTTTCCCCACAAAACGGTGCTGCAGAACGTCACCCTAGCCCAAACCGTGGTGCGGCGGCGGCCCAAGGCCGAGGCCCATGACAAGGCCATGGCCCTGCTGACCAAAGTCGGCCTGCCGGACAAGATCAACGTGTATCCGGATCAGCTCTCCGGCGGCCAGCAGCAGCGGGTGGCCATCGCCCGGGCTCTGGCCATGAACCCCAAGGTGATGCTCTTCGACGAACCGACCTCCGCCCTGGATCCGGAAATGATCGGCGAGGTGCTGGAGGTGATGAAAACCCTGGCCCGGGAGGGCATGACCATGGTGGTGGTTACCCACGAAATGGGCTTTGCCCGGGAGGTGGCCGACCGGGTGATCTTCATGGACGCCGGGGCCATCGTGGAAGTTGGAACCCCAGAGCACTTCTTCAAGAATCCCACCCACGACCGGACCAAGCTGTTTTTGAGCCAGATCCTCTGACAAGCGCTACATATGGTGGCCGCTCCTTTTTGCCCCCCTCGTGGTTGTGTATCAACCCTTTACATGGGCACCGTTTTCTGCTAGTATAAGCCGAACGGTTCCCTTCCCAATCCTTCTGGCAGGACGCGAAGTGGCCCATGCGGCTGAAGCATCTAGACATCGTCGGTTTCAAATCCTTTTCTGACAGGGTGACCGTTTCCTTTCCCGGCGGCATTTGCGCCGTGGTCGGCCCCAACGGCTGCGGCAAGAGCAACATCATCGACGCCCTGCGCTGGGTCATGGGCGAACAGAGCGCCAAACAGCTGCGGGGCAAGTCCATGGAGGACGTCATCTTCGCCGGCGCCCGGGGCAAGCCCCCCTTGAACATGGCCGAGGTGACCCTCACCCTGGCCAACGACAACGGCACCGGGCCAGCGGAATTCAAGGATTGCAGCGAAATCAGCATCACCCGGCGCCAGTACCGCTCCGGTGAACGCTCCTACTTAATCAATCGCCAACCCTGCCGCTTAAAGGACATTCTCAACATTTTCATGGGCAGCGGCATGGGCGCCCGCTCCTACGCCATCATCCAGCAGGGCAACATCGGGGCCATCACGGACGCCGGTCCGGACGAGCGCCGCAACTATATCGAGGATGCCGCCGGCATCACCCGCTTCAAGGCCCGCAAGCAGGAGGCGTTGAGCAAGGTCACCGCCACCGAGCAGAACCTCGCCCGGCTCAACGACATTCTTTCCGAAATCCGGCGCCAGATGGCCGCCTTGCAGCGTCAGGCCAAAAAAGCGGCCCAGTACAAGGCCTATCGCAACCGCATCCGGGCGTTGGACCTGCACCTGTCCCTGCGGCAATACGACGATCTGGACGCCCGCATCGGAGAGCTGGAGGCGCTGATCCAAAGCCAGCAGGACACCGCCCAGGGGCACCACAACACCCTGCGCCAGGTCGATGCGGCTGTTGCCGAAATCAAGTTCGAACAGGACAAGAAGAACCAGGCCGTCAACGACCAAAAGCAGCGCCGCTTTGCCTTGCAGCGGGAAGCCGACCGCCTCGAGGGCGAAGCCGCCCATCTGCGCCAGGAGATGGTGCGCCTGGATACGGAAATCGCCTCTGCCGGCAAGATGCGCGACGATCTCCTGGCCCGGCACCGCGCCATGGTGGAGGAGATCGACCAGTTGCAACAGGCCGTTGCCAGCCAAGGCGAACGGACGGCCGCCCTTGACGAGGCCATCGAGAACCAGCGCCGGGCGTCGGAGGGATTGCGCCAGCGCCAGGCGGAAACCGCCGCGGCCGCGGCCCGGGCCAACACCGAGCTGATGCGCCTGGTGGGACTGGAAGCCCGCTACCGCAACATCCAGCAGACCGCCACCAGCAACCGCGACCAGCTCCAACGCCGGCTGCGCCGGATCGACGAGGAGGTGGCCCTGGCCGCAGCCAAGGTGGCTGAGCTCGACCGCACCCTGGCCTCCCACCAGCAGGCGCTGGACGATCTCAGGGACGCGGCGGCCGCTGCCGACGAAGCCATCGCCGCCTGCCGCGAGGACCTGGAAGCCCACAACCGCCGCCTGGCCGAGCAGATCCGCCATACCCGGACCCTGGAAATCGAACACGACAAGCTGCGCACCCGTCACGGGGCCCTCAAGAAGATGGACGACGACCTGCAGTGGTACCGTGACGGGGTCAGGGCCGTGATGCAGGCCAAGAACGACCCGGCCAGTACGGACAATAATTTCGGCGAGGCCATCGTCGGAGTGCTGGCCGACCTGATCACCCCGGCGCCCGAATTTGCCGTGGCCGTCGAGGCGGCGCTGGGGGAGGCGCTCCAGTACGTGGTGGTGCAGACCCCCGAGGCCGCCCGGGCGGC
>DQXI01000144.1 GCA_011042305.1 Desulfobacteraceae bacterium
CGACGAGATCGCCATGCTTGAAGCGGCGCACAAAGCCGAGGTGATTTCCACCCGCCTCCGAAAACTGAAGAAGAAAGCCGGCCGCCTCGATTTCCTGGTTCACCAGGGTGCGCTCCTTGGCCAGCGGCTCCATGGCGGCAACGGTTTGATTGTACGCGACGATGTGCTCCACGGCTGCCGGATCGGCGATGGCCTCGATGCCTACGGTGCGGTCTTGTTGGAAACCGATGAGCCAGGAGGCCAGGGTGGTGACTGCCACGGCCGCGAGGACGAAGGGGATACGCGGGTTGAGCCACTTGAGGCCGTACATGATGCCAAAGGCGAGGGCCCCCATGATCAACGTCGGCCAGTGGGTATAGTTCACCGCCGCCTTGCAGACCAGGTAGATGGTTTCCACGTGGTGCTCGGCGTTGTCCACGTAGACGCCGAACATCTTGGACAACTGGGAGGTGGCGATGATCAGGGCCGCCGCGTTGGTGAACCCGTTGACCACCGGATGGGACAAGAAGTTGACCACCAAGCCGAGTCGCAGCACCCCCAGTAGGAACTGGAAGACGCCCACCAGCAAGGCCAGCAGGACGGCGTAGGCGATGTATTCCTGGCTGCCGGCGGTGGCCAGGGGGGCAAGGGAAGCATTGGTCATCAGCGAGACCACGGCCACCGGTCCGGTGGCCAACTGGCGGCTGGAGCCGAACAGGGCGGCGATGACGGGGGGCAGAAACGAGGCGTAGAGGCCGTAGAAAGGCGGCAATCCGGCCAACTGGGCATACGCCATGGACTGGGGGATGAGCACCAGGGCCACGGTGAGTCCGGAGAGCGCATCGATGCGCAGGTCCGCCAGGCGGTAACCACGGAACCAGGCCAAGAAGGGGAAAATTTTGGTCATCATTTGCGGTTCTGTCCTCCTCCCGAGGGAGCCGAAGGTTGAAGCATGCGGCGAATCGATGTGATCAGATCGCCTTGGAGACTGTGGGCATCGTAGAGGTTGTAGGTGTTGAAGCGAACCAGGCCGTCGACCATGGTGAAAACCAGAAGCGCCGCCTTGTGGGCGGTGGGCTGGGCGGCCAGGGTGCCGTCGGCCTGGCCGGCGCGGATGGCCTGCTCGAACATGCCGATGAAGCAGTCGTAGATGGCTTCCAGGTGACGGCGGCAGTCCGGGTTGACCTGGGAAAGCTCGTAGGCGTCATGGCGGTGCAGCAGGAGGAAGCGGTCGGCCATTTGCGCGGAGAGATGGAGGTAGAACGCAACGGCGCCTTCCAGCTGCTGCAGGCCGGTCTGAGGGGTCGAATCGTTGCAATGGCGCTGGTATTCGCGAAGGATTTCGGCCTTGAATTCCTTCAGGATTTCCAGAAACAGCTCCGTTTTGTTGTTGAAGTGATAGAAGATGGTGCCATGGGCGACGCCGGTCATTCGCGCCAGGGTGCTCATTGTCATTTGGCTGTAGCCCTGCATGGCCAGCAGGTGGGTGGCGGTGGCCAGGATTTCGGCTTTTTTTGTCATGGGCACTCGCAAAATGAGCCGGATTCGAATACAGACTGATCAGTCAGTCAGTTTTCCTTAGTCGAAACCGTCATGCTTGTCAAGGAGAATCCGATCGTGTCCTGCAGTGAAGATGAGCAAGGTTCTCAGCCCGGTTGACAGGCCCCGGTCCCCGTTCTAAAAACGGGGGCACTTGGCCAAAAGCCTGCCCCGGGCCTTCGAAGGACGGAAATGATTAAATTTATCCATGCTGCCGATCTGCATCTCGACAGTCCGTTGAAGGGCCTGGAAAACTACGACGGCGCGCCGGTGCAGCAGATGCGGCAGGCAACGCGCAGGGCCCTTGAGCGCCTCGTCGATCTGGCCGTTTTCGAGGCGGTGGATTTCGTGCTCATTGCCGGTGACCTGTTCGACGGTGACTGGCGGGATTACAACACCGGGCTTTTTTTCGTCTCCCAGGCCAGCCGCCTCAACGCGGCGGGGATTCTCCTGTTCATCGTCACCGGCAACCATGACGCCGCCGGCCGCATGACCCGCTCGCTTCCCTATCCGCAAAAGGACAGCGTCTTTTCCAGCAGCCGGCCCGAAACCCGGATCCTGGAGACGCTGAAGGTGGCCATACACGGTCAAAGTTTCCCGCTGGCGGCTACCATGGACAACTTGGCCCGAAACTACCCGGAGCCCCTGCCGGGGTTTTTCAACATCGGCCTGCTGCACACCAGCCTCACGGGCAGGAGCGGTCACGAGCCCTATGCGCCCTGCACCCTGGCCGACCTGCAGAGCCGGGGCTACGACTACTGGGCCCTGGGGCATGTGCACCAGTTCGAGATCGTCTCACGCGAACCGGCGGTGGTTTTTCCCGGATGTATCCAGGGGCGCCACATCCGCGAAACCGGTCCCAAAGGGGGCGTACTGGTGACGGCGGCCGAGGGCGAGGCCCCGGAAATCACACCCGTCCCGCTGGACGTCATCCGGTGGGCGCACCTGTCGGTGGATCTTTCCCGAGCGACGATTTTCGACGAGGTCCTGGAGCGTTTCAAGACGGCCGCCGAGCCTGTTTTCGAGGAAAACGACGGTTTGCCGCTGATCCTTCGGATAGCCTTCGTGGGCCGCACGGAAATTCACGGCCGGATGGCGGCGGACCCCGAACACCTGTGCCAGGCCGTCCGTGCGGCCGGCCTGGCCGCCTTCGGCGACCGGCTGTTGGTCGAAAAGGTTCTCATCGAAACGGTCTCCGAACCCCGCGGCGATTTCGACCCGGGGCCGCTGCGCGAGCTGGAACAATTCGTGGCGGCGTTGAGGGCCGACGAGCTCGAATTGGCGGCTCTGGGCGAGGTGTTGGACAATTTGATGCAGAAGATGCCGCCCGAGTACCGCCGGAGCCCCGAGGCCCTGTGCCCGGATGACCCGGAGCGGATGCGCCAGTTGGTGGACCAGGCCCATGCCCTCCTGGCCGCAAGGCTCCGCCACGAGGAGGCGCCCCCTTGAAGATCCTCGCGCTTCGCCTCACGGCCTATGGACCGTTCGCGGACACCACCATCGATTTTTCCGATCCCGCCACCGACTTTCACCTGGTCTTCGGCCCCAACGAGGCGGGGAAGAGCTCCGCCCTGAGAGCCTTGCGCCACATGCTCTTCGGCATTCCCGTGCGCACCGGCGACAACTTCCGGCATCCGTACGCACAATTGCGCATTGGCGCCCGGCTGGCGGCCAGCGATGGCCGGCAGATAGATTTCCTGCGGCGCAAGGGGCAGGTGAGGACGTTGCGGACCGCCGACGACGCCGCCGTGCTGCCCGACGATGCCCTGGCGCCGTTTCTCGGCGGGGCGGACCGGGCGATCTTCGAGCAGATGTTCGCCATCGGCCACGAGGACCTGGTTCGTGGCGGCCAGGAGATCGTCTGTGGAAAGGGCCGCATCGGCGAAGCGTTGTTTGCCGCCGGCGCCGGCTTGATCCGGCTCCAGGCGGTGCAGCAGGAACTGGAGCAAAACTGCGCTGTCCTGTTCAAGCCGGGCGGGTCCACGCCCCGGATCAACCAGGTCTTGGCCGCTTTCAGGGAGGTGCGGCGCAAGCAAAAAGAGGCCCTGCTGCAAGAAACGACCTGGCAGACGCACCACCAGGCCCTGGCCGAAGCCCAGGCGCGGATGCGCCAGGTCCGCCAGGCCCTCGCCGGGGCCAAGCAGCAGGCGGCCCGGCTGCAGCGCATTCGAGACGGCCTGCCGGCGATGGCGCGGCGCAGGGAGATCGAAACGGCCCTGGCGACGCTGGAGAACGTACCGGACCTGCCGGATGATTTCGGGGAAAAGCGGCGCGAAGCCGAGAGGGATCTCAGCGTGGCGATCCGCGACCTGGAGCGCGCCCGCCGGGCGACGGAGACCCTCGAGCGGCGCATCGAGGCGATGGCCGTGCCGGAAACCCTGCTCGAGGAGGCCGCGGCGGTGGAGGCCCTGCAACATGAGTTGGGCAGCTACCGGAAGGCCCAAAAAGACCGTCCCGGGCTGGAGGGGCGGATGCACACCCTCGAGCAGCAGGCGGCCGACAAGTTGGCCCAGGCGGGGAGGGACAAAGGGGCAGCCTCGGCCGACGCTGTTCACTTGCCGCCGTCAACGGTGGCGCAGATCCAGGCGCTGGGAAACACTTACCAGCGCCTGGCGGCCCGCCTGGAGAGCGCCGGGGACCAGCGCCGCAAGGTGGAAGCCCGCATCGAGACGCTGCGGCGCCAGCGCCGGTCGATCCCTCCGCCGGTGGACGCAACCGGCCTGGAGGCCGCCGTGGAGGCCGCGGTTCAGGCCGGTCCCGTCGAAAAGCGGATCGAGGAACTGCGCGTCCTGGTGACCGCGCTGGACGATGAACTGGCGCGAGCAATCGGGCGCCAGTCCCTCTGGCAGGGGCCGCCGGACGAGATCGACGCCCGACCGTGGCCGACCAAGGAAAGCGTTGATCGTTTCCAGGAGGGGTTCGACCGCCTGGCGCGGCGTCTGGAAAAGCTTCGGGAAGCCCGGGCCGAAGGCGAGGCCGAGATCCGCCGCATCCGCGCTGAACTGGCGGCCGTCGAAAGCGGCCGCCAGGTGCCCACCGAGGCGGACCTGGCCGGGGCCAGGTCCCTGCGGGACCGGGGCTGGGGGTTGATCCGCCGGCGCCTGGCAGGGGAGGGGACGCCGCCGGACGAGGCGGATGCGTTCAGGGCGCATTTCGAAGCGGCCGTCGCCCTGCCGGAGGCTTTCGAAGCCAGCATGCGCCGGGCCGACCACGTTGCCGACCGCCTCTGGCACGAGGCGGAGAAGGTCAGCCGCAAAAGATTCCTGGCTGCCCGTGAAAAGCAGCTCGAACAAGCCGCCGCCGAGGTGGCCGGCCAGGAGGAAGCCGTCCTGGCCGATCGCAGGGCCCTGGAGGTCCAGTGGCAGGCGCTGTGGCAGCCTGTCGGTCTCCAGCCTCTGTCTCCCGCCGAAATGCGTGCCTGGCTGTCCGGGCTCGACGCCCTGCGGGCGCAACTGGCCGAGCGGCGCCGCCTCCGGTGCCGGCTGGAAAGCGAAACCCGGCTGAGGGCCGAGCTGGACGACGCGCTGCAGCAGGCCCTGGCGTCGGCCGGGGCCCCGGTTCCCGCCGACGTTTCCCTGTCAGAACGGATCCAGGCGGCCAGGGTTCATGCCAGGGCGCAACGGGATTTGGAAGCGCGCGTGGTCGCCATGGACAAGGAGCTGGGGCAACTGGAGGGGGAGCTGGCCGAAACGGTGGCGGCGGTGCGGGACCTGGAAAAGGCGATGGACGACTGGCGGCAAACCTGGCGCCGGAGCTTGGCCCAAATCGGTCTTGCGGCCGATGCCAGTCCCCCGGCGGCCCTGGCGGTGATCGAGAGCCTCAAGGATGCCAGGAACCAGCTGGCGGAGGCCGACGTCCTGCGAAAACGCATCGATGGCATCCACCGGGACGCGGCGGCGTTTCAGGGCCGCGTCAAGGAGCTGGTCGCCGCCCTGGCGCCGGATCTGGGCGCCGAACCCTGCGACCGGGCCGCCGAGCTGCTCAACGCCCGGTTGACGGCGGCCCGCCAGAGCGATGCCGAGCGCCGCGGCTTGAAGCAGCAGCTCGCCGCCGCGCAAAAGGAGCAGGCGGACGCCGAAAGGCGCATTACCCGGTGCACCGCCGCCATCGAGGCCCTGTGCCGGGAAGCCCGCTGCACGGCCGCCGATGCCCTCGGCGAAGTGGAGCGACAGGCCCAGGCCCGCAAGAGACTGCTGGCCGAACGCAGCGCGGTGGAAAAGCGCCTGCTCGACCTGAGCGCCGGCGCCACGGTAGACGCCTTCATGGCCGAGGCGGCCGGGGTGTCGGCCGATGGCATTACCCCTGAAATCGAGGAGCTGGAGGTGGAAATCCAGCGCCTGGAGCAGGAGCGCTCGGTCCTGGACCAGGCCATCGGCACCCAACGTTCCGAGCTCAAGCGAATGGACGGCAGCGCCGCGGCGGCGGCCTGCGCCGAGGCAGCCGAAGCGCTGCTGGCCCGCCTGGAAGCCGAAGTGATGCACTACGCGCGGCTGAAGATCGCCTCCGTCATCTTGGCCGGGACGGTGGAGCAGTACCGCGAAAAGCACCAGGGGCCGCTGATCGCCAGGGCCGGGGAGCTGTTTGCCCGGATGACCCTCGGCGGCTTCGAGCGCCTGCGGGCCGAGTATGACGAAAAGGGCAACCCGGTGATGGTGGGCGTTCGGGCCGGCACCGGCGAAGGGGTGCCGGTGGACGGGATGAGCGACGGGACGGCCGATCAGCTCTACCTGGCCCTGCGGTTGGCCAGCCTGGAGCGTTACCTGGAAAACAAGGAGCCGCTGCCCTTCGTGGTGGACGACATCCTGCTGCGCTTCGACGACCGGCGGGCTCTGGCCACCCTGGAAGTGCTGGCCGACCTGGCCGGCAAGACCCAGGTGATCTTCTTCACTCACCACCGGCACCTGGTGGAGCTGGCCACCACTCGCCTGGCGCCCTCGCGGCTGGGGTTGCATGAGCTGGACGCCGGGAGCCAGCGCTTGCGGTAAGATGCCGAAGCGCAACAGCTGCCGCTGGTTTTGTCGGACCGGCCTGACGTTTTCCTGTCATCGTTCGGGTTTCCAGTCTTCCCCCTGCAGCGGAATCTCCCATTTCTTCATGTACTTCCACACCGCCGTGCGGCTGATCCCCAGGCGCCGGGCCGCCTCGGCCTTGTTCCAGCCGCTGGCATCCAGCAGTTCCACCAGGCGTTCCCGGGTCAAATTCCGGGCGGCCCGGTAATGGCGCGGCGAACCCGCCGCGGGCGAGGGGGGCGGCAGGCGGTGGCCCAGGCGGATTTCCGCCGGCAGGTCGCGGGTGTCGATTTCTTCGTGGCGGCAGATGACGAAGGCGTGCTCGATGGCGTTTTCCAGCTCCCGCACGTTGCCCGGCCAGGGGTAGTCGAGCAGATGGCGCATCGCCGCCTCGGTGACGCCGCGGATCTGCTTGCCCGTGGCCTGGTTCTGGCGGCCGATGAAATGGGCGGCGAGCAGCGGGATGTCCTCCCGGCGCTCGCGCAGGGGCGGCAGGCAGATGGGAAACACTTTGAGCCGGTAGTAGAGGTCTTCCCGGAAGGCGCCCTGTTGTACCAGGGTGTATAGGTCGCGGTGGGTGGCGGCAATGACCCGGATATCGATTTTGCGACGCCGCGAATCGCCGACGCGTTCGATTTCCCGCTCCTGGAGCACCCGCAGCAGCTTGACCTGGATGAAGGGGCTCAGCTCCCCGATCTCGTCCAGGAAGATCGTCCCCCCGTCGGCTTCCTCGAAACGCCCCATCCGGTCCCGGTGGGCTCCGGTGAAGGCCCCCCGCACGTGCCCGAAGAGCTCGCTTTCCAAAAGGGTTTCCGACAGGGCGCTGCAGTTGACTGTCACCAGCGGTTGGGCTGCCACGTCGCTGTTGTAGTGGATGGCCGCGGCCACCAGCTCCTTGCCCGTACCGCTTTCGCCCTGGATCAGGACCGTGGCCCGACTGGCCGCCGCGGCCCGGATGGCGTCGAAGACATCCTGCATCCCCTTGCTCTTGCCGATAATGTTGGCGAAGCGAAAACGCTCCTCCAGCCGCTGGAGGGCGGCATCGGCGGCCTGGCGGGCCTTCTTGAGCTCGGTGAGGTCGGTGACGGTTTCCACCGCGCCGATGATTTTTCCCGCGTCGTCGAAGACGGCGCGGGCGTTCTTGATCACCGGCACGCTGTGGCCGTCGCGATGCTGGAGCAAGCACTCGTTGTCCTCGGCCCGGCCCTCGCGCAGCAGCCCGCAGGTGTTGTGGTCCGTCGGGCAGTCCCGGCCGAAGCAGCGGCTGCAGCTCAAAATGCGGCAGGTTTGACCGAGCGCTTCGGCGGCGGAGTAGCCGCAGATGCGTTCCATGGCCGGGTTCCAGGAGGTGATGCGGCCGTCGGCGTCCAGGGTGAAGACCCCGTCGGCCATGGACTCGATGATCTGGGTGAGAAAACGGGTGTTCCACAGGGCATGGATTTTTTCGGGCATGGGAATCTCCGGCGCGTTACCATTCGGCGTGAAACGTTACTTGGCGTTACGAAATCATCATAGGTAACGCCTTGATCCCTGTCAAGCACGGGTGTCGGGGAGGGGGGATCTTTTTATTTGGTTTGATTCCAATTATTTGTTCATAGTTATGAGGTCAACGGGAAGACTGGCACAAATTGTGTAAACGATTCGATGACGATGGATCACCAGTTCGAAACTGCCGTCTGTTTGAAAGGCGTCACCCCACACCATGGAGGCAACCGATGCAAGACATGTTCACCCCGATGCCCCTCGGCCCGTTGACCCTGGCGAACCGGTTCGTTTTCCCGCCCATCAAGACCGCTTCCGGGACGCCCCAGGGCAAGGTCACCGACCGCCAGGTGACCTTTTACCGCCAGATCGCTCACCACGGCCCGGCGATCGTGATTCTTGAACCGGTGGCGGTCACCGCTGACGGCCGGGAGCATCCCAAGCAGCTCTGCGTGCACCTGGACGACAGCGTCGCCGAGCTGAAAAAAATCGTTGCGGCGATTCACGAGGAGGATCGGCTGGCCTGTCTGCACCTCAACCATGGCGGTGCGGCCGCCAATCCCAAGGCGAGCGGGACGCCGCCCCGGGCGCCGTCGGTATTCACCTGCGCCAGCGTCGGCGTGCCGGCCGAGGTGTTGACCGAAGCCCAGATCGACGCTATCGTCGACGGCTACCGTCTGGCGGCCCAGCGGGCCGTGGAGGCCGGCTTTGACTTGATCGAAGTCCAGGCCGGCCACGGCTACCTCGTTTCCCAGTTTCTCAATGCCAAAATCAATCGCCGCCAGGACCGCTACGGGGCCGACCGGCTGTTGTTTGCCGCCCGGGCGCTGGAAGCCGTGGGTGAAGGGGCACCCCAACTGCCCATGATCGTGCGTATCGCCGGCAGCGAGATGTCGCCGGAGTTCGGCATCTCCCCGGACGACCTGGCCCCGATGCTCCGGTTGGCGCAGGACAAGGGCGCCATTGCCATTCACGTGGGCATGGGCACCTCTTGCTTCAGCCCGCCGTGGTACTTCCACCATTCGAGCCTGCCGGAAAAGCCGCAGAACGATGCTTTGAGCTGGGTGCGATCCAAAACCGAGCTGCCCGTCATCGCCGCCGGCCGCATGGGGCGCATCGACCGGGTGCGGACGCTGCGGACCGCCGGCTTAATGGACCTGGTGGCCCTGGGCCGTCCTCTCATCGCCGACCCGCAACTGATTGAAAAGTGGTCCCGCCAGGCCTACCCGGAGGTCGTCGCCTGCGGCTACTGCCTGCAGGGATGTCTCCACCGGGTGCGCGGCGGCGAGCCCATCGGCTGCAACCTCAACCCGGAAATCGGCAACCCGCCGCCGCCGCGGACCGACAAGCCGCTCAAGGTGCTGGTGGCCGGCGGAGGCCCGGCCGGAATGAGCGCGGCGCTCTACCTGGCGCGTCGGGGCCATCACGTGACACTGGCCGAAAAGGAAGATCGCCTGGGCGGACAGTTCAACCTCGCCTGGCAGGCACCGGGTAAAAAGACGATGCGCGATGGACTCGAGAGCCTGCAATGGCAGGTCCGCGCCCACGCGGAAAACGTTCTGACCGGCCGTCCGGTGGACCTCGACCTGGTGCGTGAACTGGCGCCCGACCTGCTGGTGTGGGCCACCGGGGCGGTTCAATACATCCCGGCCATCGACGGCCTCGACAGCCAGTACCGCATGACGTCGCTGGAGTATTTCGGCGGTACCAAGACCGTTCGCGGCCCCCGGGTGCTGGTGATCGGCGCCGGCCGCACCGGCCTGGAAATCGCCGAAAAACTCGGTGCCGACGGCCTCGAGGTGGTGGCCACCAAGCGCACCGATCCCATCGGCTCCATGATGGAAATGGTCACCAAGAAGCTGATGCTGATGCGCCTGGAGAAGCTGTCCAACGTGACCCTCATGCCCCATACCACGGTGAAGCGATTCCGGGCCGACGGCGTGGATGTGGTCCAGGACGATCAATCAAAGGCTCTTGAACCTTTCCAAACCGTCATCCTCGCCTCGGGGATGCGGTCGGCTCCGGGGCCGGACGACGAAATCCGGCAGGCGGTGCCGGCGGTGGAAATCATCGGCGACGCCGCCGAGGTGATGGACATCTACGCCGCGGTGCATGCCGGCTACGCCACCGCGCAGAAATACTAGGAGGCTGATCATGGTCGAGACATCATTCGCCGACATTTCCATCGTCTCCTGCGGCACGCTGAGCTTGGAGTTGAACCACCTGCAGCAGGAGGGCCTCATCGACCCGGCCCAGATCCTTTACACCACCCCGGGTCTGCACCAGGACATCCCTGAACTGGAGCGGCAACTGGTGCGCCAGATTCAAAAAGCCAAGGAGAAGACCGACAAGGTGCTCGTGGTCTACGGCGGCAAGTTCTGCTACGTCAACGCCGACGAGCCGACCCGCCAGATGCGCACCATCATCGCCGAGCAAGGGGCCGGGGTGGCCCGCATAGAGGCCACCCACTGCATGGACATGCTCGCCAGCGAGGCCGAGCGGGAGGAAATCGCCCGGGAGGTGGCCGGCGGCGAGCCGGTGTGGTGGATGAGCCCGGGGTGGGTGAAGTTTCGCAAGCTGGTGTTCAAGGGATGGGACAAGGGCCTGGCCAACGAGAATTTTCCCCGCCACACCGGCGGTGCGGTGGTGCTGGACGCCATCGGCTACCTGGACCGGTACATGACCGAAAAACCGGAGGAGTTTCTCGAATACTGCGACTGGATGGGCATCCCGATGGTCGCCTACCCGGTGACCTTCGACCGCTTCCTGTCGCTGCTCACCGACCAGGCGCGCAAGCTTCACGGCGAGGCTTGAAGCGCCTGCGCACCAGGCGGCCCCTCTCACCGGACGTCAAGCGCTAAAGCCGGGGTCGACGACGGGTAGCTGAAGCATAACGAAGAGCGGGAATCTTCTGTCCCCCCGGGGATCCCCTGGGCGGACGGACTGAATCAACACGCCGCCAGGGCATCGGGCTGGCGCCTCTCGACGCTCGCCCCGAGACTGGCAATAGGAGAGCTGAGAATGCAACAACGCGATGTCATCATCATCGGTGGCGGGCCTGCCGGCCGCACCATCGTTCACAACCTGCATCAGGCGGGACGCAACCTTTCCGTGACCCTGATCAAGGACGAAAAAATCAATGCCAATCGATGCGCCGTTCCCTACGGGATTTCCGGCCAAAAACCGATCGAGAAATTTCAGGTGCCCAACAGCCTGATCACCGATTTCGGAGCCGAACTGGTCGTCGACCGGGTGACGGCGGTCGATGTCGCGTCACGCCGAGTGCGGACCGGGCAAGGGCTTGAATTCGGATACCGGCATCTTGTTTTCGCCACCGGCGCCCGGCCGGTCATTCCGCCGATTCCCGGTGTCGAGGCCCCGGTCATTTTCGCGGTGCGTTCCATTGACGACCTTGCCCGCCTGCGGCAGCAGGCCGCCAAGAGCCGTCGGGCCGTGGTGATCGGAGGCGGGTACATCGGGGTGGAGGTGGCCGTGGTCTTGCGCCAGATGGGGGTGGAGGTGACCATCGTGGAGATGCTGCCCCAGATTCTCATGGCCACCACCGAACCGGAATTCATCGCCAAGGTGACAGACACCCTGGGCCAGAACGGGATCCGCATCCTGGCGGATCAAAAGGTGGTCGCATTCCAGACCCGATCGGACAACGGCCTCGACGTGATGCTGGAAAGCGGGCTTGCGCTGCCGGCCGATCTCGTGGTGTTGGCGGTGGGGGTGATCCCCAATACGGAGCTGGCCGCCGCCGCCGGGATTCTCACCAGTCGCCTGGGCATCCGGGTGGACGATACCATGCGCACCAGCGCCGAGGATGTCTATGCCTGTGGGGATTGCGCGGAGAAACGATCGTTTGTCACCGGTGCGCCGACCCGTGGCGAGTTCGGCACCAACGCGGTCTTCATGGCCAAGATCGTGGCGCAAAACATTCTCGGAAACACCCGGCGGTTTCCCGGGGTGATCAACGCCAATGCCGCCGCGATTTGCGATTTGAGCCTCGGCTCGGCCGGTTTGACGGAAAAGATGGCCAGGGATGCGGGCATCGATGCGGTGGCCGGATTGTCAACGGTGCTGGACAAGTATCCGATGATGGACCACGTCGGCAGCATCGACACCAAGCTGGTCTTCAAGCGTGAAAACCGGAAACTGATCGGCGGCAGTTTTCTGCGCGCCGACAGCTGTACGGCCCAGAACGTCGATTTCATCTCGCTGGCCATCCAAATGGGCGCCACCATCGACGATCTGATGGATTATCAGTACGCCACTCACCCGGAACTGGCCGCCAAGCCGTCGGATAACATCTACACCTTCGCGGCCAAAGATGCCCTGAGCAAACTATAACCCGGGCCATTCCGAGGAGCCATGTCAAAGCAGGTGTGTCAACTGGCGGGCGACGCGGTGCAGGCGGCCATTGAGGGCGCCGATGTGCCGGTGCTGATCGATTTCGGCGCTCCCTGGTGCCTTCCGTGTCGAAGACAACAGCCCGTCACGGAGCAGGTCGCCCGGCGGATGGGCCGTCGTGCGCGGGTCTGCATGGTGGACATCGACGGCAACCGCTCTTTGGCAGCCCGGCTGAATATCCATAGCATCCCGACGTTGATTGTTTTTTTCCGAGCTGTCGAACGGGAGCGATTCGTCGGTATCCAATCTCCCGAAACCCTGGTCAATGTCCTGAAGCGGTGGGGGCGGCAAGCGGCCCCCGCCGATACGCATCGAGAGGCTTGATGAACTTTCACTCCCCCCCGGACCGCCTCGCGGTATTCAAGCGCCAGCCACCGCAGCTCCCGTCGCCAGAAGATTAAGGCTGCGTTGGCGGCCATCGGATTGACAGTGAACCGACGGATGCGTAGGTATTTCTCTACAATCGTTGGGCGGCCTGATGCGCCGTCCGAAAAACTGAAAAAAGGAGCCATGCGATGAGTGAAAATGTGATCGAAGTTAACGACGGAAACTTTCAGGCCGAAATTCTCGACGCGGGGAAGCCGGCGCTGGTGGACTTTTGGGCCCCGTGGTGCGGTCCGTGCAAGGCCATTGGGCCCGTGGTGGCCAAGCTGGCTGAAAAATACGGTGCCGAGGTGCGTTTCGCCAAGATGAACGTGGACGAGAGCCCCATCACCCCGAGCCGTTACGGCATCAAGGCCATCCCCACGCTGCTGTTTTTCAACGGCGGCAAGCTGGTGGACCAGATTGTCGGCATGGTGGGCGCCGGCCAGATCGAGGCGATCCTGCGCAAGATCCGCTCCGGCGAGGATATCGCGCCGCCGTTTCAGATGGGATGAGCACGTATCCCGGGCGGTGACGATACGATCGTCCGATACCGTGCAGCCGGAAAGCCATGGACGCTGGGTTTTCTGTCGGTTATGTGCTTCTATCGTTCCCGCCCGCCATATGCCGCCTTATCCATAGAAATGCGGCCAAGGCGACCCGAGACCTTCAGCCGAGGAGAAACCGTTCATGGGCCAATGCCTCTGTCATCCAGAAAAAGACACCCCCTATCTGTGCATGAAGGACAACGTCTACCTCTGCGAGGACTGCCTTCACTGCCGCAACCCGGAGATCTACTGCAAGTACCGCAGCTCATGCCCGATCTGGTTCATGGAGAAGCGGGATTTCCATGACGAGACGCCCGCGCTGGCGGCGGTGGCCAGGGTGACTTTCCTGCCCGACGGCAACGAAATCGAGGTGCCGGTGGGCACCAGCCTGCTCGAAGCCGCGCGCCAGGCCGAGATCCACCTCAATGCCTCGTGCAACGGTCGCGGGGCCTGCGGCAAGTGCAAGCTCATCGTCGAGCGCGGCACGGTCAACACCCAGACCACCACCCTGCTCACCGAGCGGGAAAAGGCGGCCAACTACGTTCTGGCCTGCCAGGCCACCGTCACCGAAGACATCACGGTGCGGATTCCCCCCGAGGCCATCGAGCGCCAGCTCAAGGTGGCGGGCATGGGCGAGGAAGTCACCTCCAAGCTTCTGGGGCGGGTCACCGAAATCGATCCGATGGTGGTGGAGGTGTCCCTGGAGCTGGCCGTGCCGACCCTGGACGATCCGGTCAGCGACCTGGACCGGTTGTACCGGGGGTTGCGCAAGGCCGGGGTGGAAACCCATCGCATGAGCCTCGGGCTGAAGGTGATGCGTGAGCTGGCGGCCGCCATGCGCGACGAAAACTGGAAAGTGACGGCTTCGATCATGCGCCGGCGCCACATCGATGAGTTGATCGAAGTGGCGCCGGGAAACGGAACCGGTCCATCACTGGGGCTGGCCATCGACGTGGGCACCACCACCATCGTGGTCTACCTGGTGGACATGGCCGACGGGCGGGTCTTGGCCGCCACCAGCGGCCACAATCGCCAGGCGGCCTGCGGTGACGACGTGATCAACCGCATCGTGTGCGCCGAAAAGGACGGGGTGCGCAAGCTCAGCCGGATGGCGTTGGCCACCATCAACTCTCTGATCGAGGAGGCCGCGGCCGCCGCCGGCGCCGAACGGGATCGGATCAAGAACGTCGCCATCGCCGGCAACACCACCATGATCCACCTGCTGCTGGGTATCGAACCGCGCTACATCCGGCGTGAGCCCTACCTGCCTACCGTGTCGGAGTTTCCCGTCATCAAGGCCGGCGAGGTGGGGCTCAAGACCCATCCGGGGGCGGCGGTCTTCGTTTTTCCCGGCCCGGCGAGCTATGTTGGCGGGGATATCGTCAGCGGCATGATCTACAGCGGCCAGCACCGCGAAGCCCCCATGACCCTGTTCATCGACATCGGCACCAACGGCGAGATCGTCCTGGGCAACAACGAGCTGCTGCTGACCGCCTCGTGCAGCGCCGGGCCCGCCTTCGAGGGCGGCGGGGTGCGCTGGGGAATGCGGGCCGAGGAGGGGGCGATCGAGAAGGTCAACATCGACCCGGAAACGCGGACGGCCAGCTACGAGACCATCGGCGGTCTGCCCCCCCGGGGCATCTGTGGTTCGGGGATGATCGACCTGATCAGCGAGATGCTGCTCAAGGGGGTCATCGACCCGCGGGGAAAAATCGCCCTGGACGAAAGCCATCCCTGCATCGTGCGCCAGGACGGGGTGCCCGCCTACCGGGTGGCACCGGCCGCCGAGACCGCCATGGACGAGGACCTGCTGTTTTCCGAGACCGATATCCACAGTATCGTGTTGAGCAAAGCGGCGGTCTATGCCGGCTTCACCACGCTTTTGGAGCAGGCGGGGATGGATTTCTCGGCGGTGGACCGGGTGTGGATCTCCGGCGGCTTCGGCCAGTATCTCAACTTCGATCGGGCCATCAGCATCGGTCTGCTGCCGGATGTCGAGCGTGACAAGTTCACCTACCTGGGCAATTCGTCCATCGCGGGCGCCTATATGGCGCTGCTTTCCGGCAAACTACGCACCGAGGCCCGGCAGGTTTCCAACGCCATGACCTACATCGATTTTTCCAGCAACATGCGCTTCATGGACGAGTTCACCTCGGCCCAGTTTCTGCCGCACACCAACATGAACGCTTTTCCCAGCGTCAAGATTGGACGGCCTTCATGAAACCGGGCGCTCCCCATACCGACCGCCCGGAGAAAGCGAAGCGGCTTTCGTGGTGGCGGCGCTTTCTTGCCTGGCTGGCCCGTGGCGCGGCGGCCGCCCGAAGCGACCGGGGACGCTGTCCCACCTGACAGATCAAACGCTGATGCCGCCGGGTGTGGCTTTGACGCTGGCGTTCCAACGCAGATCGCCGTCCGGAACCACCCGGACGGCGATCATCCCTTGGTCGCCGGGATTTTAGCGCTTGACAGCTGCGAAAGTATGAATCATGAATGAAGGGTGACAATACGGACGTTGGATGGCAGGCGTCATTGTTGCTCCCCCGGTTATCCTCCCCGGCGTCCGGTCAAGGGCCCCCGATCATGCACCATGCCGACAGCCCAGAGCGCAGGCGTTCCAGCCGGTACCAAGCTCCCGGGGGGACCTCCGTGCACGTTCGGACGCCGGTGTCTGCATTCGCCGGTTTTCTTGTCGATCTCAGCCTCGATGGGGCCGCTTTCGAGTATGTCTTTCTGGGTGAAACGCTCCAGGACGGGGATTGTATCGACATCTGTTCCGACAAGGATCAACTCCGCATTGAGAATCTGCCCTTCAAACGCGTTTCCGATGTCGAGGTGAGCGATCCGGGGCCGGAGCCGGTGGTCTGGCGAAGAGCCGGAATCGTTTTCACCTCCCTTTCCGAAGAGCAAAGGCGACAGTTGACGGAGCTGATCCGCCAGTGGGGGCACCGGGTGCCCACGGCGGCGTTGGCCCCGGTCACGGAGCCGGCCGCGGGGGGCGAGATCGGTGACCAAATCTTTTTGTCGCGCCTCAAACTGCTGAACATTGCCGCCAAGGCGTATCTCGGGGGCTATCCCTACGGGTTTTACCGTGAAAGCGCCGTTGCCAGGAATGCCAAGGAAATCCTGCGGCTTCTGACCCGTCAGAACGTCTTCCGGTTCGGCGATGCCCACGGTGCTTTGCTGGAAAAGCATATCATCCGGCTCTCGACGGCTTTTTCCGATTTTCCGGTAAAAGCCGACGGCCCCACTCCGCTCGAAGAGAGCATCGACTGCATCAGCGATTACCTGAGAGTGGACAAGGGCCTGAAGCAGATGGCGTTTCTGAAAGTCGCCTGAGGCCTTCCGTGATCGAAAACGTCAAGATCATCGTCATCTCGCCGGAGGCGCTGATCCGGGACTTTGTCGTTGACGTCCTGGAATTTTCGGTCAACCGGAATGTGGTCGGTGTTGATAGCGCCGCCGAGGCCCTTGCCCGCATCGATGCTGAAGGCAAGGTGGATATCGTGGTCTGTGCCGAGGAGCTGCCCGACATGCCCGGCCGGAGCCTGCTGGCCCGCGTCAAGCGAAAACACCCTCAAAGTATCGGTGTCCTGTTGACCTCCGGGGCCGATGACCCGGCCGGGGCCGCCGATTCATCCGTCGATGCGTACCTGAACAGCCCCACCGACACCAGGGCGTTGTTCGACCTTGTGCAACGATTTGTCGTGGACGCAGAGAAACGATAAATCCCGTTGCCCTGGGGCGCCCCGGAAAAAACATCCTCGCATGACGGAGCTGCCGCCGAACCCTGCCGGGGCCGCGAAGGCCCATCAGAACCGGCTTGACAGTTCAGGCCGGTTCCAGTAAATTCAAAAATTCGAAAAAAAATTTACACTTACACCTTTTTCGGACGCGTGCATCGGTCTTCGCACAGGCCCGATGCACCCACGGAGCGGAAGCGGATGCTGCCTTCGAATCTCGACCTGATCCACATGATTCTCAACGCCGGGCTGGTGGTTCAACTGGTGCTGCTGACATTGCTGTTTTTCTCGGTGTCTTCATGGGCCATCATGATCATGAAGTACCGCTACCTGCGGCGGGCCTTGGAGGAGTCGGCCCGTTTTTCCGATTTCTTTTGGAAGAGCACCGATCTGACCGAAGCCTTCAACCGGGCCAAGCAGCTGGCCGGCAGCCCGGTGGCGAGGGTGTTCCGGGTCGGCTATGTTGAACTGCGGCAGTTGCGGCAGCAGGGGGGGGGAGCCGACGGCCAGCGTCGCCCTGGGAATCGTTTCGCCCATGGCGGTGACAACGTGCGCCGGGCCTTGCGGCGGGCCATCAACAGCGAGGTGGCGCGCATGAGCCAGATGGTGCCGTTTCTGGCCACCACGGGCAACACCACGCCTTTCATCGGGCTTTTCGGAACGGTCTGGGGGATCATGAACTCCTTTCACGGCATCGGACTGCGCGGATCGGCGAGCCTGGCGGTGGTGGCGCCCGGGATTTCCGAGGCCCTGGTGGCCACCGCCGCGGGCCTGGCGGCGGCCATTCCGGCCGTCATCGCCTACAACTATTTCACCCAGAAGATCCGTCTCATCGAAACCGAGCTGTACAACTTCGCCTCCGATTTCCAGAACATCGTCGAACGCGACATCCTGGGACGGGAGGAGGCGGGGCGATGAACGGCGGCCGGGACCGCGACAGCCTCATGTCGGACATCAACGTCACGCCCTTCGTGGACGTGATGCTGGTACTGCTGATCATCTTCATGGTCACCGCGCCCATGATGGTGCAGGGCGTGGACGTGGCCCTGCCCGAGGTTACCGCCGAGCCGATGGAGTCGGAAAAGGAGCCGCTGCTGGTGACCATCAACGCCGAGCACGAGGTCTTTATCAACGACTACAAGGTATCGTTGGACTTCTTCAGCGACAAGCTGGGCAAAATCCTCGAGACGCGCAGTGACCGCACCGTGTACCTGCGGGCCGACAAGCAGGTGCCCTACGGCATGGTGGTCCTGGTGATGGCGGAAATCAAGGCGGCCGGCGTGGATCGACTCGGGATGGTGACCATCCCCCCCGAAGAGGAAGGCAAGCCGTCGGCGCGTTGACGGTAACGACATGAACCAGCGGTTCCCATCGCGCATTTCCAACACCGGCGCCCCGCCGCCTTCAGACCGGATCACGGCCATGCCCTTGGCCGTCTCGGTCATGTTGCACCTGCTGGTGATGGCGGCGGTGATCTGGATGCCGAACCTGACCCCCGAGCGGGGTCGGCCCCTGTCGGTGATCGATGTCACCATGGTTTCCCTGAAGGACGCGGCGCCCGGTGCACCGGGACCGCCCGCGCCGTCGGCCCCCCCGCCGCCCAAACCCGAGCCGGCGTCTCAACCGGCACCGCCTCCGCCGAAGCCTGCGCCGCCGGAAGCAGAGGTGTCCATCGCGCCGCCCAAGCCTGCGCCCAAGGCGCCTGAGCCGAAACCCCAAAAGGCGGAGCCGGCACCCAGGGCCGCGCCGAAAGTCAAGAAGAGCCTCAAGCATCAAACCTACCGCCCCTCCTCGGCGGTGGCCCAGGCCATCTCCGAGCTGGAACAGAAGGTCGATTTCGGCCGGCCGGCCGTCGTGGATGCCGCCATTGAACGACTCAAGTCGGAGGCCGGTCCCCGGGAGGCCATTGATCGGCTGAGGGCCCGGGTCGCCGCCGGCACGGGCACCAAAGGCGGGGGCGGAGGCGGCGGCGGTTCCCTGGGCCCGGAGGACATGTACCGCCTTGAGGTGGCTTATGCGGTCAACAAGAACTGGGTCTTTTCCGAGTCGCTGGCCGGCGGCCGGGGCGAGCTGGTGGCCGAGGTGGCCTTCACCGTTCTGCCGAACGGGCGGATCAAGGACCTCTGGTTTGACAGGAAATCGGGCAACAGCTACCTTGACGAATCCGCCCGGCGTGCCATCATGAAAGCAGAGCCCTTTCCCCCCCACCCGAAGGGGGTGCGCCGGCCGTACATCACGGTGGGGCTGCGTTTTACGCCAAAGGGGGTCACCCCGTAACCGCAATCGGCACCGGGCCGGTGCCCAGTCTTTAGTCTCTTATGAATTGAAATGACGACAAAACGCGCACATTTTTCAGGCCGTCGCCGGCAACACCCCTCGCAGCAAGGGGATTACGGCCATCTCGCGAAGCTTCAAAC
>DQXI01000146.1 GCA_011042305.1 Desulfobacteraceae bacterium
CCATCATCCCGCTGTTCAGGCTTTCGCCCGCAATGCCATCGCGCCGGGCCGCACCGATCCGTCGGAGCAGGCCGTGAGCCTCTTTTACGCCGTGCGTGATCAGATTCGCTACGATCCCTACGTGCCGTTTTACCGTCCCGAACACTACCGGGCCAGCACGACCCTGGCCTCGGGCAGGGGGTTTTGCGTGGGCAAGGCCGCGCTGCTCTGCACGCTGGGTCGAGCCGTCAACATCCCCAGCCGGCTGGGCTTTGCCGATTTGCGAAACCACTTGGCGCCGCGGCGACTCCTGGATATGCTGGGGTCGGATCTTTTCGTCTATCACGGCTATACCGAGTTTTGGCTCCATGGCCGTTGGGTCAAGGCCACGCCGGCCTTCAACGCCGAGCTGTTTTGGCGCCAGGGCGCGGCGCCGGTGGATTTTGACGGATTCCAGGACGCCGTGTTGCCGGCGCAGACCGATGACGGCAGCCCCTTCATCGAATACCTGCAAGACCACGGGGCCCAGGCCGACGTGCCGGTAGCGCAGATCGTGGCGGCCTGGCGCAGCGCTTACGGCAATGAGCGGGTGGACAGATGGATGGCCGCCTTTGAAGCCGGCGGCGGCATGCGCGAGGCATGACCTCAAAGGGCATTCAAAATCTATCTTGGGGAGGCGCAGCGATGAAACGGCAACTTCTTTTCCCGGCGACCGCGATGGCGATACTGCTGGCGGCCACGGCAGCCAGTGCCGAGACCGCGCCGGTGAGTGCGGCCACCGAGGAATGCCTCGGCTGCCATGCCACCCTTCACCCGGGAATCGTGGCCGACTGGGAGCAGAGCCGGCACGCCCGGGTATCTCCAGCCGAGGGACAAGCCGTCCAGGAGGCGGGCCGCCGGGTATCGGCGACGGAGATCCCGGATGGCCTGCGCCATACCACCGTGGGGTGCGCCGAGTGCCACACGGCCCGGGGCGACCGTCACGCGGACACCTTCGAGCACAACGGCTACGAGATTCACGTGGTGGTAAGCCCGGATGACTGCGCCGCGTGCCACCCGGTGGAACGGGGCCAGTACGACGGCAACCTCATGGCCCACGCCTACGCCAACCTGGCGGACAATCCGCTCTACGCCATGCTTGAGCGGACCATTTCCGGCGCGGTGACCCTCCAAGGCGGCCGCATGGATTTTGCCCCGCCCGACGATCTGACCCGTGCCGATGCCTGTTTCCACTGCCACGGCACGCGTCTGGCGGTGGCCGGCCGCCAGACGCGCGACACCGATTTTGGAGAGCTGCAATTTCCCGTCATCAGCGGCTGGCCCAACAACGGGGTGGGGCGTATCAACCTGGACGGCAGCCTCGGCTCGTGCACGAGCTGCCACACCCGCCATCGTTTTTCCATCGCCCTGGCCCGCAAGCCCGAGACCTGCCAGCAATGCCACGTGGGGCCGGATGTGCCGGTCTACAAGGTCTATGCCGCATCCAAGCACGGCAATATCTATACGGCCATGAAGGCCGATTGGGACTTTGAAGCCGTGCCCTGGACCGCCGGGACCGATTTCGCCGCGCCCACCTGCGCCGCGTGCCACGTCAGCCTGGTGGTGGATCCCGAGGGGCAGATCCTCAATCAGCGCAGCCACCGCATGAACGACCGGTTGGCCTGGCGCCAGTTCGGACTGATCTACGCCCATGCCCACCCGCTATCGGCTGATACCACCCAGATCCGCAACCAGGACGGGCTGGCTCTGCCCACCAGCTTCGACGGGACCCCGGCGGAAACTTTTCTCATCGACGCCAACGAGCAAGCCGCGCGGCGCCGGGCCATGACCCGGACCTGCCGCGCCTGTCACGATCCGTCCTGGATCGACGGACACTTCCAGCGCTACGAAAACACCCTGGTCACCACCAACGCCGCCGTGCGCAGCGCCACCCAGATCATGCAGCGCATCTGGAAAGACGGCTTGGCGGATCCGGTCAACCCCTTCGACGAATCCGTGGAGCGGCGTTGGAGCGACGCCTGGCTCTTTTATGCCAACGCGACCCGCTTTTCAGCCGCCATGGCCGGCGGCGGGGACTACGGCGTGTTCGCCGACGGCCGCTACCAGTTCAGCCAGGCGATAATCGATCTTGATGACTGGTTTCGCTTCAGGTCGGCAAAGAAGTAGGAGGAGGGCCCCACGGAGCAATGGGCAAGGCGGGCGTCAGCTTTCCGTCTGGCGGATCAAGCCCAGAACCACGTCGCGCAACGGGGGCGCCAGTTCGCGCCACTTGGGTTCGATGGCCTTGCCATCGTGCCAGTTGAAATCCACCGCCACTACGCTTTCCTCGACGCGGCGATCCCCCGCAGCGCCATAGGAAACGCCGGGGGAATACTCGATCCAGAGCATCCGCTGGGGATCGATCTTGAAATCGGCCGTCACACAGGTGGCCACATGGCTGGTGCAACTGCGCACCGACATGTCGTTGATCCGCTCCTTGGGCAGGTCCGAGACCACCGCGATGATCGGCTTGAGGTGGGGCAGGCCTTTTTGATCGCCCCGGCGCAGGTCGTAAATCCGCAGCCGGCAGCGGCCGCTGCCCAGCCGCGTGCGGCCTCCCCAGCCCGCCCAGTGATACACATCGTCGTAAATCAGCGCGTCGGTTGCCATGAGATTCTTGCAAGCTTCAAGTTACCAATGTCTCAAAGGCCTGAAACGGAAGCGCCGCTTCAGCCACCGCGAAAAGTCGGTCCATCGTGTGTCCTCTGGGGGCGGCTCCGAATTCTTCCCGCTAAGCTTCCCGCAGGTAGTTCACCGCGTTTTCGAAGATACGCACCCCCGGCGTTGAACCGCCTGGCAGGGGGCGGCCGGCCCGACGCAACGGCTCTTTTTGCCGGGGCCAGTCCGGATGGTTGGTCCAGTGGTGGTAGGCTTCCGGGTGGGGCATGAGGCCGAAAACGCGACCGCTGGGGTCGCAGATGCCGGCGATATCGTTCAGTGACCCGTTGGGATTGGCCGGAAAGGCGCCGGCGGCCGGTCGGCCGGAAGCGTCCACGTAGCGCAAGACCACTTGTCCCTGGGCCTCGAGTCGGGCCAGGGTGGCCGCATCGGCAAAGAACTTGCCCTCGCCGTGTCGGATCGGCAGTTCCAGGCGCGTAAGGCCCCGGGTAAACACGCAGGGGGTTGACGCGGAGACGCCAAGGTGAACCCAGTCGTCGCGAAAGTTGCCGCAGTCGTTGTGGGTCAAGGCAACGCAGCGACGGGTGCAGTCGCCGTCGAGGCCGGGAAGCAGGCCGAGGTTTACCAGCACCTGGAACCCGTTGCAGATGCCGATGACCAGGCGGCCGCGGGCCACGAATTGCAGCAACTGGTCACCGATCTTGTTTTTCATGCGTACCGCCTGCACCACGCCGGCCCCGTGGTCGTCGCCCCAGCTGAAGCCGCCGCCGAAGACCATGATCTGAAAGTCCTCCAGGGAGACCTCGCCGTCGATCAGGGCGTTGATATGGACCCGATGGGGCCGCGCGCCGGCCAGGGCCAGAGTGTGGGCCGTCTCGTTGTCGCAGTTCAAGCCGTAGCCGGTGAGCACCAAAGCGTCGATGGGATTCGGGGACATGCCGTTCGCCATAGCCTCCGTGACAACTGAGTCGTTCAAATCAAATCTCCAAAAGGCCCCTTCCAGGACGCCACCAGCTGTTCCACCGGCAGACGGACCAGCGCCTGCGGGCCACTGCGGATCTCCAGGGTCGCTTCGGCGGTTACCGTGCCGATGGCCGCCAGGGGCAGGCCGGTGAAAAGCGATTCGAAGGCCCGGCGCTGCGAAGGCGCTACGGTGACGACAAAGCGGCCGGCGGACTCGGAAAACAGCAGCCGGTCGGGCCGCAGGGCGCCGTCGGCGGGCACCTGGTCCAGATTCACCGTCGCCCCGAGACGGCCGCCGATGGCCGCCAGAGAAAGATGGACGCCCAACCCGCCCCGGTACACCCCGTGGGCCGAGGCCACCAGCCCCTTGCCGATGGCCTTGGCCAGGGCATGGTAGAGCGGCAAAAAACTTCCAGGGTGGGCTTGGGGAACCCGGCAGCCGATTTTGCCGAACAGCTCGTAGTACTCCGAGGCCCCCAGTTCGGCCCGGGTGAGCCCCAGGACGTAGACGATGTCCCCCGGTGCCTTCAGGTCCATGGTGACGCAACGGGTGATGTCGTCGATGATGCTGACGGCGGAAAACTGCAACGTCTCCAGGGCGCTGACCTTGTGCCTTTCCCCGAAGCGGCCGGGCAGGTGCCCGTCGACGTACATGCTGTCCTTGCCCGAGAGCAACGGGATGCCGTAGGCCAGACAGCTTTCCCGCAGCGCCTTGCAGGCGCGTACCAGCTGGGCCGCCTTGAAGCGGCCGTCCGGGTTTTTCTCCGCATCGTACTGGATGTTGGGCCAGCAGAAGTTGTCCACCCCGCCGATGTGCGCCGGGTCGCCGCCGGTGGCGATGATCCGGCGCACGGCCTCGTCGATGGTGCAGCCGGTCATGTGGTAGGCGTCGATGGCCGAGTACTGGGGGATCAGGGCCTGGGTGAACACCAAGCCGCGGCTGCTGGTGAGCACCGGCCGGATCACGACGGCATCGGGAGGCACGTCGCGGCCGGCGCCGATGAGTGGCTTGATCACGCTGGTGCCCTGGACTTCATGATCGTACTGGCGAGCGATCCAGTTCTTGGCGCAGATGTTGGGCCGCGCCAGCATGGCCAGCACCAGCGCGTTGTAGTCGGTGGGTTCGCCGAGCACCGGTTCACAGAGGCCACGGTGCTCCGGCGGCTGCCAGTGGGCTTCGAAGGTCCACTGGGGAAAGCCGGACTCGAGCAGGGACAGATCCACGTAGGCGCAGGTCCTGCCCTCGTAGCGGATGTGCAGCTTGCCGCTGTCGGTGTAGCGCCCGATGACCGTGCTCTCGACGGCGTGGCGCCGTGACAGGGCCATGAATGCTTCCAGGTCCTCGGGCGCCACAGCCACCGTCATGCGTTCCTGGCTTTCCGAGACCCAGATTTCCCACTGGTCCAAGCCCTCGTACTTCAGAGGGACCTTCTCCAGATCGATCAAAGCGCCGTTGCTGTAGCGGGCCGATTCGCCCACCGAAGAGGACAGCCCCCCGCCGCCGTTGTCGGTGACGAAGCGGATCAGGCCGGCGTCGCGGGCCTCGAGGAGAAAGTCGTGCATCTTCTTCTGGGTGTAGGGGTCGCCGATCTGCACGTGGCCCGCCGGGGTGTGCTCGGAGAAGACTTCGCTGGAGGCGGTGACCCCGTGGATGCCATCCTTGCCCACGCGGCCGCCGCACATGATCACCAGGTCCCGGGGGAAGTGACCTTTTCTTCCGCCGGCGTGCCGGCCACGCGGGCCGGCATCAGGCCGAGGGCGGTGACGAAGACGAGGCATTTGCCCAGATAGCCCGGGTGGAAGAGCACCTGGCCGAAGGGGGTGGGAATGCCGCTCTTGTTGCCGCCGTCGCGCACCCCCTCGATCACCCCGTCCAGCAGCCGGCGCGGGTGCAGCCGCGGGCGCAGGTCGCCGGCGTAGTTCCGGGGGCCCACGCAGTAGCCATAGGCGCCCATGATGAGCTTGGCGCCCTTGCCGGTGCCCAGCGGGTCGCGGTAGACGCCCACGATGCCGGTGATGGCGCCGCCGTAGGCCTCCATGTTGGAAGGGCTGTTGTGGGTTTCTCCCGTAATCACGTAGTAGTGGTCCGCATCGAGGCGGCCGGCGCCGGCGTTGTCCCAGAGCACCGAGACCACCCAGTCCTTCCGGGCCTTCAGCGCCAGGGTGGGGGCCTCGATGCAGGTTTTAAACAGGTTGTCCACCGTTTCCACGTCTCCGGTGGACAGGTCCCGGTAATCGAAGCGGCCGCGGAAGGTGTTGTGGTTGCAATGGTCGCTGCGGGCCTGGGAGATGTACTCCAGTTCCACGTCGGTGGGATCGTCGAGGCCCACGGCGCGGCGCGCTTCCCGGACCGCCGGGTCGCGGAAGTAGGACCGGATTACCGGGATATCGTTGGGGTTGAGGGCCAAAGAGCGGGCGTCGCTGATGGCCTGCAGCTCCTGGTCGCTGCTGATGGGCACGGTGGCCACGGTGGGGGTGTGATCCAGGATCACCTTGGGAATGATGATGCCGATGCCGGTACGAGGATCCCATTCGCCGCGGTCGAAGATCCGCCATTGCTGAATGATGTCGTTGGCCAGCAGCTCGCCGGCGATCCGGTCCACGTCGGCGCGATCCAGGTTCTTGGCTTGGATGCAGTAGCGCTTGGAGGTATAGACCGCCGCGCCGGGGGGCAGGTGGACACCGAGGCAGTCTTCGATGGCCTCGAGGGCCGTGGCACCGGGATTGTCACGGACCCCGGGCCTGAAACCGACCCACACCACCCAGTCGAAGGGCTCGGGCAGAGGGGCGAAAGAAGACACTTGGGTGACCGGGTTGGTGAAGACCTCGGTGCGGATGCGTTCGCGCTGGTCGTCAGTCAAACCAGCGTCAATGGTGAGCACCTGGACAGTGCGTACCTGGTCCAGCACGAGGCCGAAATAGGCGGCCGCCTTGCGTCGCACGGCCTCTCCCTCGGGATCGAAAAGGTCTTTTTTTAATGTAATTTCAAGTCGATGAGCCATGCGGCGGATCCGTATCGGGAAGTTGGGGCGAAAATGAATCCTGGTAGGACCAGGGGACGTCAACGCAAAGACCACTCACCCCCCTATAGCCCATGGAGGGCCGAACGATCAAGGCGAGTGGCGAAGCAGGCGTCCGTTTCAATCGGAGGCGATGCGCAGGATGTCGTTGTAGAAGACCAGGATCATGAGCAACATGAGCAGAAACATCCCGGCCTGCTGGGCGATTTCGCGAAGCCGCCTGCTCACCGGCCGTCCCCGCAGGGCCTCGATGGTGAAAAATAGCAGGTGCCCGCCGTCGAGCACCGGTATCGGCAGGATGTTGAGGATCGCCAGGTTGATGCTGATCAGGGCGGTGAAAAACATCAGGTTGACGAGACCCTCGCGGGCCTGCTGGCCCGCCATTTCCGCGATCATGATCGGTCCGCCCAGCGTTTTGGGCGAAAGCGTCCCGGAGATGATCTTGGCCACGCTGAGCACGGTCATCTCCGTGATGGCCCAGGTCTGGGTAGCGGCGGTGACAGCGGCCTCCAGCGGCCCGACGCGGCGGGTTTCCACTTGGCCGGCCGCGGTGATCCCGATGACATAGCGGGTGACCGGTTCACCGAAAATGTTCTCCGTCTGACGGACCTCGGGGGTGATGCGCACCCGGCCCTCGGCATCTCCGCGGCGGTATTGCACCGACAGGGGGCGCCCCTGGCTGGCAGTGATGAGCTGGGCCATGTCCTGCCAAGTGGCGACCGGGTTGCCGTCGACTGCGGTGATGCGATCGCCCTGGCGCAAACCGGCGGCAGCGGCGGGGGAATGCTCGGACACTTCGCCGATGGTGGGCAGCAGCACGCTCATGCCGGCGAAAAGAAAGACAAAATAGAAGATTACCAGGGCCAACAAAATGTTGAATGCCGGCCCGGCGGCCACGATGGCCATGCGCTGGCCCACGGGCTTGTGGGTAAACGAGAAGGGCAGATCGGCGGGGTCGAGCTCGGCGTCCGGCTCTTCGCCGACCATTTTGACGTAGCCGCCCAGGGGAATGGCCGAGATGCGGTAGTCGGTGCGGCCGACCTGCCGGCCCACCAGGCGTGGGCCGAAACCAAGGGAAAATTTTTCCACGCCCACGCCGAAAAACCGGGCCACGAGAAAATGGCCCAGCTCGTGGAAAAAAATTAGCACCCCCAAGACAATGATCAACGCCACGATGCTGGTGCTCATCAATGCCCTCCGATGCGCTGCGCCGTCCAGTGGCGGGCCCAGCCATCCGCTTCCAGAATCGCCGCCAGGTCCAGTTCGGCGGGAGCTTGATGGGCCTCGAGGGCCTCGACCACGCAGCGTGGAATGTCGATGAACCCGATGCGCTGGTGGAGGAACGCTTCCACGGCCACCTCGTTGGCGGCGTTGAGCACCGCCGGGAAGGTGCCGCCGGCGCGGCAGGCCTCGAAGGCGAGCTGCAGGCAGGGGAACCGCTTCAAATCCGGCGCCTCGAAGGTCAAGGGACCGCCGACGGTCCAGTCCGGCAGCGGCTGGGCCAGCGGCAGGCGCTCGGGATGGGAAAGGGCATAGGCGATGGCGGTGCGCATGTCCGGCACCCCCATCTGGGCCATCACCGAACCGTCCACGAAAGCCACCATGGAGTGGACGATGCTCTGAGGATGGACCAGGACCTCGATGCGTTCGGGGGGCACGGTGAACAGGTGGACCGCTTCGATGACCTCCAGCCCCTTGTTCATCAACGTGGCGGAATCGATGGTGATCTTGGGACCCATTTTCCAGTTAGGGTGGGCCAGGGCCTGGGCCGGCTGAACCGAGGCCAGACGGTCGGCGGGCCACTGGCGAAACGGGCCGCCGGAGGCGGTGAGAAGGATGCGTTCCAGGTCCTGACGCCGGTTTCCGGCCAGGCACTGGAAAATGGCGCTGTGTTCGCTGTCTACCGGCAAGAGGCGCACCCCGGCGGCGGCTACCCGGTTCATCACCAGAGCGCCGGCCATCACCAAGGTTTCCTTGTTGGCCAAGGCGATATCGCGCCCGGCCTCGATGGCCGCCAGAGTCGGCATCAGGCCGGCGGCGCCCACCATGGCCACCACCACCATGTCGGCTTCCACCTGGCTGGCGGCGGTGCAAAATCCTTTCTCGCCATGGTGGATCTCCACCGAAAGATCCGACGGCAGACGCCGCCGCAGATCGTTGGCTCCCTCGACGTCGCGCACCGCCACCAGTTCAGGGCGGAAGGCGATCACCTGCTCGGCCAAGCGCTGGATGTTGCGCCCGGCGGTGAGGGCCGCCACGGTAAACCGCTTCGGAAACCGGGCCACCACGTCCAGGGTGGAGGTGCCGATGGAGCCGGTGGAGCCGAGGATGACAAGTCGTTTGGGCATGGGTCAGAAGATGAACGCGTTGAACAGGTAAGCCACCGGCGCGGCGAAGATCAGGGCGTCGATGCGGTCGAGCATGCCGCCGTGGCCGGGGAGGATCACCCCTGAATCCTTGATGTGGCCCACCCGTTTGAGCATCGACTCGAAAAGATCCCCCAGGGGGGCCGTGACGCCGATGGCCAAAAAAAGGGCCAGAGTCGTGTCCCAGGGCAGGTGAGCCAGAAACAAGGCCTTGAAAACGGCGCCGATGAATGCGCTGGCCCCCAGCCCGCCGAGGGCGCCCTCGATGGTTTTCTTGGGGCTGACGGTCGGGCAGAGTTTGTGGCGGCCGAAGTAGGACCCGCCGTAAAAGGCGCCGATATCGCCGGAGAAAGTCATCAGCAGCAGCCAGAAGACCCAGGCGGTTCCGTCTTGGCCCTGGCGCATCAGCACGATCAGGGCCAGCGGTAGGGCGAGGTATACGCTGCCCAGAACTTGACGGGCGACGGCATCCACGGAAACCGACCGGCCGGCGCCAAAGGCGACGGTGGTCAGGATGCCTGCCAGAACGAGGTTGAACGCCAGTCCGACGGCCACCAGCCCCGGCTCGGCCCAGTTGGCCGCCAGCACGATGGCCGGCCCGGTGGCCAGTAGCAGCCAGGACGTCGCGTCAGTGGATTTTCCGGGGCCGCGGGATCCGACGATGCGCAGGTACTCGAACTGGCTCAAGGCGCACACCAGGGCGGCAAACAGCGCCAAAGGCAGCCCGCCGGCTACGATGAGGCCGATGACAGCCGGCAGCA
Organism: Desulfobacteraceae bacterium; assembly: GCA_011042305.1. Taxonomy (GTDB): domain Bacteria; phylum Desulfobacterota; class Desulfobacteria; order Desulfobacterales; family UBA2174; genus UBA2174. The sequence goes on from DQXI01000146.1 coordinate 9,748, forward strand.
GAAGCAGTCCCGTGATCCAGCGTTGGCGGTGCATGGACATTAAACCCGCCCGAAACGGCGCTCGCGGCGCTGGTAGGCGCTGAGAATGGAGAGAAACTCTTGCCGTGAAAAATCGGGCCAGAGCGTGTCGGTGAAAAAGATCTCGGCGTAGGCGATCTGCCAGAGGAGAAAGTTGCTGATGCGCATCTCTCCGCTGGTGCGAATGAGCAGGTCCGGGTCCGGGATGCCGGCGGTTTCCAGGCGATCCGCGACGGTGCGGGCGTCGATACGGTCGGCGTCGAGGCGCCCGGCAGCCGCTTCCTGGGCCAGGTTCTTGGCCATGGTGACGATTTCGTCGCGGCCGCCGTAGCTCAGGGCCAGGATCAGGGTCATGCCGTCGTTGGCCGACGTAGCGCTGGTGACCCGCTCGAGAGCCGCTTTTACGCCGCCTGGGAGCCGCCCGGTCTGGCCGATGGCGCGCAGGCGGATGTTGTTTTCCATCAACTGGGCCTGTTCGCCGTCGAGAAAACGCTCCAGCAGCCCCATGAGGGCGTTGACCTCGGCATTGGGTCGCTGCCAGTTTTCGGTGGAAAAGGCGTAGAGCGTCAGGTACGCAAGGCCTACCTCCCGGCTGGCGCGCACGATGCGACGCACTGTCTCGGCACCGGCCTCGTGGCCGCGGATCCGGTTGAGCAAGCGCCGACGGGCCCATCGACCGTTGCCGTCCATGATAACGGCCACGTGCAGCGGCATTCGATGGGGATCCAGGTTCTCGGCCGCCGCGTTGCCGGGGGAACTAAAACTCAAGGATTTCCTTCTCTTTGGCCTTGACGGTGTCGTCGATGCGGCCGATGAAGGTGTCGGTGATCTTCTGGATCTCCTCCTGGGCCTTGAAGGCCTCGTCCTCGCCGATGTCACCGTCTTTCTTGAGCGTCTTAAGCATCTCGTTGCCGTCCCGGCGGATGTTGCGCACCGCGACCTTGTGGTCTTCACCGATCTTGTAGACGATCTTCACCAGTTGCTTGCGGCGCTCCTCGGTCAGCGGCGGGATGGCGATGCGCACCACCTTGCCGTCCGACGAGGGCGTCAGCCCCAGATCGCTTTTGAGCAGGGCTTTTTCGATATCCTTGATGGCCGAGGTGTCCCAGGGCTGGATGACGATGAGCCGGCTTTCGGGAATCGACAGCGATGCCATCTGATTCAGGGGCGTGGGGGTGCCGTAATAGTCGACCCGGATCCCGTCCAGAAGGCTCAACGAAGCCCGCCCGGTGCGCACGCGGTTCAGCTCGTGCTTCAGGGCGGCCAGGGTTTTGTCCATCCGCGCTTGCGTGTCTTGGTGCAGTTCGTCGATCATGGCCTCTCAGGCTCCCTGTCGCGGGCAACGCCCGCAGCGGGCGAGGCATCCTTTTCCACCAGGGTGCCCACGGCTTCTCCGCAGACGACCCTAAGGATGTTGCCCGGGGTTTTCAGGTTAAAAATCGCCAGGGGAAGTCCATTGTCCATGGCCAGGGAGATGGCGGTCATGTCCATCACCCGAAGCTGTTTTTCGATCACATCCATGTACCGGATGCGGCGAAAGATGGTGGCCTGGGGATCGATCATCGGGTCGCGGTCGTAGAGTCCATCGACCTTGGTGGCCTTGAGCAACAGCTGGGCGTGGATCTCCTGGGCCCGCAGGACCGCGGCGGTGTCCGTGGTGAAGTAGGGGTTTCCCGTGCCGGCGGCAAAGATCACCACCCTTCCTTTCTCCAGGTGCCGCACTGCCCGGCGCAGGATGTACGGTTCGGCCACCTCGTGCATGTTGATGGCGGTTTGCACCCGGGTGGTCACCCCGCTGTGCGCCAGGGCGTCCTGGAGCGCCAGGCTGTTGATCACCGTGGCCAGCATCCCCATGTGGTCGGCCGAGGCCCGGTCCATGTCGTAGGAGCTGGCCGCGATGCCGCGGAAGATGTTACCGCCGCCCACCACGATGGCCACTTGCACCCCAAGGCGATGGACGGCCAGGACCTCCTCGGCCACGTACTTGAGCATCCGCGGGCTGATGCCGAAGCCCTGGTCGCCCATGAGGGCTTCACCGCTGAGCTTGATGAGGATCCGCTGGTAGCACGGTCGGGTCACGGCGACCTACTCCCCGATCTGGTAGCGGACGAAGCGCTTGATGGTGATGTTTTCACCGATCTTGGCGATGAGCTCGTTGAGGTAGTCGGCCACCGTGATTTCCGGGTTCTTCACGTAGGCCTGGTCCATGAGGCAGTTTTCCTTGAAAAACTTGCTCAGCTTGCCCTCGGCGATCTTGTCCACCATCTTTTCCGGTTTGCCCATCTCCAGGGCCTGGGCGCGGTAGATTTCCTTTTCACGCTCCACCACTTCCTGCGGTACGTCTTCGGCGCGGATGCCCACCGGGTTGGTGGCGGCGATGTGCATGGCGATGTTCTTGGCAAACGCCTGGAAGTCTTCATTGCGCGCCACGAAGTCGGTTTCGCAGTTGATCTCCACCATCACCCCGAGCTTGCCCCCGGTGTGGATGTAGCTCTGGACGATGCCTTCGCTCAGGGCTCGTCCGGCCCGCTTGGCGGCCGTGGCCAGCCCCTTCTTGCGCAGGTAATCCACCGCCTTGTCCATGTCGCCGTCGCAGGCTCCCAGGGCCTCCTTGCAGTCCATCATCCCGGCGCCGGTCTTGGCGCGCAGCTCCTTTACCATTGCGGCACTGATTGCTGTCATAGCGTTGTTCTCCTCAAACGTGCGGCGTCCCCGTTGTGCGGGGACCCGCTCGGACTTTGCTGAAGAACGGGGGCGACGGCCATCGGCGGGCGGCGTCCCCGTTGAATTGTTTCCTGTTTTTGGATCAGTCGACCTGCGTCTCTTCCTGGGGGGCTTCGGTGCTGCCGGCCCGCTTGATGATTTCCACCACCGGGCCTTCGCTGCCGTTCGAGATGACTTTGCGCTCTCCGGGTTTCAGGTCGGCGCTGGCCGTGGCGAGTTCATCTTCCGGCGCCTCTTCCGCTGTCTTGTCACTGGCGGCTCGTCGGCGCTCTTCCAGCAGCTCCCGCCCCTCTAGGCAAGCGGTGGCCATGCGAGAGGTGATCAGGCGGATGGCACGGATGGCGTCGTCGTTGCCCGGAATCGGGTAGTCGATCTCGTCCGGGTCGCAGTTGGTGTCGATGACCGCCACGATGGGGATGCCCAGCCGTCGGCCCTCGCGCACCGCAATGGCCTCGTTCTTGGTGTCGATGACAAAAAGCGCCTGTGGCGGGCGGGTCATGTTCTGGATGCCGCCCAGGGTGCTGTCGAGCTTGGCGCGCTCTTTGGCCAGCTTGAGGCGTTCCTTTTTGGGGAACAGCTCGATGGTGCCATCGTTCTGAATCGTGTTGAGGTAATTGAGCCGGTCGATGCTCTTTTTGACCGTCTGGAAATTGGTGAGCATACCACCCAGCCAGCGGTTGTGCACGTAGAACATTTCGCAGCGGTTGGCTTCTTCGTAGATCGCTTCGCGGGCCTGTTTCTTGGTGCCCACGAAAAGGACGTTGCCCCCGGCGGCCACCGTTTCCCGGAGAAATTCGTAGGCCGTCTTGAACATGCGCACCGTTTTCTGCAAATCGATGATGTAGATCCCGTTGCGCGCCCCGAAGATGTAAGGCTTCATCTTGGGGTTCCACCGCTTGGTCTGATGACCGAAGTGAACCCCGGCTTCCAGCAGTTCCTTCATTGTAACGTACGCCATGGCAACATTTTCCTCCTGTCGGTTTTTAATGACCACCGTCCGTTTCACCCCGGTCTCCGACCCGGCCGACGCCAGACGGCGGCGGGCACCGGGAGGCCGGTCCGCGAACGTGTGTGATGGCTAAACGAGTCTTCATACCAACTTCCACTGTCTGCTGCAAGCCTATTCTGAAGGTCAGCCCGGGATGAGGTGGTCGCGCCTCATCCCTTTCGCAGAATCGCCACCCGGTCGCGCCCGGCATAATCCGCCCGGAAATCGATGCATTGGTAAGCCGCCGTCTGCTGCGCCAGGTCTCTCACCGGCCGGCGCTGGTCGGCGCCGATTTCCAGGATCAGGAACCCACCGCTGGAAAGGTGCGCGGGCGCTTCGGCGATGAGGCGGCGCAGACAGTCCAGGCCGTCCAGGCCGCCGTCCAGGGCCAGGCGCGGCTCGAAGGCCGCCACTTCCGGGGCCAGGCCGTCCAGGATCGGGGCGGCAATGTAGGGCGGGTTGCTCACGATCAGGTCCCATGCCCGGCAAGGACGGAAGGGGGCGAACCAGTCGCCGACGACAATTTCCAGGCGGTCCAGGAGGGCCAGGCGCCGGGCATTGGACCGGGCGATGGCGATGGCCGCGGCGCTGCAGTCCGAGGCGACGAACCGATGCCCCGGACGCTCCTTGGCCAGGGCGAGGACAACGGCGCCGGATCCCGTGCCCAGGTCGAGAATACGCCTAGGTTGGGGGACGGTGGAGCGCGGCAGCACGGCCAGGGCGGCCTCCACCAGGCACTCGGTTTCCGGGCGGGGAATTAGGACCGAAGGATCGACGGCCAGCGGCAGGGACCAAAATTCGCGGAAACCGGTGATGTAAGCCACCGGCTCGCGGCGCAGGCGGCGGCGCACCAGATCACGGAACCGATCCCGCTCGGCGGCTTCCACCGGCTGATCATGGCGCAGGTACAGGTCGATGCGCCGGCAGCCCAGGGCGTGGGCCAAAAGGATTTCCGCCGCGGCCCGGGGGCTGTCGATGCCTTGTTCTTCGAGGTGCTCCGCGGCCCGGCGCAGGAGCTTCAGCACCGACCAGGGCAACGGCAGCGGATCAGGCATCGGCGGCTTCCAGGCCATGGCCGCTTTGCAAGGCTTCAGCCTGGTGAAAGGCGATCAGCGGCTCGATGATTTCGTCCAGTTCACCTTCCAAAATGGTATCGAGCTTGTAGAGGGTTAGCCCGATGCGGTGGTCGGTGACCCGGCCCTGGGGGAAGTTGTAGGTGCGAATCCGGCCGCTGCGGTCGCCGGTGCCTACCTGGAGTTTGCGGGTTTCGCTGCGCTCGGCGGCCTGCTGTTGGGCCATCCGGTCCAGCAGGCGCGCCCGGAGCACCTTGAGGGCTTTGGCCTTGTTTTTGTGCTGGGACTTTTCATCCTGGCAGGTGACCACCAGGCCGGTGGGTAGATGGGTGATGCGCACCGCCGAATCGGTGGTGTTGACGCTCTGGCCCCCCGGGCCGGTGCTGCGGTAGACATCCACCTTCAGGTCCTTGGGGTCGATTTCGACATCGATTTCCTCGGCTTCGGGCAGAACGGCGACGGTAACGGCCGAGGTGTGGATCCTGCCCTGGGTCTCGGTGGCCGGTACCCGCTGCACGCGGTGGGTGCCGCTTTCGTACTTGAGGCGGCTGTAGGCCCCGTGGCCGGTGATCATGGCGATGATTTCCTTGAACCCCCCGCTGCCGGTGGCATGGTGGGTCATCACCTCCACGTTCCACTGTTTGGCCTCGGCGTAGCGGGTGTAGGCGCGAAACAGGTCGGCGGCGAACAGGGCCGCTTCCTCGCCGCCGGTGCCGGCGCGCACCTCGATGATCACGTTCTTTTCATCGGCCGGATCCTTGGGGATCAGCATCCGGTGCAAGTCGTCGGAAAGGGCCTCGATTTCAACCTCGAGACGCTGGATCTCGTCCCGGGCCATCGCCCTGATGGCCGGGTCCTGATCGTTGAGCAGGCCCCGGGCTTCCGACAGCTCGGTGCGCAGCGCCTGGTAGCGCCGATAGGCGTCCACCACCGGCGCCAGCTCGGCATGCTCCCGGGTGTACTTCTGGTAGCGGGACCGGTCGGCGATGATCTCCGGGTCGCTGAGCATCCGTTCCAGGAGGTCGTAGCGGTCGGCTATCCCTTGTAGTTTGTCGATCATCGGTGTCCTCGATCAGAACACGACCGCCGCGCACGGGCGCGGCGGTCGGGGACGACTGCGGACGGCATCGGGCAGGGCCTTCAGCTCTTGGCCGATTTGGCTTCCGCCTGCTGCTGGTTGTATTTCTCGTACTTCTTCAAGAAGCGCTCGATCCGCCCGGCCGTGTCGACCAGCTTCTGCTTGCCGGTGAAAAACGGATGGCACTTGGAGCAGATTTCCACCCGAATATCCTCCCGGGTGGACCCGACCTCCAGTACGTTGCCGCAGGCGCAGGTGATCTTGGTTTGATGGTAAGCAGGATGAATGTCGGCTTTCATGTGACCAAACCCCTTTCTCGATTTCGATTCGTCAGGCGCCCTGGGAGCGCTCAGGCGTTCATGGATTCCAAAAACTCTCTATTATTGCGGGTTCCTTGCATTTTATCAAGGAAAAATTCCATGCTGTCCACCGGGTTGAGGGTGGCCAGCAGCTTGCGCAGAATCCAGACCCGGTTGAGCACCTCGGGCGGCAGCAGCAGTTCCTCCTTGCGGGTGCCGGATTTCTTGATATCGATGGCCGGGAAGATGCGCTTGTCAGCCAGGCGCCGGTCGAGCTGGATCTCGGCGTTGCCGGTGCCCTTGAACTCCTCGAAGATCACCTCGTCCATGCGGCTGCCGGTGTCGATGAGGGCCGTGGCGATGATGGTGAGGCTGCCGCCTTCTTCGATGTTGCGGGCTGCCCCGAAAAAACGCTTGGGCCGCTGCAGGGCGTTGGAGTCCACCCCGCCGGAGAGGATCTTGCCGCTGGGCGGCATCACCGAGTTGTAGGCCCGGGCCAAGCGGGTGATGGAATCGAGCAGGATCACCACGTCCTTCTTGTGCTCCACGAGTCGCTTGGCTTTCTCGATGACCATTTCGGCCACCTGGACATGGCGCTCGGCCGGCTCGTCGAAGGTGGAGCTGATCACCTCGGCCTTGACGTTGCGTTCCATGTCGGTGACTTCCTCCGGGCGCTCGTCGATGAGCAGCACGAAGGGGACCACATCCTTGTGACTGGCGATGACGGCGTTGGCGATGGCCTGCATGAGCATGGTCTTGCCGGAGCGCGGCGGCGAAACGATCAGGGCGCGCTGGCCAAAACCGATGGGGATCATCAGGTCCATGATGCGGGTGGAATAATTGTCCGGCTGGGTCTCGAGGTTGACCTTGCGGTTGGGATACAGGGGCGTGAGATTGTCGAAAAGAATTTTCTCCCGCGCCACTTCCGGATCTTCGAAATTGACCGCCTCGACCTTGAGCAGGGCAAAGTAGCGCTCGCTTTCCTTGGGCTGGCGGATCTGGCCGGATACCGTGTCCCCGGTACGCAGGTTGAAGCGGCGGATCTGGGACGGCGAGACGTAGATATCATCCGGGCCGGGCAGGTAGTTGTAACTGGGGGAGCGCAGAAAGCCGAACCCGTCGGGAAGAATCTCGAGCGTTCCTTCCCCGTAGATCAACCCGTTTTTCTCGATCTGGGCTTGCAGCAGAGCGAAAATGAGCTCCTGTTTGCGCATCCCGGCGGGGCTTTCGATGTTGTACTGCCGGGCCAGCTGGGTCAGCTCGTTGATCTTCATGGTCTTGAGTTCACTGATATTCATGCAACTTTCCCGCTCCTTTCGGGTCATCGACGGGTCGAGCGCAGGACGGCTCTCCCTGGGCTGGGTTCACGCAACGATCCGGCTGCGTAGATGAATCATGACTCATCGTGGGTTGCTGGCATCTGTCGTGCGAAAATATGCTTTTCAGGCCAGTGCGCGGAAAAAATGGCGTGAGGTGTCTGTTGGGCCAACCGGTGCGAACTGGTGAAAAAAAGAGGATTGGACTGTTTTTAGCCGTTTTTTTGAGAGATCTGGGCAGCCACTCCTTGGCAGGCGCTCGCGTCGAATTAGATTACATCGCTCAAACTATACCAACTTGTCGAAAACTGTCAAGCATCTGCCCCGACGCCTTTGGGCGTTGCCGCCAACCGGCAAGAGCGCCGGAGCCGCAACGGGTTCGCGGGGCCGAGGCGATGGGTTGCTTTCGAGACCATCGACGGGCACGGGTAAAAGGGCGAGGTCGGCGGGCGCCGGGGTAAGGCGGGCGCCATGCCCCGGCGCTGCGGGGACTATTTTGGCAGCCCATCCAAAGCCTTGAAGATCTGGTCGCGGATCTCTTCCACCTTCCCGACGCCTTCGATGCGGACGTATCGGGGGGCGCTGGCTTCGCCCTTGGCGGCCCATTCCTTGTAGTAGGCCACCAGCGGTTCGGTCTGGTCATGGTAGACCTTGAGGCGCTTGCGAACGGTTTCTTCCTTGTCGTCATCGCGCTGGATGAGCGGTTCGCCGGTCACATCGTCCTTTCCCTCCACCTTGGGGGGATTGAACACGACGTGGTAGGTGCGGCCGCTGGCCAGGTGCACCCGCCGTCCGCTCATGCGCCGGATGATTTCGTCGTCGGGAACGTCGATTTCCACCACGGCGTCGATGGGCACGCCGGCGGCCTTCATGGCGTCGGCCTGGGGGATGGTGCGTGGGAACCCGTCAAAGAGAAAGCCCTGCTGGCAATCCGGTTCCTTGATCCGTTCCTTGACAAGGCCGATGATCACTTCATCGGGGACCAGGCCGCCGGAGTCCATGAACTTCTTGGCCTCCTTGCCAAGCTCGGTCCCCGCCTTGACGGCCGCCCGCAGCATGTCGCCGGTGGAGATCTGGGGAATGCCGTAGCGTTCCTTGATGTAGTTGGCCTGGGTGCCTTTGCCCGCACCGGGTCCTCCCAAAAGAATCAATCGCATGGGTCCTCTCCTTTGCTCTCTGTATGGTCCGTGACAGGATGGGTGGCGCGTTCGTACGGGGTACTCGACCGTTGGATATGGCCGAAATGATCCGCGTTGTCAAGGGGTTCCTCGATGTTGAGACGCCCCGGCTGGCACGGGGCCCGCGGCTGTGCTAAAGTGCGAAACGACGAGACGCCGCTGAAGAAAGCTGCAGACGCCGGGCGTTTCGGCTTGCTTTGGCGCCTGCCACGGGAGGGGCACGGTGCGTCCACGATATCGCTGGCTGCCATGGGGCATTCTTGTTTTCTTGTGGCTTCTGCCGGTGGGCCTAGCGGCCGCCGAGCAGATGCAATGGCGGTCGCTGGCGCCCGGGCTGGAGCTGGGGCGCTTCGTGCGCCCGGCCGAAGCCGACAACAGCGAAATGCACATCGTGGTGGTGCGCATCGATCCGATCCGCTGGGAGCTGCGGCTGGGGCTGGCTTCGGAAACCGATGGGGTCGATGGCTTGAGCGCCCGGGAGTGGGCGAGGCGGCTCGGTTTCGCCGCCGTGATCAACGCCGGGATGTTCGCTACCGATTATTTCACCCACATCGGCTACCTGCAGTACCGGGAGCATGTCAACAACCCCCGCTTGAGCCGCTACCAGTCCCTGGCGGCGTTTTGCCCCAAAACCCCGGAGGCGGCCCCGTTCAGGATTTTCGACATGGACGCCCCCGGTTTTTCCCTCGACGCCGTCAGGCGCCGCTACAACTGCCTGGTGCAAAATCTTCGCCTGATCAAGCGTCCGGGGAAAAACCGCTGGGAACCCCAGCCGAAGACCTGGATCGAGGCGGCCCTTGGCGAGGACGAGCAGGGGCGGGCCCTGATGATCTTCAGTCGTACCCCCCAGTCGATGCACGCCCTCAACGAGGCGCTGCTGGCGCTTCCGCTGCAACTCGTCTGCGCCCAGCACCTGGAGGGCGGTCCCGAGGCCCAGCTCTTCGTGGCAGTGGGCGATTTCAGCCTGGAG